>JBOHLV010000222.1:0-1699 GCA_050729815.1 Allostellaceae bacterium
CCGTCGCGCCGGCGGACCGAAACCTCGATGTCGGCAATGGGGCGGCCGAGGGCCATCGCCGGCCGCTTCGGCGCGCCGCTCATGCGGGTGCGCGGACCGGACCCGAGGGCGGTCTGGCTCACCGCGAACACGCTCTCCGCCATGGCGTAGCAGCTGTGCAGCATCTCCCTCCTGACGCCCGACGCCGCGAACCGGTCGAGAAAGCCGGCGAAGCTCTCGGCCCGGCACGGCTCGGCGCAATTGATGAAGGCGCGGATTGAGGAAAGATCATGGCGGGGCGAGTCCGGCGCGCGCGCCGCGAGGTGGGCAAAGGCGAAATCGGGCTGCCAGACGAGCGTGCCGCGATGGGCCTCGATCGCCGCGAACAGCAGTTCCGGCCGCGCCACCCATTCGAACGCATCCAAATGTGCAAACGGAATGCCGAAATAGGCCGGCAGCAACAGGCAGGCGATCAGGCCCATATCGTGATAGAGCGGCAGCCAGGAGACGATACGGTCGGTTGCCTCGAGGCGCAGCGCCGCGCCATAGGCGTCAAGCTGTGCCGCGATCGCGCGATAGGTGAGGGCGACGCCTTTGCGCGCCCCCGTCGTGCCGGAACTGTGCTGCACCAGCGCGATCGCGTCCTCGCCCGGAGCATGCGTCGGCCGGGCGCCGGTGCGCGGCACCTCCTTGACCAGGATCGCGCGCGCGGCATCAATGGCAAGGCCGGCGGCGCGCATCTCGTCGATACTTTGCCGTGCGACCACGATCGCCGCCGGGTCGAGATGCGTGAGGAGCCGGCGCAACGCATCCCAATAGATCGCCGGGTCCTGGCGCGGCGACGGAGAAGCGAGAATCGTCGGGATGAGGCCCTGCGCCATCGCCGCGAACAACGCCGCATAAATCGCCGGGTCGTGGCGCAGGAAGATCGCGACGACCGCGCCCGGCCGGAGCCGCCGCGCGCGATAGGCGGTGGCGAAGCCGCCGACGCCGCGGCCAAGATCGCGCCAGGTGATCGCCCTTGTGCGGCCGGCCTTGATGAAATGACAGAAGACATCGTCCGGCCGCTCCCGGACGTGCCGGTCGATGGCGACGAGGAAGCGGTTCATGGCGCCGGCTCGTGCCCCGACCAGGAAATACGCGGCATGATCCGGCGCGGATCGATCGCTGCCCGATGCCGCGCCACGAATTCGATCATCTCGGCGAGGCGTGCATCGCCGAGGCGGCGCGGCACGAAACTCAGCTTTCGGAGCCCGTCATGCGCCGGTTGGTAGAAATGCTCCTCCTGCTCGGGCCGCGGATTGACGACGCTTCCGATCGTGACCTCGAACCCCATCGCCCGCCCGGCCGCCGCGACGCGCGCCGCGAGCTCGCCGATCGAAAACAGCTCGGTGAACTGGTTGAAAATGCGCAACTCCCCAGGCGGCGGCGGATCAAGCGAGACCAGTTCGATGCAGCGTAGGGTATCGTTGAGATCGATGTAGCCGCGCACCTGCGCGCCGCTGCCATAGACGGTGAGCGGCACCCCCGCGACCGCCTGCGTCACGAACCGGTTCAGCACCGTGCCGAAAATGTCGTCGTAATGGAAATGCGGCATCAGCGCGGGATCGCCCGCCGCGGCGTCGCTGGCATGGCCGTAGACCGGCCCCTGCATCAGATCGGTGGCGCGAAGGCCGCTCGCCCGCGCCTCGAAGGCGAGCAGGTCGGTGTCGAGGATCTT
>JBOHLV010000223.1:0-9511 GCA_050729815.1 Allostellaceae bacterium
CTCAACGAGTTCACGTTTCGATTTAATCGGCGCTTCTATCCGTTCAACTCGTTCCGCTCGCTGCTCGGAATCGCAGGCGGGGCCGCCGCGCCGACATTTGACGGGCTTTACTCCGGGGAATGGGTGCGCCCTACATTTAGTGGGTGTGGGTAACAACCGGATAGGCAAGGAATCTTCCGTGGTTACGATCATTTGTTGGCAGTCTTCAGCAAAGAGCACCCGCCCTGGCTTATAATTTTCGCCGCCATGATGCTGCAACACAAGGTGGCGCATGCGCGTTCCAGAGGAAGAGGGTCGCCTGTGCCAGGACATCGCCCGCGAGGGCTATGCTCGCCGCGATATGCTTGCCTCCTCACTGGCCCTCGGATCAAGCTATTCTTGATCGTTGATGATTGCCCGGAGCGTCACAAGCCGGCGTAGACGCCGCGATCGGTGAGCTCCTGGTGGAGTTGAGTGCGCGCGGCTCCGTGCATCGTACTATTGGCACCGCCAGGGGCCAGGCGGAGAAGGTTATCGCGACCGCTGGCTCCTTCCTTGGGCAAGTCCATCCCGACGACCACGTTATCGTCGCGAGCAACCTGGAGTGAATTGCACGGGAAGTAGACCGGAAGGGAAGGATCGCATTTCGGTTGGCCCGGGCCAATGGCAGCTCGCTGCGCGTCACGGCCATTCTCCACCGACGCCCGACCATTACCGTGACGCTCGAAGCTGACAAGGTACGGAACGTGCCGAGGCGCAGATGCGTCAGGTCGTCGATCCTTGCCGCCCTGTCGCTTCTCGGCCTCTCGATCTTCGGGCCCGGTATCGCCAACGGCCTGATCGCAGGCGCCTCCGTCGCCGGCGGCGCAGTCGGGGCCTATCGCGAGGGATCGGCCGGGAAGAAAAGGGCCGCGGGCATTTCCGTGGGGACGGCGAATGTCGCCAGGTCAGGTGCGATGGTTGCCGTCAGTCCGCTGCGCCGGTCGGCAGCTTCCCTCAAGGAACGCTTCGCGCCCGGCGCGAGCGGTGGTTCTCCCGCTGGATCTGCGTGCCCGCAGACTGCGCCCCGCTTTAGGCCCGTTCAGAGCGAGGTCGTCGCCTTTGGGCGAAGCCGTGTGGTCTGGTCGGTGAGATTTTCCACTTCCGCCGTCCCACGCTTGTCGATTGGACCATCGGCGTGGTCGGCTTTATCATCGGCTTGGCGCTCGCTGTTCTATCCCTCTTTTGTGGCTGGGCCGGATTGCCTTCGGGGCCCGCCTTTGCGGCATGAAACTCGACCTTTCGACGCCGTTCGCCCTCCCGATCGCAAAGCGCGCGGACTGACCGTGATCTAATCTGGAATCTGAACGAGCCCTGTGTCTCTACAACGGGCCATAATGGTCTTTTCTCAGTGGTCGGAATGCTTCCAGACTGCCTCTGGACCGGGCGGTAACTTATTCATATGTTTGAGGAAGAGCGCAAGCGTCCATGCCTGTTCTCGGGGCAAGGTGGATCGCCACGCTGGCATTCCCGTCCAGCGGATGCCGTTCTCGATTTTCCAGAATGTCCAGCTCTCGGGGTCGTCCTCCACGCCCGCTGAGGCCAACTGCGGTGGCGACGGGTATTCGCCCTTCGAGATCGGCGTGGGTGCTGCGTTGCCCTTGGGCCCACCGTGGCAGATCGCGCAGTGCTGTTGGAACAGCTTGATACCGGCGATCAAATTGGCATCATTGAGCTTCACGGGGTTCGGCCTGTTCGGCGCCTCGCGTTTCAGTGTCGCGGTAAGCGACGCTTTCGCCGCCCATCTCTCCAGCGGCAGCGGGTTGGCGCCTCCAGCTCCGGCCGGAATCGTACCAGTCGTAATGACGGCATAGCCAGCGACCACCGCCACAATGATCGCGAAGACGAGTCCTGCAATGAATTTTCCCATACACGCCCCCGTTCAACGAGTTGCCGTCGGTTAGGTAACGACGATATGAGACCTCTCGATCTCAAAAACAGAAACGCCCCTCCATACATTCGGCACGCCTGACCATAGGCGCGGCGGCGAAGTTGGGGAACCGGCGAGACGATCGGGGTGTTATGGGCTCGATTCGCTATTACGACAGGGTAGGCTGACATGCGTGTCGTGAAATACCGGTTGTTTGAACCGCGCCTCAACCCACGGCGCACGAGGATCGAAGTTCCGGGGTGGGCCGGTCGCCAGGAACCTCGGCGCGACGGCTCGCACGAATATGCCTGGCATTGTATGCCGTTTGTCGAAGCCGCGCAGTATGGCATCGAACTCTTCTATCCCTTCGACAACGAGTTGCGCATCAGCAAGCGCAATGGCCAGGTGGTGCTTGAAAGCGACTGGGGGTCGGACCCTGGGATCGGCGTCAACTGGCCGCCCTTCCGCACCTTCGGCGAGGACTACTACACCTATCAGGTCCTGATCGATCTTCACGTGCCCGACGATATGGCGGTACGCACCGAGCCGCATCCGCGTTACTACACGTCGTCCGCCGACGATGTGCCGCTCGCCGTTCCGGCCCTGTTGCGCACGAGCTGGTGGCCGATGATGTCGTTCGTGGTGTTCAAGGCCCCGCCGGAAGGCCGCGTTCACGTCTTCCGGCCGGGCGAACCCTTCATGCAAATGCTGTTCGTGCCGGTGGAAGCGCATTTCGAGCTGGCGCCGATGACCGAAGAGGAAGCGGCCGAACGCGAGATGCGCGGCCGTCGCATCCATGCGAGCCGCGACACGATCGGCAAGGATTCGACCTGGACCTCATCGACCAACACCGTGTTCGACGCGACCTACCGCCGCATCCTGCGCGCGGCGCGCGCCAAGACGAAGAAGGAGGGCGACTAATCGACACTCACGATCGCGCAAGGCCTCGCGCGCCGCGGACCAGGGCCGGGCCGCGACCCCGGGGAATGCGATCCCGCTAGCGGCTAACCGCGAAACCTCCGATGCCCGGGATGTTGAAATAGACGCTATTGTGGTGGTGGTGATGGTAGCGGTAATAGCGCTGGTAGTAAAATCCAGGGCCATAGTAGCCGTAATATCCGTGGTGGTGGTGGTGGTGGTGGTGATGGTGATGGTGATGGTGATGGTGATGGTGATGGTGATGGTGATAGGCGATTTCGACGCCGCCGAGCGACGCTGGCTCGGGCGATTGGGCGCGCGCCGCATTATCGGCTCGCAATAAATCCAAGGCATTGGGGATGGGTGTCAGAAGATCGGCATAGGAAGGAACGGTCAGAAGTCCTGGCTGATCAGAGGCGGGAGGTATGGCGGCTTGGGCGGAACCCAGTGTGGCCAGTCCGGTTACCGCACCGAGCAGTCCGGCGATCATTTTGTCCATGGAAATTCTCCATTCAACTCCGAGGCCCAACGGCCTCTCGCGATCCTTCGGCATTGTTGTCCAAACACGGCTTCCAATCGCGTGGTTCCGAGCGTTCCGCCTTTGCCCTACGGAGCAAAGGGGCTGGACGGCTTTAGGACAGCGATGAACCGCGGCGCCTATGATTTCGTGACCAAGCCGGTCGATTTGAACGACCTCGACATCACCATCCGCAAGACCTTGGCCGAGATCGTCGCGCGGCGCGAGATCGATCTCCAGCGCGCTGCCGATGACACGCTCGGCTGCGAGCCCATCCGTCATCTCATGCAGGTAGACGGCCTCGTATTTCAGCGACCGCCAGAGACGCTCGATAAACACGTTGTCCAGGCACCGGCCTCGCCCGTCCATGGAGATCGCGACCTCCGCGTCCTTGAGTACGCCGGTGAAGTCGAGGCTGGTGAACTGGGCGGATTCAAGCGGTCGTCGCAACACGGAGTTTGTTGGCTTACGGAAGCCATTGGTCAAGCGCCTCTGCAGGGGTTTTCCAGTCGAGCGTCTTGCGTGGCCTGGCATTGAGGGCGGCGGCGACGGCGGCGATATCATCTGCGCTTATGCGTGCTGAGATCGGTGCCCTTGGGAAAGTACTGCCGCAGCCGTCCGTTGGTGTTCTCGTTCGTTCCTCTCTGCCAAGGGCTTTGCGGATCGCAGAAGTAGACCTGCACACCTGCTCGGGCAAAGTGACGATCGTACGCGCGATGGCGTCGCGAACGGCTTCGGCGCCATGACCCGCGAGCGCGGATCCGTTCTTCACACGTGGCTCGCTGCCGTGCCCAGCCAGACGCGGAAGATGCAGCAGTATTGTAAACCGCGTCGTGCGTTCGACGAGGGTGCCGATCGCCGAACTGCCAAGGCCCAGGATGAGGTCTCCCTCCCAGTGACCAGGCACCGCACGATCGGCGACTTCCGCCGGGCGTTGGCTGATCATGATCGCGGGAGAGATGAACGCCTTTGCGCGCCGGTGCGTGGCGCCCTCGGCAGCCGTAACGTCCGCCCGGTCCGCAAGCAGGCCGTCAACTCGCGTCGCAGCGCACCTCGGCCTTCAACGAACAGCGCTTGGTAGATGGCTTCGTGGCTGATGCGCATCGTCTCGTCGTCCGGAAAGTCTGCGGCCAAGCGGCGAGCGATCTGCTCCGGACTCCATGCCTTGGCCCACCGCCGATCTTGCCGCGGCCCATGCCGACGGCCATTCCATGACACGGCCGGACCGCGAACGGGAGTCCCACCCGGAGCGACGACGGCGCCAGCCAGTCGTTCCTCGACATACGACAGCCTGAAACTCGACCGGCGTGGACGGTCTGGATTTGGTAAACCAATACGAGTTTGCGCGCCCGAATGGGCGCGCATGCTCGGATGAACGGGCGAGGTGAGGCGGAGACGTCGGCCACGTAGAAGAACCGGGCTACGGAGATGTTTACCCGAGAACGTAGCCGCGGCAGTTCAGTATCCCTTGCTCGGTGATGATAACATCCATCGGGATGTTATGCGGCAACGGATGGATGGTCGGAATCGCGGATCGCGCGTAGCCCACGCCAATGATCGTTGGGCGGGGTGATAACGCGGCCAGCGTCCGATCGAAATAGCCGCCGCCATTTTCGAGCCGGTAGCAAGCTTCATCGAAGCCTATCACGGGCGCAATAGCGATATCGGGATGGACCCTAGTGGCGTCACTGGCGGGGACGGGAATATCACACACGTCCGAAACGAGTGGGTCGCCGTCGGGGCAAATCGCCGGCCGGCGGGAAACGGGACGCACGACAACCGCGCGGCCGCCGTCCGATCGAAATAGCCGCAGCCATTTTCGAGCCGGTAGCAAGCTTCATCGAAGCCTATCACGGGCGCAATAGCGATATCGGGATGGGACCCTAGTGGCGTCACTGGCGGGGACGGGAATATCACACACGTCCGAAACGAGTGGGTCGCCGTCGCGGCAAATCGCCGGCCGGCGGGAAACGGGATGCACGACAACCGCGCGGCCAGCGTTCCGTCCTTGCGCTAGCGTTTCATCATTTCGATCAAAGGCATATAGCCGCCTTTGGCCAGGCGATCGGCGGCTGGTTTGACATAGGCGGGGTCGAGTTCGATCCCAAGACCTTCGACAAGCCGGTTCATGAAATTGAACAACGCCGTTACCGCAACCGCATGATAGAGCGCCGTCTCGTCCCAACCCGCGGCGAGCACCGCGTCCGCATCAGCTTTGCTGATACCGCGCGGGTCTTGCGTCAGCTTCTGCGCGTAGCGCAGCACCGGCTTCATTTTTTCGGGGATGCCGGCCGCATCGGCAGCATTGACCAACTGCTGCACGGCGCCCTCCGGCACGCCGAGACGCTCGGCGGTTGCCGTATGCACGCCATAGCAATAGCGACAGCGGTTGAGCCCGGACACATAGGCCGCGATCATTTCCCGCTCCGCCTCGGTGAATGGCGAGGGGCCGCGCAGCAGGACCTCGTGGAACTCGATCAGCGGCTCGGCCGTATCCGGAAACGCCTTGAAGACGTCGAGGAGGGTCGCGCCCTTACGGAGCGAGGGTAAGAATGGCATCTCTTTCTCCCATGATGTGCCAGGTTTCGATCTCTCTACTTTGACGGACTGTACGGTTCCCAAAGCCAAACAGATTCTCCCGACCTAGCGGCCAACATCGCCTTGGGACGTGTCGTAGCCGCGGGCGATCAACTGATGCGCGGCCTTTGCATATCCTTCCGCGTTCCCGACAATGCCCGTGCCTTCGACAATAGGCGCACACGGCGACGGCATGGAGAAGCGCTTCGTCGTGCCAGCCGGCTTGGTAGACGGCATCGGCATCGGCGCGCGTCATGCGGCTTGGCGTCTCCGTCAGTTTACGGACGTATCGCAGAAGTGGTTTCAGTCGTGCATCGATCGGCGCAAGGTCGAGGTCGTCCATCAAGATCGCAAACACGCTCTCGGGAATTCCGAACCCCTTGGCGACCGATGAGCGGGAGCCAAAGCAATAGCGACAGCTGTTGACACCGGACACATAGGCGGCAATCAGCTCGCGTTCGCCCGGCGTCAGGGGCGATGGTCCCCGCATTAGACGCTGCGCATAGTGTCGCAAGCCGTTCAAAAGCTCGCCAGATGAGCTTACCCTCCATTTCGAATTGTTCCGGAATGGGGGTCAGCCCAAGACCGTTGGTGTACCGGTTCATGAAGCTGTAAAGACACCCGACCAGCACCGCATCATAGACGGCTCGCTCGCTCCAGCCGGTGTCGAGCATCGCGCGGGTATCGCTCTCGGTCAGTTTGGTTGGCGTCAGGACGAGCTTCTTGAGGAAGCGCATCACCGGCTTCATCTTGTCGTCGATATCCGCGGAATCGACATCCGCGACGAGATCGACGATCAAGGCCTCCGGGACGCCGAATTCCTTCGCCGACGCGGTGTGCGCGCCATAGCAGTATTCGCAGGCGTTCACGCCGGAGACGAACGCCGCCATCATCTCCCGCTGTGGAATCGTAAACGGCGATTCCTCTCGCAACAAAGCCTCGTGGAGCGCGATCAGAGGCTTGCCCGCGCGGCTTCCCTCTTTGGGAAACAACGCGAGGACATGCGGAACCTTCGCATCACGAGGTATGGATGGCAGAAACGGCATGAGAGAGGCCTCCCTTTTGATGGCGGTCGTTTTTTGGCTTGGCTCAGGCGCCGACCAGCGCCGGGATTTCCGCCAGCGAGGTGACCTCGCGATCCGGTTCGCCGGGCAGGCGTTCGGGTGCCTGACCGTAGCGGTTGCATCATACGACGCGCATGCCGAAGCTGGACGCCGCATAGGCATCCCAGGCGTTGGACGATTGGAACCCGATCGCGCCCGCCACGGTCCCCAAGCGGTCGACCGCGAGCTGATAGACCTTGGAGTGGGGTTTGTAGACGCCGACTTCCTCGACCGACAGGATGGCGTCGAGGTGATCGCCGATCCCGGCATGGGCGACGGCGGCTTGCAGCATCCGCGGCGAGCCGTTGGAGAGGATCGCGGTCTTGAGGCCCGCTTCCTTCAGGCGGCGCAGCATGCCGGGCACCTCCGGGAAGGCGTCGAGCGTCAGATAGAGGTTCATCAACCGCTCGCGCAATGAGGCATCGGCGATGCCGAGCGTCGCCATCGTGAAGTCGCGCGCGTCGCCGGTGACCTGCCAGAAATCGGCGTGTTTGATGGGCGCGCCTCGTCGACGGACACGAATACACCTGCGCCGAAATCCATACCCTGGTCCTGGACCATCTTGCGGAGATTCGTCAAAAGATCGCCGATCTGCGGCGCCTTCAGAAGGTGATGGGCGATATGGCCGCGCAATGCTCGCGCAATCGCATTCCCCAATGCCCGATCGTCGACGCGCTGTTCCGGGACGGCGCGGCGCGGCGCCACGATCGGCCCCCGAAACGGCAATAGCCGCGGAAGCTTTTTCTTATGCTGTCGGCAGTCCGGCGGCCCGCCATTCGGGAAAGCCGTCCTCAAGCCGGCGCGCGGCAAAGCCATTCCGGCGGAGCAGGGCGACGGCTTCGAACGCCAGCACGCAATAGGGGCCTCGGCAATAGGCGACGACATCACGACCCTTCGGCAGTTGGCGGAGGCGTTCCGCCAGTTCGCGCAACGGAATATTGATCGCGTGCGGCACATGGCCGGCCACGAATTCGTCTTCCGGCCGGACATCGAGCACCGTCACCTCGCCATCCTTGAGACGGCGGGCAAGCTCTCTGCGCGACACCGGCTCCATGGCGTCGCGCTCACGGAAATAGCCGCCGATCGTGTCGCGGACCTCGGCCAGGTTCCGCTCGGCGACATGATGCAATGCCGCGGTAAGGTCGATTACGGCGGGATCGCTGAGCCGATAATAGATATACTTGCCGGCACGGCGCGACGACAACAGGCCGGCGCGCCGCATCAGCCGTAGATGCTGGGACGTGTTGGCAACGGATAGGCCCGCGCGTTCGGCCAAGGCCTCCACCGTGCGCTCGCCCTGGGCCAGCAATTCCAGAATTTCGAGGCGATGGCCGTGGCCGAGCGCCTTCGCGACCTCGGCGAACTGCCGATAGAGAACCTGCTTCGGGCCTTCGCTTGACATTGGCGGCGTCGATCTCCTATACATTCAACATAATGATTAAATGAATGGCGCCTGGCGGTCAAGGCGGGGGCGTTGTCGCCATGAATTGGCCGGGAGGTTGGAGGCTACCATGATCTTGCGTTCCTATTTGCATACCGATCCTGTTGCCATTTCCTATCTCTTCGGTTGCGGCGGCAAGGCAAAGGCCGCCGTTGTCGATCCGGTCGGCGACGCCGAGCCCTATCTGCGCACGGCGGCGGAAACCGGCATGCGCATTCTCTATGTGATCGACACGCACATCCATGCCGATCACTTGTCGGCGGGGCGGCGATTGGCGCGGGCCTCGGGGGCCGACTACGTGCTGTTCGCCGGCGCCGAAGCGTCGGCGCCTTTTCGCGGCGTCCACGATCGCGAATTGCTCGATCTCGGCAATGTCTCGGCCGAAATCCTGCACATCCCGGGCCATACGCCCGAGCACATCTCGCTTCTGGTCACCGATCATACCCGCGCCGAGGAACCCTGGTTCGTGCTGACGGGCCACACGCTGATGGTCGGCGATGTCGGCCGGACCGAACTTGCCGCGACGGCCGAAGAGGGAGCGCGCGCATTGTTCCGAAGCCTGGGCCGTCTGAAGACGCTGCCCGACCATTTGGAAGTGCTGCCGGGCGCGTTTGCCGGTTCGGTCTGTGGGCGCCGGCTAAGCGGCAAGCCCATATCCACGATCGGCTTCGAGAAGCGTCACAACGTGGCGTTCCGCATCGACGACGAAGAGGCATTTGTGCGCGCAATGTTGGAGGAAATTCCACCGCCCCCACTTCGCGCGGCGGAGTTCCGCGCGGCAAACGCGGGACTTGCACGGGCCTGACGATCGATGAATCCCGCGGGCGGCCAGATCGGCGTTGCCGAGGCGGTCGATCCCTCACTTGGCCGGCGAACCACCATCGGCGCCGCCTTTGGCGCGGTCGGCGCCATCAAGGACGGTGGCCATGAGCGCGCATGACATCGCGGCGCCGGCCCCGGCACCGCATCGCCGCGGCATCGCGGTCAACCGCGAGCAGTTCGCGCTTCAGACGCTTCAGGTCTTCTTCGTCGGCGCGGTGGCCGGCATGGAGCGCGCCGTGCTGCCG
>JBOHLV010000224.1:0-64044 GCA_050729815.1 Allostellaceae bacterium
GGTGGCAGACGGCGCTATTCAGCTTTTCGCGCCAGCACAGATCGCCAGCATGTTGCAGGAAACCGGGTTCGCGATGGCGCTGACCCGTGTCGAGGGTCCGATCGTACTCGCCTGCGCCATCCTTTACGCCGTCCCGGCCACCACCGTCCTCGGCGCGATCCTGGCGACGGGCTTTTTGGGAGGTGCCATCTGCGCCCATGTCCGCATGGGTGAGTTGGGATCGCCGCCTGAAATCATTGCCCTGCTTCTGGGTGCAATGACATGGGGCGGCCTCTACGCGCGCGATCCCCGTATCCGGTCCATTCTGCCGCTCATCCGTTGAACCAACCGGAGCAGTGCTCTGTCCCTCAAGATCAGGAGAAAACGCATGTTTTTGGTAATGGGAATCACAGGAAAAGTCGGCGGCGCAACGGCGAGACATCTAATGGACCACGGCCAGCAGGTCCGCGGATTGGTCCGCAATCGAGCCAACGCCGCAGGCTGGGCGAACCACGGTGTCGAACTGGTCGATGGAGACTGGAATGATGCGGCCGCCATCGAGCGGGCGCTCGAGGGCGTCGAAGGCGCATTCGTCATGCTGCCGACCGTCTGGACTCCCTCGCCGGACTACAGGGAAGCCAAGGGCATCATCGCAAACTATGTCGCGGCACTGATCAAGGTCGCGCCGCCCCGTGTGATCGCGCTCTCGTCGATGGGGGCGAACCGGACCAGCGGGTTGGGAATGATCACTTCCCTGTCGCTGCTGGAGCAAGGGTTTCGCGACCTGACATTGCCGATCGCATTTGTGCGCGCCGGCGGGTTCTTCGAGAACTTCCTTTACGGCCTGCAAGTCGCCCAGGGCGGCACGCTACCCGTCTACTACGACCCGACCAACCGGAAATCGACCATGGTCGCGAGCAACGACATCGGCGCCGAGGTCGCAACGCTTCTGACCGGGCCGGCGTGGTCGGGACATCGGGTCATCGAACTCGGTTCGATGGTCAGCGCGGATGAAGTCGCGGCGCAATTGGGCGAAGTCATGCAGCGCGACGTTAAAGCCTTTGCCGTCCCGCGGGCCGGGTGGCCGGCAGCTTTCGAGCAGTTCGGCATCCCGAAGGGCCAGACCGGACCGGCCGAAGGGATGTATGACGCCATCAACGCGGGATGGATGAACCTCGGGGTCGAGGGTACGCAGCACGTCCCGGGCACGACGTCCGCCCGCGATGTCTTCGCGGCGGCCCAGAAGGCCGCCACGGCGTAGGTCCGCGGATCAGCGGTGGGATGCGACTTTTCCGGATCTGCTCCGGAAATTCGCATCCCTTCGGAATGAAGCGGCCAGCATGCCCGGCGAGTTCTTGCGTGGAAACCCCATGGCCCCTGCCCGATTGCGGACCTCTCTCGTACAAAAGCGCTTTCACCAAATCAACGGAGCATGACGATGGCGTGGAACAGTTTACCTTTCGAATCGATTCTCGTGACGATCTTAGCGGTTCTGTTCGCGGCTGCCGGGGTGGTCAATCTCGCAAGACGCGGCGCGGTGAAGCGCGACTTCGCACGCTGGGGTTACCCGGTATGGTTTCCGTTGCTCTGTGGCGCTCTCGAACTGTCCAGTGCGGCACTTCTTCTTGGACGGCAGACCAGAGTCTTCGGCCTAACGCTCGCCGGTGCGATCATGATCGGCGCGCTCTTCACGTTGGTACGCAATCGGGAACCGTTCCGGCATCTCGCCCCGGCGTTGATCTTCTCGGCTCTCATTGTGGTTACTGCGGCGGTATAGCTGCGCGCGATCTCGCGCACCGGCTCGCCCTGGTCGCGGCACTTAAGCGCCTCTTTCCGCTGATGCGTGGTCAGCTTCGGCCGGCCGCCCATCTTGACGCCGCGCGCCTCAAGTTGAAGCGCTCCTCCGTCGTCCCCGCGAAAGCCGGGGACCCAGGAAACCCAGGCACATCGCCAGCCCGTCGTCACCAAGGAGCGCGGTTGGCAAATCGGCGGATTCCCCAGTCAATGTGATACTATCCTTATCTTACACGCATCCTTGGAAGGCGGCTTCACGGCGCCAGGAACAGAGCATGACCCGGAACGAGCGCGACAACCTCATCCGTCAATACGCGGCCGGTGAAGTCACTTGGCACGCTTTGCGCGAGCGCGGATTTGATGATTACGTTGCGGTGCTGGGTGCCCTTGGCGAACTGGGCCTCCGGCCGCCGGTCGCGGCGATGGAAGGGCCGAACGTCGAAGCGCGGCGGCGCGGCCGGGCGCTCATTCGCGAAGCGTTGCGGGCGCACCAGTGAAGAAGCCGTTCAGCCTCATCGTCACCGATACCTCGCCGCTGTTCACGCTCGTGCTCGCGGGATCGCTCGATGCCTTGCTGTGGCCTGGGCTGCCGGTGCGCATCCCCGATGCAGTCTATATCGAGGCGACGCGCGTCCATGGCGCGCCTGGCGCCGAACAGATTGTCGAATGGATCAACGCGCATCTCGACGCCGTACAGATCGTCCCGACCGACATCGGCATCGACCAGCAGCGGCGGCTCGAAGAGGGCCGCGCCATTCGCGGGCTCGGCGAGCAGGCGGCGATCGAGACTCTGGAGCGATTTCTGCGCGGCGATCCGGCGGCCGAGGCTCTCTTGCTGTTCGAGGACAGCGACATTGAAAAGCGCCGTGCCGTCGTCGATGCGCGCGTGAGCCTGATCAGCACCGGGGATTTTCTTCGCGAGCTTGAAGCGGCGGGCCTCATCCAATCGACCGATTACATCCTTGATCAGGCCGCTTCCCAGGGGCGGAATGTTGAACGGCAGCGCCATGCCGGCGAGGATAGGGTTACGGGCGACCATTTGCGCGCGCAACTCACCCGGCGTCGCGGGCAGCCGGAATCGGATTGATGGCGGCGCGCAAGATGAAAATCAACTTCAAGGCTGAAGGATTTTTCCGTCACCCCTGCGAAAGCGCGGCTTGAGGGGGCGATGGATCAAGAGGGCGACGAATTGATGTCGTACTGCCGTCAATGTGGCGGCGAACGCCGTCACTCTATGATCGCAGAGAAGACGCGCTCGTGGAGTGACGATGACGCACCGGTCGACGGAAGCGACACATGGTCAATAATAGAGTGTGGCGGTTGCCATACAGTAACGTTTGTCCACAGTCACTGGTTCTCTGAGGATACCGAATATACCGAAGACGGCTCGACGCCAATTCTCCACCGCGATCTTTATCCGCCAACGCCATCAAGAAAGATGCCTGAGTGGGGAGTTGATGCTTACCTCGGTCTCAAAAATGAGGATCTTTGGGTTGTCAAGCTACACGCGGACATTTACGCCGCCGTCGGCATGGAAGCGTTTGCGTTGGCCGCGATGGGTACGAGGGCAATCGTTGATTTCGCGGTCACTTCGACGGCCGGCGAGGAAGGTACTTTTAAGGACAAGCTGAATCGGATGCGTAAGCAACACCCTATTACGGAGACTCAGGTCGAAGTGATATATGCGGCTTTTGACGCTGGAAGCGCAGCGGCTCATCGGGGATACAGCCCGACGCGAGAGGAAGTTTTTACGTTGCTTGATATTACCGAATCTTTATTACAGCAGCTCTACATCGATCCAGTGCGGCAGAGGCGACAGGCTCAAGCTGCCGAAGCTCTAAAGTCGAAAACGCCGCCCCGCCCAAAGCCTTAGATGCCTACCTGACGACGCGCTGCGCTAAAGGCGTTGCTCGCGCGCACGAATTCCGCCCGGTTGTGCACTGAATTTCCGCACCAGAAAAGCTCGACGAATGACGGTCTCGGAGCTTCCGCGACCGGATTTCTCTGCTAAGGATAATTCCTGCTTCGCATTGACTGGGCCTCGTATTCGCGCGCGATCCGATTCGGCTGAAACACTCGCGTCGTCCCCGCGAAAGCGGGGACCCAGGGAACAGAGGCACGTCGCCGAACCTGGATTCTCGCTTTCGCGAGAATGACGGTGAGAGTGATTCGATCTGAATGAACACCGCATTGGACGAACAGGCCCCTATCCCTTCGCCCGCAACGCGAATTGCGCGTAGGACAACGCGCTGCGGGGCCAGCCGAGGCTGCCATGAGCCGCCGCCCCTAACACATCGCGAAAGGCGCGTTGCAGCGGCGCCGAAAGATTAAGCGGCCGCCCGTGACCTCGAACAGCAACAGCAGCGTCGCCGCGCGCGTCGCCGCCGCGGACGGCGTTGAGCCGAACAAAGGACGGGTTAAAAGTTGACAAGACGCCCCGTATATGGTACATATAATCAATGAACGCGGAGCGCATGAAGCGCCTGACCGCTCGGTTCTATCGTACGCCCGCGAGTAATCGGCCGGTCCGTGACTGGCTGATGGGGCTTGTGGAGGCCGACCGAAAGATCGTGGGCGAAGACATGGCCTCTGTCGAGTTTGGCTGGCCGGTGGGAATGCCCCTTACCCGGCCGGTTGGAAGCGTTGGATTGCGTGAGGTGCGCTCAACGATCCACGAGGGCAAGGTCGAGGCCCGCGTGATTTTCGGGATCGACGGCGGCGAGATGATTTTGTTGCACGGCTTCGAGAAGAAACCGTCGCGGCAGGACAATGAGATCGATACGGCGGAGGCCCGCTGGCGCGATTACAAGCGGCGGAAGGAGCAATGACCATGACACAGAAGGACAAAGGCCCGGCCGGCGAAACCCTTGAGGAGTTTTTGAACGAGGTCGGAATCGGCAAGGACGTTTATGACGCCGCCGTCAAACGCGTGGTGGCGTGGCAATTCGAGGAAGCGCGCAAGGCCCGCGCACTCACGAAGAAGGACTTGGCCGAAACCATGAAGACCAGCCGGTCGCAGGTCGATCGCGTGCTCGACCCGGACAATGTGGCGGTATCGCTCGATATGCTGAATAGGGCCGCCCTCGCCCTAGGCAAGCGGCTAAAAATCGAGTTGGTCGACGTGAAATGAGGATAAAAAACGCGCCCGAAAAAAATCGGCACGACTCCGACCCACCCCGGCGAGTTCATCCGCGACGAGATACTAGAGGAACGGGAATCCCCTATCTCCCTTCGCCCGCAATACGAATTGCGCGTAGGTCATCGCGCTGCGCGGCCAGCCGAGGCTGCCATGCGCGGCGGCGCCGATTACATCGCGAAACGCGCGTTGCAGCGGCGTCGAAAGATTAAGCCCGCGGCCGCCCGTAACCTCGAACAGCCTCGTCGCGGCACGCCGGGCCATCGTCACGGCATAGCCGCCGTCGCGCATGGAGCGCGCGGCGTCGGCCTCGCCCAGCGTTTTTCCTGCCGCGAGCAGCGCCGCATTGGTGCGGGCGCTATCGAGCAGCAACAGCGCCGCCGCGCGCGTCTCGGCCGCTGCCTCGCTGAGCCGTTCCATCAGCAATTCCGCGCCCGCCGGCGGTTTTCCGCTCCCGGTGCGGGCGCCGATGAAGCGGGTGAAATCCTCCACCATGCCGATGGCGACGCCGACCGGCACCGCGGCCAGCGCCAGTTGCGCGAAGCCCATCAGCGGCATCCGGTACATCGGCGCGGTGTTGATCCGCGCCCCCGGCGCCGTGCCTTCGTTGATATCGGCTTGCGTCAAGGTGCGGTGCGCCGGCACCAACACCTCATCGAGGATGACCGACGCGCTCCCCGTCCCGACCATGCCGATCGTGTGCCAATCATCATCGATGCGGAATTGCGATCGCGGCACCAGGAAGAGGCGGCTCTCCGCCGGGTCGCCGCCGACCAGTTCACCGAGGATGATCCAATGCGCATGATGGACGCCGCTCGTGAACGACCAGCGGCCACTGAGCCGATAACCCCCGTCCGCCGCCGTCGCGCGATTGCCCTGGGGAATGATCGAGGCGCAGATGAGGGCGTCGGGATCATCGTCCCAGACCTCATGCTGCGCCGCGTCCGGAAACAG
The DNA here is from genome assembly GCA_050729815.1 of Allostellaceae bacterium. Classification (GTDB taxonomy): domain Bacteria; phylum Pseudomonadota; class Alphaproteobacteria; order ATCC43930; family CGMCC-115725; genus JAATGI01. Next base: position 5,864 of record JBOHLV010000224.1, read on the forward strand.
CGCGACGAACATCGGATGCTCGCCATAGACATTGGCGACCCAGGCCTGCGCGCCGTCGCCCTGCCCCAACTCGATCGAGGTCTCGCACAGCACGTCCCAGCCGAGTTCCGCGCCGCCGAACCGCGCCGGCTGACAGAGGCGGAGCAGGCCCGACGCGATCAGATCGTCGATGGTGGCATCGGGCACGCGGCGCAACGCCTCGCCCTCGGCCGCGCGCTGGCGCAGCGTCGGGATCAGCCGGCGCGCCCGCGCCAACGCCTCGTCGCGGCCCAGGGCCATGGTTCCGTGCGGCATCGGCTTCGCGCTCAGTGCCGCGGGCCGATCGGCGCCGCGATGTCGAGGAGCCGGCCTGGCGCGTCGCCCGCAAGCTGCACCCGATGCGCCATGCCGGCGGGGATCAGCACCGCGGTGCCGGCGCCGATGGTGCGGCGGTCGTCGCCGGCCGCGACCTGCCATGTCCCGGCGACGATGAAGAGATAGCGGTTGGCGTCAGGGTTTGGTGTATCGAGCGGCGCCGCGCCGGGCGTGGCATCGATCTCCCGCACGACGAACCGGCCCGCCGTCTCGGCCATGTCGAGCAGCATCGCGCTAAGATTGCCGCCGCTGGTCGTGACCGGCGCCGCGCCGCGATCGACGAACTTGCCGGCCGGCCGCCCCGGCGCGGGCACATGAACCTGAGGCGTGAAATCGACATGATAATCGGCGTGCGCGACCTCGTTCGGATCGCGCCCCGCGGCCCGTGCCGCGCCCATGCCGACATAGAAGCGCTCATGCCCGGCGGGCGCGTTCCAGCTCAGCATCCGGCCGGGCGCGCCGGGCGACACCGATTTGAAGGCGTGGGTGGCATGGGCCGGCGCATAGATCAGCGAGCCCGGCGGACAGCGGCGGATGTCGGCGCCGGCCTGAAATTCCCACTCGCCTTCGAGGACATAGAACACTTCATCCTCGGTGGTCTGGTGATGCGGTCCGGCGCCGGTGCCGGCGGCGACGAACTGCTCGTAAAAGCCGAGCTGACCGCCGGTCTCCTCGCCGCGCAGGAGGACATAGATCGGGCCGAACGGGGTTGCGACCTCGGGGCTGCCGGCGGCATCGGCGAATTTCGCGCGGGGCGGCCGCGCCGCCCAATCCCGGCGCAACTTGTCGAACGCCTCGCCGGAACTCACCGGTAAAATGCCCGCTTCTGCCGCGTTCATGTGATCCTCCTTGATCGCCCTTTGATAAGGTATCAGGTATCGGTTGTCAGAGGGCGGGTTTTGGCAAAAACTGCCCGGTCTCAATGGGAGAGCGCCGATGGTGAAGCTCAAAGACGACGAACAGGCGATGCTGGACGGGACGGGCGGCCCGGCAAAGCAGAAGGCGATGCAGCTTTTGGTCAAATATGCCGAGGCCTTGGGCGCCGCGCGCTTCGTCGATACCAACAACATCGCCGGCGTGCCGGGCTCTTCGAGCTTGTTTTTGAAGGATTATTATAAGGATCAGGATGGCGGCAGCTATAACGCCATCTATTCGCTCTACGACCTCGACAGCGACGAGATGGTGCCGGTGCCGCGGGTCTCGGCCTATTCCTGCCACCTCCAGGGCGGCATGGACCCCAAGGAATGGGAGACCATGGGCTATTCGAAGGAGGCGTTCGAGCATTTCCGCGCCGACGAGGCCGAGGTCGCGGACCACGGCATCCAGGTGATGAAGACCTGCACCCCATATCTTGCGGGCAATGTGCCGGTGAAGGGCGAGCATTGCGCCTGGATGGAATCCTCGGCGGTGGTGTTCTGCAACTCGGTCATCGGCGCCCGCACCAATACCGAAGGCCGCGAGAGCACCAGCGCCGCGATGCTGACCGGCAAAATCCCCGATTGGGGCTTTCATCGCGACGAATTCCGCTTTGGCACCCACGCCATCGAGGTGACGGTGCCGATCGAAAGCATGCTGGATTGGGGCATGCTCGGCTATTTCACCGGCTATGCCGTCGAGGAGAACATCCCCGTCATCACTGGCGTCTCCTATCAGCCGAACCTCATCCGGCATAAGCATTTTGGCGCGGCCGCCGCCTCCTCGGGCGGGGTCGAGCTCTATCACATGGTCGGCATCACGCCCGAGGCGCCATCGCGCGAGGTCGCATTCGGCCCCAACCGGCCGGTCGAAACCGTGACCTACGGCCCGGCCGAGCGGCGCCGGATGTACGACCTCCTCAACAGCAACGGCACCTCGACCGATGTCGATTACGTCATGCTCGGCTGTCCCCACGCCTCGATCGAGCAGATCTGGGAAGTCGCGGGCCTCCTCGACGGCAAGAAGCTCAGCCCCAATACCAAGCTGTGGCTCTTCACCTCGCGCTCGGTCAAGAGCATGGCGGACACCAACGGCTATACCAAGGCGATCCGCGATGCCGGCGGCCTCGTCTTGACCGATACTTGCTCCGCGATTAGCCAGTCCGTGCCGACCGGCACCAAGGTGGTGGCGCTCGACAGCGCCAAGCAATCGCACTACCTGCCGGCGATGGTCGGGATCGAGGCGTGGTTCGGCACCACCCGCGACTGCATCGAGGCCGCCCTGACCGGCAAGTGGAAGGGAGAGCTCTCATGACCGTCGAGGCGCCGCCGCGCGGCACGACCATCCTCATCCATGGCCGCAAGGTGACGCCCGGCATCGCCGAGGGCGAGGCACTCGCCACCCGCGAGACCATCTCCGGCTGGGGCGGCATCAATTTCAAGACCGGCACCGTGATCGAGACCCGGCATGAGCTGAAAGGCATCAGCTTCAAGGACAAGATCCTGGTGTTTCCCGGGGCCAAGGGCTCGTCCGGCTGGTCGAACGCGTTCCATATGACGCGGCTGACCCAGACCGCGCCCAAGGCGATGCTGTTCACGGTAATGACGGGAAAGATCGCGCTTGGCGCGGTGGTGATGCGAATCCCGTCGATGACCGATTTCGACCAGGACCCGTTCGAATTGATCGAGACCGGCGATTGGGTCAAGGTCGATGCCGACCGCGGGATCGTCGAGGTGACGAAGAAACAGCACAACTGAGATGGTGCTCGACGATGCGAACCGCGCGCGCGACGGCTGAACTGAAGGCGTCATTTTGTAGCAATCGGCGAGCCAAGATTTTCTAGCCTCGCCTTTGCCGGCGCCTTATGCATAATACGGAAGCGGTGCTGACACATCGTACTATGGGGAGAGTGTCGGCGCGGGGTCACTGTTGGAGCCTATCGAGAAGCCAGTCATGGAACTGCCCGTGAGACAGGGACTGTACGACCCTCAATACGAGCATGATTCATGCGGCGTCGGCTTCATCGCGCATGTGAAGGGCGAGAAGTCGAACGACATCATCCGTCAGGGCCTCGAAATCCTGGTAAATCTCGACCATCGCGGCGCGGTCGGCGACGACCCGCTGGTCGGCGACGGCGCCGGTTGCCTCATCCAGATCCCGGACGAACTGCTGCGCCATTGGGCAACACGCCAAGGCTTGGCCTTGCCTCCGCCGGGCGGCTATGCGGTGGCGATGTGCTTCCTGCCTCAGGACAGTCCCTCGCGCGATTTCGCCATCGGCTATTTCAAAAAATACCTCGCGCTCGAAGGCATGTGGATTCTGGGCTGGCGCGAGGTGCCGACCGACCTCTCCGGCCTCGGCGCGAAGGTGGTCGAGACCATGCCGGTGATCCGCCAGGCGATCGTCGTACCGGCGGCGCCGTTCGCCGACCAGGAGACGTTCGAGCGCAAGATGCTGGCGGCGCGCAAGCAGACGCTCAACAGCCGCGATTACGAGGCGGCCTCACACCATCTGCCGGGCCTCGGCGATTTCTACATGCCGTCCTTTTCGACCCGCACCCTGGTCTATAAGGGCCTGCTTTTGGCACCGCAGGTCGGCAGCTTCTATCGGGATTTGCGCGATCCGCGCTGCAAATCGGCGCTGGCGCTGGTGCATCAGCGCTTTTCGACCAACACTTTCCCATCCTGGCGCCTCGCGCACCCCTATCGCTTCCTCGCCCATAATGGCGAGATCAACACCGTGCGCGGCAACGTCAACTGGATGTATGCGCGCCGCGGTTCGCTGACGTCGGACCTGCTCGGCGACGATCTCGGCAAGATGTGGCCCTTGATCCCGCATGGCCAGTCGGACACCGCCTGCATCGACAACGCGTTGGAGCTCCTGGTCGCCGGCGGCTACTCCCTCGTCCATGCCATGATGATTCTGATCCCGGAGGCGTGGGCCGGCAATCCCTTGATGGCGCCGCAGCGCCGCGCTTTCTACGAATACTACGCCGCCCTCATGGAGCCGTGGGACGGGCCGGCGGCGATCGCCTTCACCGACGGGCGGCAGATCGGCGCGACGCTCGACCGCAACGGCTTGCGCCCCGCGCGCTACCTCCTCACCGATGACGACATCGTGGTGATGGCGTCGGAGACCGGCGTGCTGCCGATCCCGGAGGAACGCATCCGACGCAAATGGCGGCTTCAGCCCGGCAAGATGCTGCTGATCGATTTGGAAGAGGGCCGCATCGTCGAGGATGCCGAGATCAAAGAGCGCCTCGCCGCCGAGCATCCTTATGACGAATGGCTCAACAAGACCCAGTTGAAGCTGGAGGAGTTGCCGGAAAGCGACAGTCCCAACGCCGCCGCTTCGGGCCTGCGCAACGATCCGACGGCACTCCTCAATGAGCAACAGGCCTTCGGTTACACCCAGGAGGATATTCAGTTCTTCCTCGAGCCGATGGCGCAGCAGGGCGACGACCCGGTCGGCTCCATGGGCACCGACACTCCGCTCGCCGTGCTCTCCAACAAGCCGAAGCTCATCTATAACTACTTCAAGCAGAATTTCGCCCAGGTGACCAACCCGCCGATCGACCCGATCCGCGAGGAGCTGGTGATGTCGCTGGTGTCGATGATCGGCCCCCGGCCCAATCTCTTCGGCCATGCCGCCGGCTCGCATGACCGGCTCGAAGTCTCACAGCCGATCCTGACCAATCAGGATTTGCAAAAGATCCGCGCGATCCGGGAATCCGACGCCGCCGGCCATGCCTTCGCCACCTGCACGCTCGACGCCACCTGGCCGGCGAGCGAGGGCGAGGCCGGGCTCGAGCCCGCGCTCGACCGGCTTTGCCATGAGGCGGCGGAGGCGGTTCGCGGCGAATACAACATCCTCATCATCTCCGACCGTCGCGTTGCGGCCGCGCGAGTGCCGATCCCGGCGCTGCTCGCGACCGCGGCCGTCCATCATCATCTGATCCGCGAGGGGCTGCGCACCGCGACCGGCCTCGTCGTCGAAACCGGCGAGGCGCGTCAGGTCCATCATTTCTGTGTCCTTGCGGGCTATGGCGCCGAGGCGATCAACCCCTATCTCGCCTTCGAGACGCTGGAGCAGATCCGGGTCCAGAACCGCTTGCCCGTCAAGTCCGAGCAGCTCCAGAAGAACTACATCAAGGCGTGCGGCAAGGGGATGCTCAAGGTGATGTCCAAGATGGGCATCTCGACCTATCAATCCTATTGCGGCGCACAGATTTTCGACGCGGTCGGTCTCCAATCGGCATTCGTCGAGCGCTATTTCACCGGCACGGCAACGCGGGTCGAAGGCGCCGGGATTTATGAGATCGCGCGGGAAGCGGTCGCGCGCCACCGCCATGCCTTCGGGAACAACCCGATCTTCGACGAGATGCTAGATCCCGGCGGTGATTACGCCTTCCGCCTGCGCGGCGAGGACCATGCCTGGACGCCGGATTCGGTGGCGACGCTACAGCACGCCGTGCGCGGCAATTCCCGCGACCAGTATCGTGCCTATGCCGAGTCCATCAACGACCAGTCGGAACGCCTGCTGACGCTGCGCGGCCTTATGGGGTTCAAGTTCGCCGCGGCGCCGGTGCCGATCGACGAGGTCGAGCCGGTCGCGGACATCGTGAAGCGCTTTGCCACCGGCGCCATGAGCTTCGGCTCGATTTCGCGCGAGGCGCACACGACGCTCGCCATTGCCATGAACCGCATCGGCGGCAAGTCCAACACCGGCGAGGGCGGCGAGGAACGCGACCGCTTCAAGCCGCTCGCGAACGGCGATTCGATGCGCTCCGCCATCAAGCAGGTGGCGTCGGGCCGGTTCGGCGTCACGGCCGAATATCTCGTCAATGCCGACGATCTTCAGATCAAGATGGCGCAGGGCGCGAAGCCGGGCGAAGGCGGCCAGCTTCCGGGGCACAAGGTCGACAAGAACATCGCCCGGGTGCGCCATTCGACACCCGGCGTCGGCCTGATCTCGCCGCCGCCACATCACGACATCTATTCGATCGAGGATCTGGCGCAGCTCATCTATGATTTGAAGAACGCCAATCCCAAGGCCCGCGTCTCGGTGAAACTGGTGTCGGAGGTCGGGGTCGGCACCGTCGCGGCCGGCGTCGCGAAGGCGCGCGCCGATCACGTCACCATCTCCGGCTATGAGGGTGGCACCGGGGCGAGCCCGCTCACCTCTTTGACCCATGCCGGCTCGCCATGGGAGATCGGGCTTTCCGAGACCCAGCAGACCCTGGTGCTGAACGGCCTGCGCGGCCGCATCGCGGTCCAGGTCGATGGCGGCATCCGCACCGGGCGCGATGTCGTGATCGGCGCGCTCATCGGCGCCGACGAGTTCGGTTTCTCGACCGCGCCCCTGATCGCCGCCGGCTGTATCATGATGCGCAAATGCCATCTCAACACCTGTCCCGTCGGCGTCGCGACCCAGGACCCGGCGCTGCGCAAGAAATTCACCGGGCAGCCGGAGCACGTCATCAATTTCTTCTTCTTCGTCGCGGAGGAAGTGCGCGAGCTGATGGCGAAACTCGGCTTCCGCCGCTTCGACGACATGGTGGGCCATGTCGAACGGCTCGACATGCGCCGCGCCGTCGAACATTGGAAGGCGAAGGGGATCGATCTCTCCCGCATCCTCTATCAGCCGCCACATCCGCCACAGGTCGCGATCCATAATTGCGAGCGCCAGGAGCACCATCTCGAACGAGCGATGGATCAGGAGCTGATCCGCGTGGCGTCGAGCGCGCTCGATGCGGCGAAGCCGGTGCGGATCGCGCATACCATCCGCAACGTCAACCGCACCGTCGGCGCCATGCTGTCGGGCGAGGTGGCGAAGCGTTATGGCCATGCTGGCCTTCCCGATAACACCATCTCGATCAGCCTCAATGGCACCGCCGGCGGCAGCTTCGGCGCCTTCCTCGCGCGCGGCATCACCCTCGAACTCTGGGGCGATGCCAATGATTATGTCGCAAAGGGCCTCAGCGGCGGCCGCGTCATCGTGCGCCAGCCCAAGGGCGTCGCGCGCGATCCCTTGGAAAACATCGTGATCGGCAACACCGTGCTCTATGGCGCGATCGCGGGCGAAGCCTATTTCGAGGGCGTCGCCGGCGAGCGCTTTGCCGTGCGCAATTCCGGCGCGGTCGCGGTGGTCGAGGGCACCGGCGACCATGGTTGCGAATACATGACCGGCGGAGTCGTGGTGGTGCTGGGCGAGACCGGGCGCAATTTCGCCGCCGGCATGTCGGGCGGCATCGCCTATGTTTATGATCCCGACGACCGCTTCGATGCCTTGTGCAACAAGGCGATGGCGGAGTTGGAGCGCGTCGCGCCGGCGGCGCCGGACGGCGCCCTCATCGACGAGCATGACCGGCCGCGCCAGCGCGCCCTTTCGGTTGATGATAGCGGCATGGGCGATCCCTTGCGCTTCGATGCCGAACGGCTGCGCATTCTCATCGAGCGGCATCATCTCTATACCGGCAGCGCCCGCGCCGCCGCGCTGCTCGAAAACTGGGACGACGCGGTGACGCGCTTCATCAAGGTGGTGCCGAAGGATTACCGCCGCGCACTCCTCGAAATGCGGGCCGAGCGCGACGCCGCCAAGGCCGACGCCGCCGAATGAACCTACCCATGAGGGATGTGAAGCATGGGTAAGATCACCGGCTTTCTAGACTTCGACCGGCGCGACCGCGCCTATGAGAAGGTCGAGGCGCGCAAGAAGCATTGGCGGGAATTCTACCAGCCCTTGCCGGCGCCCGAGCTCAACCATCAGGCGGCGCGCTGCATGGATTGCGGCATCCCGTTTTGTCACCAGGGCTGTCCGGTCAACAACCTAATTCCGGACTGGAACAACCTCACCTATCGCGACCAATGGCAGGCCGCGAGCGTTTCGCTGCATTCGACCAACAATTTTCCGGAATTCACCGGCCGCATCTGTCCGGCGCCGTGCGAGGCGGCCTGCACCCTCAATATCGACGACAATCCCGTCACCATCAAAACCATCGAATTGGCCATCGTCGAGCGCGCCTGGGAAGAAGGCTGGCTACCGCCGCTCATCGCGGCGCGCCGCACGGGCAAGCGCGTTGCGGTCGTCGGCTCCGGCCCCGCCGGCATGGCCTGTGCCCAGCAATTGGCGCGCGCCGGCCATGACGTCACGCTCTATGAGAAATCCGACCGGATCGGCGGCCTCCTGCGCTACGGCATTCCCGATTTCAAGATGGAGAAGTACACCATCGACCGGCGCATGGCGCAGATGGCGGCCGAAAGGGTCGAGTTTCGGGCCAATGTGCATGTCGGGGTCGATGTCACGATCCCGGAGCTGCTCGCGCGCCATGACGCCATCGCCATGACCGGCGGCGCCGAATGGGGGCGTGACCTCGCGATCCCCGGCCGCGACCTCGACGGCATCCATTTCGCCATGGAATTCCTGCCGCAGCAGAACAAGCGCAATGCTGGCGATGCCGAGGATCGCGCCGCGCCCCAGGGCACCATCACTGCGGCGGGAAAGCATGTCGTGGTGATCGGCGGCGGCGATACCGGCTCCGACTGTATCGGCACCGCGACGCGCCAGGGCGCGGCATCGATCACCCAGCTCGAAATCCTGCCCGAGCCGCCCGAACACGAGAACAAGGGGCTGACCTGGCCCGACTGGCCCTTGAAGCTGCGCACCTCGTCCTCGCAAGAGGAAGGCTGCGAGCGCGACTGGTCGATGTTGACGAAGCGCGCCGTCGGTAAGGACGGCAAGATTCGTGCGCTCCAATGCATCCGGCTCGATTGGGCGCCGGGCGCGAACGGCCGCCTCGAGATGCGTGAAATGCCGGGGAGTGAGTTCGATCTTCCGGCCGATCTCGTGCTGCTCGCCATGGGCTTTCTCGGCCCGGTACGCCCCGGCATGATCGAGCAATCCAAGGTCGCGCTCGACCCGCGCGGCAATGTCCGGGCGAACACGGTCGATTACCGCACCTCGGTCGAAAAGATCTTCGCCGCCGGCGATATGCGACGCGGCCAGTCGCTGGTGGTCTGGGCGATCCGCGAGGGCCGGCAATGCGCGCGTGCCATCGACGAATTCCTCCAGGGCGAGACCACCCTGCCCCGGTGACTTGGGCCGGCGCCTTTCACCTCAGGCTTTAATTCGGGCCTCGCGTCCACCCCGGGCAGGAACTTCACCCCACTCCCCATGTTGGCCCTAGAGAGCGGCCTTGCGCCGGATTGCGGCGCCGGCCGATCTCGAGAGCCAGCATGGGAGATCGATCATGGCGAGTGAACTCCAGGGCAAGCGCATTGCCATCGTGGCGACGGACGGCTTCGAACAGTCGGAATTGCTGAAACCGTTGGAAGCGTTGAAAGAGGCCGGCGCCACGGTCGACATCGTCGCCCCAAAATCGGGCGAGATCCAAGGCATGGAGCATCATGACAAGGGACGGAAGGTCGCCGTCGACCGGACCATCGATGAGGTAAGAAGCGAGGAATTCCAGGGCTTGGTGCTACCCGGCGGGGTCGCCAATCCCGACGCGCTGCGCATGAACCCTAAGATCGTGCGTTTCGTTCGCGAATTCTTCGAACAGAAGAAGCCGGTGGCCGCGATCTGCCATGGCCCCTGGACACTCGTCGAGGCCAATGTCGTGCGCGGCCGCAAGATGACGTCCTGGCCGTCGCTTCAGACCGATCTTCGCAATGCCGGGGCGGAATGGGTCGACCGGGAGGTCGTGGTCGACCACGGTCTCGTGACCAGCCGCAAGCCGGACGACCTGCCCGCCTTCTGCCGGAAGTTGATCGAGGAATTCGCCGAGGGCCGCGACGAGCGGCAGCACGCGCCCGAATAGCCGGCACCAATCGAGAGGAGGCCCACTCATGCCCCGACGCCGTCTCAATGTGTTCGCGCCGATAGGCTTGGCCGCCGTGATGCTGGCGGCCGGAGCGCTGGCCGCCAGCGCTCACCCCCGCGTGCCGCAGCGGGATCATATCTTCGCGGATGAGGCGGCCGGCGCCAACCTTGGCGAGATTTCGGAGGCACGGCTGGCCTTGGCGAAGACCAACGAGGCGGACGTCGACCGGTTCGCTCATCGCATGATCCACGATCATGGCATGGCCAACGCCCAGTTGAAGAAGATCGCGGAAGCTCAGAACATCAAGCTTCCGACCGTGCCCCCGGCCAACGGCCTCAAGCAGGCGCACCGCTTGCAGAAATTAGAGGGCGCCGCCTTCATCCGCGCCTATATCCGCGATCAGATCGCGGACCATCAAAAGGTGATCGCGATGTTCCAGCGCGAAAGCAGGACCGGCCGCGATTATCAACTGAAGAACTTCGCCAGCGACACGCTGCCGATCCTGCGGACGCATCTCCGGCTGGCACGGGCGCTCAAGGCAAAGGAGCCGGCGATCGCCACAACCGGCCGGTAATTCCGGGCGAATTTCGGCCGGCTTTTCCGCGCCGGTAGGCCTCCGCTCGTGGTCCGAGTCGGTGCCCGACCACCCGAACTGGCACTTGGCGGCAAAACCCGCTATAGGCTTGCCGGTGCCGCGTTCCCATTCGCGGCGGAAGAGGTGGGTGATGGTGGCGAAGTGGCAGCCCCGCTCCTGGCGGGAGAAGCCAATCAGGCAGGTGCCGGATTATCCCGACGCGGCCGCGCTCGAAACGATCGAGGGGTCCTTGCGCAACTATCCGCCGCTGGTGTTTGCCGGCGAGGCGCGGCGCTTGAAGGGCACGCTCGGCGCGGTGGCGCAAGGCAAGGCCTTCCTCCTGCAAGGCGGCGACTGCGCCGAAAGCTTTGCGGAGTTCCACCCCAACAATATCCGCGACACCTTCCGCGTATTGCTTCAGATGGCGGTGGTGTTGACCTATGGCGCCGCGCTGCCGGTGGTGAAGGTAAGCCGCATGGCCGGCCAGTTCGCCAAGCCCCGCTCCGCCGATACCGAGACGCAAGGCGGCGTCACCCTGCCCGCCTATCGCGGCGACATCGTCAACGGCATGGAGTTCGATGCCGCGGCGCGCCTTCCCGACCCGCAGCGCATGATGCGCGCCTATTCCCAGGCGGCGGCGACGCTCAATCTTCTGCGCGCCTTCGCCCAGGGTGGCTATGCCGATCTTCATCGCGTCCATAGCTGGAACCAGGGCTTCGTCGCCTCGAGCCCGCAGGGTGCGCGCTATCGCGAGATGGCCGACCGCCTCTCGGAAACGCTCGATTTCATGGCCGCGTGCGGCCTCACTTCGGAGACGACGCCGCAGATCCGCGAGACCGACCTTTACACCTCGCATGAGGCGCTGCTCCTGCCCTACGAGGAAGCGTTGACTCGGGTCGATTCGACCACCGGCGAATGGTACGATTGTTCGGCCCACATGCTGTGGGTTGGCGACCGCACCCGCCAGGCCGATGGCGCCCATGTCGAATTCCTGCGCGGGGTCAGGAACCCGATCGGCATGAAATGCGGGCCGAGCCTCGATCCCGGCGACCTGCTCCGCCTCATCGACCTCCTCAATCCCGAAAATGAGCCCGGGCGCCTGACGCTGATCGCTCGCATGGGTGCCGACAAGGTCGAAGCGAAGCTGCCGCCCCTGATCCGCGCGGTGGAGCGCGCGGGCCGGAAAGTCGTGTGGTGCTGCGATCCGATGCACGGCAACACCATCACCTCCTCGACCGGCTACAAGACCCGCTCGGTCGATCGCGTGCTGGCCGAGGTGCGCGGCTTCTTCGCCGCGCATGAGGGCGAAGGCTCCTATGCCGGCGGCGTCCATTTCGAGATGACCGGCCAGGACGTGACCGAATGTATCGGCGGCGCCCAGGCAATCACGGAAAGCGGCCTCGCCGACCGCTATCACACCCATTGCGATCCGCGCCTCAACGCCAGCCAGGCGTTGGAGCTAGCCTTCCTCATCGCCGAGGCCTTGAAGAAGAAGCGCACCGGCGCCGTCGGCGCCCGGATCGCCGCCGCGGTGTGAGGCCGATTTGCCGCCCGATCCAGCCGACATCGCGCGGCAGACCGACCAGTATTTCCTGCGCACCAAGGCGATTGTCGGCAAGTTCGGCGACAAACGCGCGACCTATGCCGTTTTCTTGCGCCGGCCGGTGATCTCGGCGCCGAAATTCGCGATGGAATTTCTGAACGAAATGGCGGCCGCGCGCGGTACGCGGTTCGAGATCGACCTTATCTATCCCGAAGGCGAATGGGTCGGCGCGGGTAAGCCGATCCTCTATCTTTCGGGCTCGCTTTATCACCTCGTCGATCTTGAGACGCTTTATCTACAAAAGCTCGGCGCGCCCTGCGTCGCCGCCTACAACGCCTATGCCATGTGTGTCGATCTGCCGAAGGCGGCGTTCCTCGCCATGGATGCGCGCCATTGCGCCGGCGCCGAGATGGCGCAGATGATGGCCTATGCCGCCGCGGTCGGCTCGGCGGCGGCGCGGCGCACGGCCGGCGCCATTGGCTTTATCGCCAACGCCACCGATGCAACGGCGCCTTATTTCGGCAATGACAAGGGCCGCGGCACGATGCCCCATGCGCTGATCGGCTATGCCGGCTCGACCTTGCGCGCCGCAGAGATGTTCCGCGAGACGTTTCCCGAGGAGCCGATGACCGTCCTCGTTGATTATTTTGGCCGCGAGATTTCGGATTCGCTCGAAATCGCCCGCGCCTTCCCTGATCTTGCGGCGGCCGGCGATCTGTCGCTGCGGCTCGACACTCACGGCGGCCGTTATGTCGAGGGGCTTGATCTCAACCGCTCCTATGAAATCCTCGCGAAGGCGGCGCCGGAATCGATCCACGGCTATCGTTCGGAGGCCGATCTGCGCCATCTCGTCGGCACCGGGGTCAGCGCCGCCGCGATCTGGCATCTGCGCAACAGCCTCGACGCGGCCGGCTTCCCGCGCGTCAAGATCGTCGCCAGTTCCGGCTTCTCGCCCGATAAATGCCGCATGATGGCCGTGGCGAAAGCGCCCATCGACGTGGTCGGCACCGGGTCCTATCTTCCCGACATCTGGCCCGAAACCTATGCAACGGCGGACATCGTGGCGTATGACGACAAACCTCTCGTGAAGAAAGGCCGGGAATTCCTCCTGGAGAAGCGGAGGCTCGCGCCGTGACCGATCGCTTGACCATCGCGCTCGCCCAACTCGATCCGACGGTCGGCGACATCGCCGGCAATCTCGCCAGGTTCCGCAAGGCGCGCGCGGAAGCGGCGGCGATGGGCGCCGATCTCATCGCCTCGACGGAGCTGTTCGTCGCGGGCTATCCGCCGGAAGACCTCGTTCTGAAACCGTCCTTCGTCGCCGCGTGCGAGGGTGCCGTCATCCGCTTCGCCCGCGAGATGGGCCCCGGCCCGGCGGTGATCATCGGCACGCCCTGGCGCCAGGACGGCAGGCTCTACAACGCCGCGGCGCTCCTCGATGGCGGCAAGGTCGCGGCGCTGCGCTTCAAGTATGAGCTGCCGAATTACGGCGTCTTCGATGAGAAGCGCGTGTTCGCGCCCGGCCCGGCGCCGGGGCCGGTGGTGGTGAAGGGCGTGCGCATCGGCGTCATGATCTGCGAGGATATGTGGGTCCAGGACCCGGCCGAGTCCCTCGCCGAAAGCGGCGCCGAATTGCTCCTCGTCATCAACGGCTCGCCCTATGAGTGCGACAAGCGCGATGTGCGCATGTCGCTCGCGGTGGCGCGGGTCACGGAAAGCCGATTGCCGCTCCTCTATGTCAACCAGGTCTCGGGCCAGGACGAGCTGGTGTTCGATGGCGGTTCCTTCGTGCTCGGTGCCGATCGCGCGCTTCGGGTCCAAGCGCCGGACTGGCGCGAGATGGTGGTGAAGACGGACTGGCGCCGACGGGCGGATGGTAGCTGGACGGCCGACAAAGGCATCCTGGTGCGGCCCTCAGCCGAGCTTGAGGCGATCTATCGTGCCACGGTGCTGGGCCTCGGCGACTACGTCGGCAAGAACGGATTTCCGGGCGTGGTGCTGGGGCTGTCGGGCGGCATCGATTCCGCGCTCTCGGCCGCGGTTGCGGTCGATGCCCTGGGCGCCGACAAGGTCCATTGCGTCATGATGCCATCGCGCTACACATCGGGGGAGAGCCTCGATGATGCCGCCGCGGTGGCGCGGCTCCTCGGCGTCGATCTGCGCGAAATCGATATTGAACCGGCGGTCGCCGCCTTCGACACGATGCTGGCGCCGTCCTTCGCGGGCCGCGGGCCCGACAGCACCGAGGAAAACCTTCAGGCGCGGGCACGCGGCATCACGCTCATGGCGCTCTCCAACAAGTTCGGCTGGATGGTGCTGTCGACCGGCAACAAGTCGGAAATGTCGGTCGGTTATGCCACGCTCTATGGCGATATGTGCGGCGGCTTTTCGGTCTTGAAGGATGTCTACAAGACTACAATCTTCGCCCTCGCCCGCTGGCGCAACGAGACCCGGCCCGACGGCCTCGCCGGGCCGGAAGGCCGCGTCATGCCGGAGCGCGTCATCTCGAAGCCGCCGACCGCCGAGTTGAAGGCGAACCAGACCGACCAGGACACGCTGCCGCCTTATGACAAGCTCGATGATATCCTCGAATGCCTCATCGAGCGCGAGATGACGCCGGCCGAGATCGTGACCCGCGGCCATGACGAAGGGGTGGTGCGGCTCGTCTGGCGGATGCTCGACCGCGCCGAATACAAGCGCCGCCAGGCACCGCCGGGGGTCAAAATCACCCGTCGCGCCTTCGGCCGCGACCGTCGGTATCCCATCACCAACGCCTTCACCGACGCCAAGGGCCTGGCCGCCGCCGAGCCGGGCGAAATCCCGCGCGCCCCGACGCCGGCGGTGACGTAAGGATGCCCGACACGCCTGCCATCGCGGAACCCGGCCGCGATTTCATCCGCGACATCGTCGATGCCGATCGCGCCGCTGGCAGCGCCCCTGAAATCGTGACCCGCTTTCCGCCGGAGCCGAACGGCTATCTCCATATCGGACATGCCAAATCGATCTGCCTCAATTTCGGCCTCGCCCTCGAATATGGTGGCCATTGCAGCTTGCGCTTCGACGACACCAACCCGGCGAGGGAAGAGCAGGAATATCTCGACGCGATCGAGTGCGACGTGCGCTGGCTCGGTTTCGACTGGGGCCGGCACCTCCATCATGCCTCCGATTATTTTGAACAGCTTTACGACTGGGCCGAGCATCTGATCCGCCACGGCGATGCCTATGTCGATGACCAGTCGGCCGGGGAAATGCGGGGCAATCGCGGCACCTTGACCGAGCCCGGCCGCGACAGCCCGTGGCGCAACCGCGCGGCCGGCGAGAATCTCGATCTCTTCCGCCGCATGCGCGCCGGCGAATTCCCGAACGGCGCCAAAACGCTGCGCGCCCGGATCGACATGGAAGCCGGCAACATCAATCTGCGCGATCCGGTGCTCTATCGCATCCTCCACGCGACGCACCCGCGCACCGGCGATCAATGGTGCATCTATCCCAACTATGATTTCGCCCATGGCCAGTCGGACGCGATCGAGGGCGTGACCCATTCGCTCTGCACCTTGGAATTCGAGGATCACCGGCCGCTCTATGACTGGCTCCTTGACCATCTGCCGGTGCCGTCGCGGCCGCGGCAATATGAGTTCGCGCGGCTCAATCTCGCCTATACCGTGCTGTCGAAGCGGGTGCTGACGCGGCTCGTCGGCGAGGGCCATGTTTCGGGCTGGGATGATCCGCGCATGCCGACCCTGGCGGGCTTGCGCCGGCGCGGCGTGCCGCCGGTGGCGATCCGCGACTTCATCCGCCGCGTTGGGATCGCCCGCGCCAACAGCCTCGTCGATCTCGCGATGTTCGACCATGCCGTGCGCGACCACCTCAACCGGGCGGCGCCGCGCCGCCTCGCCGTGCTGAAGCCCTTGAGGGTCGTGATCGAGAATTATCCCGAAGGCCGGACGGAACAGCTCGACGCCATCAACCATCCCGACGATCCGGCCGCCGGCACACGCCACATCCCCTTCGGCCGCGAGCTTTATATCGAGCGCGAGGATTTCCTCGAAGACCCGCCGAAGAAATTCTTCCGCCTCGCCCCCGGCCGCGAGGTGCGGCTGCGCTATGCCTATTTCATCACCTGCCGCGAGGTGGTGAAGGACGCGGCCGGCAACATCGTGGAACTGCGCTGCACCTATGATCCGGCGACCCGCGGCGGCAACGCCCCCGATGGCCGCAAGGTACAGGCGACGATCCACTGGGTCGCGGTGGCGCAGGCGCTGCCGGCCGAAATCCGGCTCTATAATCTGCTTTTCACCCGGCCCGATCCCGGTGCCGAGGGCGATGTCTTCGCGGACCTTAATCCGAATTCCCTCGAAATCCTGAATGATGCCCGGGTCGAGCCGGCGCTTGCCACGGCGGAGATCGAACAAGCGGTGCAGTTCGAGCGGCAAGGCTATTTCTGTCGCGATCGGGATTCATCGCCGGACCGTCTCGTCTTCAACCGCACCGTCGCCTTGCGGGACTCTTACGCCAAGGCCTAGGCTCGGTTTCTGATGATGCCGCGGATGAGACGGCCCAGATGCATCTTGGTCCAGATATCGGCGGCGGCGAAGCTCGGCCGCGCCTCCATCGCCCGCCAATAGCGGGCGACCCCGGGCCGCTTCTGGAGTTCGGCGCCGAGCCCGGCAAATTCCATCCGGCCGAGGAACACGGTCCAGACGGTATCGGCGACTCCGTAGGAGGGCGGCACCATCACCGCCCTTCCATCGGCGAAATTCGCCTCCATTTGATCGAGCAAGCCGATCGCCTCGCCGCGGCGCTGCACTGCGAGGCGCTGTACCTTCGCCGGCTCGAACATCCGGACCCGTTCGGCGAACAAGGCGGCGCGGGCCTTATAGAGATCGGCGAGATCGGGATTGGCCGCGGCCAGCCGCAAGAGCCGGCGCTCTGCCGCCGCCAGCCGCTTCGGGATCACCATCCGCGCCAGCGGGTTGCGGCTTAAAAGGCCGCCGAAGGTGAGCTGGTCGATCGGAAAGGCATAGTGCAGATCGAGCCAGCGCCGCGTCTCGTCATCGAGCCCCGCATCCGCGACACCAAGCGCGAATTCGGCAATGTCCCGGCTCTCGGCCAGGGCACGATCCGGCAACACCAGGGTCGGCACCGTCATGTTGGGATTGAGGCGGACATAATCCGGCCGCTGCTGGCTCCCCCGGTAATGGATCTCGACGAACACTGGCTCATAGCCGATGCCGCCTTCCGCCAGCGCCAAGCGAGCGATCATCGAATAATAGGAGGATGGGGCGTGGTAAAGCCGCGGCTTCGCGGACGCGTGCTCCTGATCGTTCGTCATGGGGCGGATTTATATCACATCCCGATGAGCGCCGCTTATTGACAAGCACGGTCCCGCGCCCCGATCTTTCCCTCATGGCTCATCCTCATCACTATGCGGCGACCTTGACCTGGACCGGCGCGGCCCAAGGGCCGGCGCGCGACTATCACGGCTATTCGCGCGATTACAGCGTTGAGATTCCGGGAAAGCCGGTGTTGCGCGGCTCGGCCGATGCCGCTTTCCGCGGCGATCCCGGTCTCTATAATCCCGAGGATCTGCTGCTGGTCGCGCTTTCCGCCTGCCAGATGCTGAGCTATCTGGCGCTCGGCGCTCGGCTCGGCGTCGAGGTTCATGCCTATCGCGACCGCGCCACCGGCACCATGGGGATTCAGCGCCAGCCGGGGCAGAAGATCGCGCGCCTGCGCTTTGTCGAGGTCGTGCTTCATCCCGAGGTGACGATCAGCGCCGACTCTGATGCGGCCCGCGCCCTCGCCCTTCACGAGCAGGCCCAGGGCGAATGCTTCATCGCCAATTCGGTGAATTTCCCGGTCCGGCACGAGCCGACCATCCTGAAGGCCGGCAACAAGGCGGCGTAAAACACGCGATGCCGCTCCATCTCTACAACACGGCGATCCGCCGCAAGGAAGCGTTCGAGCCGTTGGACGCCGCCAATGTCCGCGTCTATGTCTGCGGCCCCACGGTCTATGATCTTGCACATATCGGCAATGCGCGGCCTGTCATCGTGTTCGACGTGCTTTATCGCCTGTTGCGCCATCTTTATGGCGCGGATCACGTCACCTATGTCCGCAACATCACCGACATCGACGACAAGATCAACGCCGCCGCCAAGGCCAACGGCGAGAGCATCCGCGAGCTGACCACCCGCACCGCCGCCGCCTTTCACAAAGATGTTGCGGCGTTGGGCGCCTTGCCGCCTTCGATCGAACCGCGCGCCACCGACCATATCCCCCAGATCATCGCCATGATCGAGCGCCTCGTCGCCTCGGATCATGCCTATCGCGCCGAGGGCCATGTGCTCTTTTCCGTCGCGAGCGATCCCGATTACGGCCGTTTCTCCCGCCGCCCGCGCGACGAGATGATCGCCGGCGCCCGGGTCGAGATCGCGCCCTATAAGAAGGACCCGGCGGATTTCGTGCTGTGGAAGCCGTCGCCGCCGGACCTTCCCGGCTGGGACAGTCCCTGGGGCCGCGGCCGGCCCGGCTGGCATATCGAATGCTCGGCGATGAGCGAAGCGCATCTGGGCGAGAGTTTCGACATTCATGGCGGCGGACTTGATCTCATCTTTCCCCATCATGAGAACGAGATCGCGCAAAGCGTCTCGGCCAATGCCGGCCGGCCGTTCGTGCGCTATTGGCTCCATAACGGCTTCGTCACCGTCGATGGTGAGAAGATGGCGAAATCGGCCGGCAACTTCACCACCATCCGCGACGTGCTGGCCGGGGTGCCGGGCGAGGTCGCGCGCTATGCCATGCTGATGAACCATTACCGCGATCCCTTGGATTGGACGGAGGATCGCCTCGACCAGGCCCGCCACGCGCTTGATCGCTTCTATCTCGCGTTGCGCGAGGTGGCGGCGCTCGACGCCGCGCCGGAGGGGCCGTCCCATGGCGTCCTTGCCGCGCTCGAGGACGATCTCAACACGCCCTTGGCCCTCGCGGCACTGCACGATGTCATGACCGAATTGAACAAGGCCGGTTCGGACGCCGACAAGGCGCCGCTCAAGGGCGAATTGCTCGCCGCCGGCGAATTGCTCGGCCTCTTCAAAGAGGACCCGGCGCAATGGCTCCAGGGCGACGATGCCGAATCCGACGAGATCGAGACGCTGGTCACCGCCCGGCTCGCCGCCCGGAAGGCCAAGAACTTCGCCGAGGCCGACCGCATCCGCACCGAACTCGCGCTGCGCGGCATCCTTCTGGAGGACAAGCCCGGCGGCAGGACCGAATGGCGCCGCGCCGTCTAGAATGGAACAAGGCAAAGGGCGGTATTTTCGTGCCATCGCCCCGCGCGGCGCTTCGCGCCCGCCGAATTGACAGTTTCGGGCGTGCTCTTTAGGTTGACCCGATGGTTTCGCTTCCCGCACTCGCCCGGCGAATTATCCGCCCGGCCTCTTCCGGGGCCGGGAATGATTCGGTTTGGGAGCGCCACGCCAACGCCTGATTTGAGCGGCCACGAATTTCCGAGCCGCGATCGGGCGGCACAGGAAGCAGAATGACCATGGCCCGCGAACGGCTCTATCTCTTCGACACGACCTTGCGCGACGGGGCGCAGACCCAGGGCGTCGATTTCGGCGTCCATGACAAGCACCAGATCGCGGCGGCGCTCGACGCGCTCGGCATCGATTATGTCGAGGGCGGCTGGCCCGGCGCCAACCCGACCGATACCGCCTTCTTCGCCGAACCGCCGACGCTCGCCCATGCCAAATTCATCGCCTTCGGCATGACCAAGCGCCAGGGCCGCAGCGCCGCCAACGATCCTGGGCTTGCCGCGGTCTTGGGCGCGAAAACCGACGGCACCTGCCTCGTCGGAAAGAGCTCGGATTTCCATGTCACCCTCGCGCTTGGCATTTCGCTCGAGGAGAATCTCGCCCTCATCGCGGAATCGATCGGCGCGGCGGCGGCGCGCGGCGGCGAGGCGCTGTTTGATGCCGAGCATTTCTTCGACGGCTATAAGGCGAACCCCGATTACGCCCTCGCCTGCGTCAAGGCGGCGCACCAGGCCGGCGCCCGCTGGGTGGTCTTGTGCGACACGAATGGCGGGACCCTGCCCCATGAGGTCGAGCGCATCGTCACCGCCGTTGCGAAGGAAATCCCCGGCGACCATCTCGGCATTCATGCCCATAACGATACCGAGAACGCAGTCGCCAACTCGCTGGCCGCGATCCGCGCCGGCGCGCGCCAAATCCAGGGCACGCTGAACGGTTTGGGTGAGCGTTGCGGCAATGCCAATCTCGTCTCGCTGATCCCGAGCCTCATCTTGAAGAGCGAATTCGCCGAGCGGTTCGAGACCGGCATCGCCTCCGAGAATTTGCACACCCTCACCCACATCTCGCGGCTTCTCGACGAATTGCTGAACCGCGCGCCCGATCGCCATGCCGCCTATGTCGGCGACGCCGCTTTTGCCCATAAGGGCGGCTTGCACGTCTCGGCGGTGGAGAAGGATCCGCGCACCTATGAGCATGTCCCGCCCGAGACCGTCGGCAACCAGCGCCACATCCTGGTTTCGGACCAGGCCGGCCGCGCCAACATCCTGTCGCGCCTCGAGGATGCCGGGATTGAGATCGCGTCCGACCATCCGAAGCTCGGCCTTCTCCTCAATGAGGTGAAGGAGCGCGAGTTCGCGGGCTATGCCTATGACGGCGCCGAGGCGAGCTTCGAGCTTTTGGCGCGGCGCATGATCGCCTCCGTGCCCGAATATTTCCGGGTACAGCGCTTTCGCGTCACCGACGAGCGACGCTGGAACGCGGTCGGCGAACTCGTCACCGTGTCGGAGGCGATCGTCAGCGGCATCGTCGCCGAGCATCATTTCATCGAGGTCGCGGAAAGCCGCGACGGCCCGGTCGACGCCCTCAACACCGCGCTGAGGAAGGCGCTGATCCCCGCCTATCCCGAACTCGCCGAGATGAAGCTCACCGATTACAAGGTCCGCATCCTGACCCCGCAGGAAGGCACCAAGGCGGTGACGCGCGTCATGATCGAGACGGCCGACAAGGAAACGAGCTGGTCGACGGTCGGGGTCTCGGCCGACATCATCAACGCCTCCTACAACGCCCTCCACGACGGCATCACCTATCGGCTGTGGCGCTCGGGCCGGCGGGGATAGCGGCGCATGGCGGGCACCGATCACCGCCGCGCGGCATCAGGCGGCGGGCCGGCCATCATCCTGGTCGAACCGCAACTGGGCGAGAATATCGGCACCGCCGCGCGGGCCATGTTCAATTGTGGCCTTGACGATCTGCGTCTGGTGCGGCCGCGCGACGGCTGGCCCAGCCAAAAGGCGGTCGCGGCGGCGAGCGGCGCCGATCCCGTGCTCGACGGGGCCCGGCTTTATGATCGGGTCGAGGCGGCGATCGCCGACCTCACCCATGTCTATGTCACGACGGCGCGCGAGCGCTATATGGTGAAGCGGGTGATGACGCCGCGTGCCGCCGCAGAGGAAATGCACGGATTCATGACCGCGGGCGAGGCTTGCGGCATCGTCTTCGGGCCGGAGCGCACCGGTCTCGTCAATGACGACATCGCCTTGGGCGACCGCGTCATTCGGGTGCCGCTCAACCCGGCTTTTTCCTCGCTCAATCTCGCCCAGGCGGTGCTGATCGTCGGTTATGAATGGTTCGAGGCCGGCGATTCGACTCCACCGACCGAACTCGTCGACGGCCATTCCCGGCCCGCCACCAAGGCGGAGCTTCAGCGCTTCTTCGACCATTTCGAGGAGGCGCTCGACGACAGCGGGTTCCTACGCACCGCCGACAAGCGCCCCGGCATGGTGCGGAATCTCCGCAACCTATTCCAGCGCGCCGAGCCGACCGAGCAGGAATTGCGGACCCTCCACGGCGTGGTGACGGCGTTCCTCGGCGCCCGCCAGAAACGGGGGGCGCGTTGACACGGGCGCGATCGCGGCTATATTCGCCGCCTTCCCGAGAAAGTGGGCAGCGATGCCCCGTCCCCCCAGCCTTCGGGGTGTGGCCTATCGGGTCAACAACAAATTCGGAAACCGAATTATCATGAGCAAGCGCACGGAAGCGAAGTACAAGATCGATCGCCGTCTCGGCGTCAATCTCTGGGGCCGAAGCAAGAGCCCCGTCAACAAGCGGGAATATGGCCCCGGACAGCACGGCCAGCGGCGCAAGAAGCCGTCGGACTTCGGCACCCAGCTCATGGCGAAGCAGAAGCTCAAAGGCTATTACGGCAATATCGGCGAGCGTCAGTTCCGCCGCCTCTATGACGAGGCGATGCGGCGCCGCGGCGACAATGGCGAAAATCTGATCGAGCTCCTGGAGCGGCGGCTCGACACGACGGTCTATCGCCTGAAATTCGCGCCGACCGTGTTCGCGGCGCGCCAGATCGTCAATCACGGCCATGTCAGGGTGAACGGCCGGCGGCTCAATATCGGCTCCGCCACGCTTCGGGATGGTGACGAGATCGAGATCAAGGACAAGAGCAAGACCATGGCGCTGGTCTTGGAGGCGGCGCAATCGCACGACCGCGACGTGCCTGACTATCTCCAGGTCGATCATGGCGCGATGAAGGGAATGTTCGTCCGCGCGCCAAAGCTCGCCGACGTACCCTATCCCGTGCGCATGGAACCCAATCTCGTCATCGAGTTCTATTCGCGGTAAGCGCGGCGGCCATCTTCGTCCAATTCATCGATCGGGGCGCTGGGCTTCCGCAGCGGAACCCCACCCGCTTCTGGCGCAGGCCCGAATTAGCTGGACGCGTGGTGATATATTAGCCATGATTTTTTATCGCCCAATGGGCGACTGAGAGATTAGCAATCCCACAATCAAGGGACGGCACGCGCTCCCCGCGTATGACGGAGGAGAGGTAGTGATGCCAGCACGCATTGTCGTGGTCCACGACGATCCCGATTTTGTCGAAACCGTCCGGACGTCGCTTCAGTTGGAGAATTACGACGTCATCGCGTTCACGGATACGCTCGCCGCCCTCAAGGCATTGGAAGCGGCCCGACTGACCGACATTCTGATCACCGGCACCCGGTTTCCAGCGGGCACGCCCAATGGCGTGTCGTTGGCGTTGATGGCCCGGTATAAGCGTCCAAACGTCAAGATTCTGGTTGCCGCGGCTCCCGAGCATCAGGAGCATGCCGACGGTATCGGTGAAATCCTGCCCTATCCCGTCGATATCCCCTACCTTCTGACGATTGTCCGGGGATTGATCGGCAACGGTTGTCTTCTTCCGAAGGTCTCTTGACAAACGAACGTATTTCGCGTATTTCCTTGCTTGGCGCCTACCGAGGCAGCAAAGCGAGGAAGTAGATACGCGAGAAAGTTAATTTTGCCGAACGAACCCAATTTCGGCGGATAGGCCAATTTCGACGGATAGGACAGGGCTTGGCAGGACCGTCGAGTCGGCCCAATTTATGCCTACACGCGCCCTTCACATTTCCTTTATGTTGTGTATAAAGGGTCGCCAACCCTCAACATATTGAGCGGAAGGCTCATCATATGGAACTCCGTCAGGCTTTCACCTTCGACGACGTTCTCCTCATACCCGCCGCTTCGGGCGTGCTTCCGACCGAAACAGACACCCGAACGCGCCTCACCCGCGAGATCAGCCTCGGCATTCCCCTCATCTCGGCCGCGATGGACACAGTGACCGAATCGGCACTCGCCATCGCCATGGCACAGGCCGGTGGGCTTGGCGTCATCCATCGCAACATGCCGATCGCCGAACAGGCCGACGAGGTCCGCAAGGTGAAGAAGTTCGAGGCGGGCCTGGTGGTGAACCCGGTCACCATCCATCCCGACGAGACCCTTGCCGATGCACTGAAGCTGATGGCCGACAACCGCATTTCCGGCATCCCGGTGGTGGAGCGGGGCAGCGGCCGGCTGGTCGGCATCGTCACCAATCGCGACGTGCGCTTCGCCACCGAACCGACCCAGCCGATCGCCGAATTGATGACCCGCGATGTCATCACCTCGCGCGAGAATGTCCGCCGCGAGGAGGCGAAACGCCTCTTGCATCAGCACCGCATCGAGAAATTGCTGGTGGTCGATGGTGCCTATCGCTGCGTCGGCCTTATCACCGTGAAGGACATCGAGAAGGCGGAGAAATTTCCGAACGCGACCAAGGACGAGCATGGGCGCCTGCGCGCCGGCGCCGCTACCGGTACTGGCGCCGATGGCATCGCCCGGGCCGAGGCGCTGTTCGATGCCGGGGTTGACGTGCTGGTGGTCGATACCGCGCATGGCCATTCCGAAAAGGTGCTGGCGACGATCGAGCGCATTCGCCGCCTCTCGAATTATACCCAGATCCTTGCCGGCAATATCGCGACCGCGGAGGGCGCCGAGGCCTTGATCGCGGCCGGCGCCGATGCCGTCAAGGTCGGCATTGGCCCCGGCTCCATCTGCACCACGCGGATCGTCGCCGGCGTCGGCGTGCCGCAATTGACGGCGGTGCTCGATGCTGTTTCCGCGGCACGCAAGCGCGAGGTGCCGGTGATCGCCGATGGCGGCATTAAATTTTCTGGCGATCTTGCGAAGGCGATCGCGGCCGGCGCTGATTGCGCGATGATCGGCTCGCTGTTCGCCGGCACCGACGAGAGCCCGGGCGAGGTCTATCTCTATCAAGGTCGCTCCTACAAATCCTATCGCGGCATGGGTTCGGTCGGCGCGATGGCGCGCGGCTCCGCCGACCGCTATTTCCAGGAGGAGGTGTCCTCGACGCTGAAGCTGGTGCCGGAAGGGGTCGAGGGCCGCGTGCCGCACAAGGGCCCGGTCGGCAACGTCATCCATCAACTCGTCGGCGGCCTCAAGGCCGCGATGGGCTATACCGGCAACCGCACCATCGCCGAGATGCAATCGAAATGCCGCTTCGTCCAGGTGACGGCGGCGGGCTTCCGCGAAAGCCACGTCCACGACATCGCCGTGACCCGCGAGGCACCGAACTATCCGCAGGGGGCATAGTTCGCTAAATTGTGTTTCGGCCCGGCCGCGATGCACGGCGGCAAGGCGCGTGATCGAAGCGTAAAAAATGAGGAGGGTACGATGCGGCGGATCGTGAACCGGCGGGGGTTTGGCATCGGGATCGTGGCGGCTTTGAGTCTGGGCGCATTTGTCCTCTTTCCGCCGGGACGTGCATATGCCGCGAACATCGCACCCGCGGTCAAATGCTCCGGTCTTGTCGGGCTAACGATTCCGCGCTCCACCATGAAGATCACCAAGGCGGTGGAAGTTCCGAAGGCGCCGCCCAACACGGTCGAGATTACGCCGCCGCAGCCGACGAAAGTCGCGGTCGCGCTGCCGTCCCATTGCCTCGCCGATGGCGTCATCGATGCGCGCGTCGGCGTCGGCGGCGTTCATTACGGCATCGGCTTCGCCATCGCCTTGCCAGATCATTGGAATGGCCGCTTTCTGTTTCAGGGCGGCGGTGGGCTGGATGGCACGATCTATCCGCCGCTCGGCGCGACCGCGGCGGGCAAGCGACCGGCGCTGGCGCGTGGCTTCGCCGTCGTCTCGACCGATAGCGGGCATAAGGGCGCGGTGTTCAACCCCTCCTTCTTCGCCGATCAGGAGGCGACGCTCAATTTCGCCAATACATCCGTCGGCAAGGTCACGGAGGTCGCGAAGGCTATCATCGGTCATTATTACGGGCGGGCGCCTCAATATTCCTATTTCACCGGCTGCTCCACCGGCGGTCGCGAGGGCATGCTGGCGGCGGAGCGCTATCCCGAGCAATTCAACGGCATCGTGTCGGGCGATCCCGCGATGAATACCGGCCGCTCCAATCTCGGCCTCGCCTGGTTCAATTATCAGATGAGCCGGATCGCGCCAAAGGACGCCGCCGGCAATCCCGAGCCGAAAAAGGCCTTTTCGCCGAGCGATCGAAAGCTCGTCGTCAACGCCGTTCTGAAGGCGTGCGACGCCAAGGACGGCCTCAAGGACGGCATGATCTTCAATCACCGGCAATGCCATTTCGATCCGGCGGTCCTCCAATGCAAGGGCGCCAAGAACGATAGCTGCCTATCGGCGAAGCAGGTGCACGCCTTGAAGGCGGCATTTGCCGGGCCGAGGGATTCTGCCGGCGAGCAGGTCTATCCGCCCTTTCCCTATAGTGCTGGCATGGACGCCGCCTGGTTCATTCCCGGCATTCTGGCCAGCGCCGGTAACAGCCCGGTCAACCCCAAATTCATGACGTCGATCAATGTCAACCGCATGGAGGATCGCGTCGATACTGATGGCGGCAATATGCTGACCAATACCTCGCGCTGGACCAATCTCACGACGTTCTTCGGTCGCGGCAGCAAGATCCTCTTCTATCACGGCTGGAGCGATCCGTGGTTCTCGCCGCTCGACACGCTCGGCTATTACCAGCGCATGGCGAAGGCGTCGGGCGGCATGACCAAGGTGCGTGCGCATTCGAGCCGCATCTTTCTGGTGCCAGGCATGCTGCATTGCAGCGGCGGTCCCTCGCTCAACCATTTCGACCTGCTGACCGCCGTCGTGGATTGGGTCGAAAAAGACAAGGCGCCGAAGAGCGTGGTTGCAACCGGCCATGCCTTTCCCGGGCGCAGCCGTCCGATTTGTGCCTGGCCCAATCATGCGCAGTACAAAGGCAAGGGCAATCCGAACGACGCCGCCAATTTCGTCTGCCAAGAATAACGTCGCTAAAGGGAGGAACGCATGAACCAGGACATTGCCGCGCTGCGCGAGGCGGCGGAGGGTCTCATCCCGCTGATCGAGGCCGAGGCCGACGCCGCGGAAAAGGCGCAGCATCAGAGCGACAAGGTGATCGCCGAATTACGGAAAGCGGGGCTTTATTCGATGCTGCTGCCGCGCGATCTTGGCGGTGGCGAGGTGCCCTTCGTCGAGGCGATGCGGATTATCGAACGGCTCGCCTGGGCCGATGGCTCGGCCGGCTGGTGCGCCATGGTGGCGGGCGTGATGGCGGCCTCGGCCGGCTCCTTCCTGCCCGCAGCCGGTGCCAAGACGATCTATGGCAAGGGGCCGGACGTGACCCTCGCTGGCAATGGCGTGCCGCGCGGCTATGCCCGCCGGGTCGAGGGCGGTTATCGCATCAAGGGCCATTGGGCCTATGGCAGCGGCATCACCCATGCCGAATGGGTGCATTCGGGCTGCTTCCTCACCGATGACAACGGCAAGCCGATGCTCGGCGCCGACGGCGCGCCGGAGATCGTGCTGATGCACCACCCCAAGGATACGATCGAACTCAAGGGCAATTGGGACGTGCTGGGTCTGCGTGGCACCGGCAGCTTTGATTATGTTCAAAAGGGCGAGGACATCTTCGTGCCGGAAGCGGCGACCTTCAGCTTCGATGCCGAGACGCCACAGCGCGGCGGCACGCAATATCAGATCGGCCTCGTCGGCTTCACCTCATGGGGCCACACGTCCTGGGCGCTTGGCGTCGGGCGGCGCGCGCTCGATGAGATCGCACGGCTCGCGCGGGAGCGCTCCGATGTCTTCGGCCTCCTCGCCGACAGCCCGACCTTCCGCAAGAGCTTCGCCGACGCCGAGGCCAAATATCGCGCGGCGCGCGCCTTCGTCTATGAAAGCTGGACCAGCATCGCCGACTCATCGGCCGGCAATGCGCCGCCGAGCCTTGAGCAGATCGCGCTCATCCGCCTCGCCATGCGCCACATTCACGACGTCCTCTCCGAGGTCACGACCATGGCGCATCGCTATTCGCGCGGCGTGTCGCTGCGCTCGGGCAAGCTGCAGCGCGCCTATCGCGATTTTCATTCCGGGACCCAGCATCTCCTCCTCGCCGACGAGATCGAACTCGAAGTGGCTCGAATCCTCCTCGGCACGGTGTCGGAAGGTGCGCACTGGACGATGTTCGGCGTGCGCCCCTGATCGATATGGTTTGTCGCCATGCCGCCTCGACCCGCGACGCCTATGCCGGCAGACCAAGCGTGCCGTGGGACAGTGCCTATGGCTGACCCTCGTCAGCGATAGATCAGCCGCTTCGCGTCGGCGCGTAGCGCCGCGCGGGAGGCGGCGCGGTCATAGAACATATGGCCGCCGGGATAGGTGATGAAGAACAGCCGCTTCTGCGCGCCATAGGCCGGGATCTGGCGCAACAGCAGGGCATTGCCGTAATAGGGGATGACCAGATCCATCAATCCGCCGGTCACTAGCACGCGGAAGTGCGGATCGAGCGCCAGCATCCGCCGCAGCGCGGGCAGCGCGGTGATGCGGTGCATCGCCCTGCCCCAATGCCAGGCTTGGGCGATCTGGTCGTTGAGGATTTGATAGTTCGCCGTGAGCTTCCAGCCGAGCCGGTTGCGATAAAGATCGACCATCGCGCTCGCCAACGGCGCCTTGAAGCCGGGCAGCACCGGATCGAGCCAGTCGTCATGATGGGCGAAGGGTTCGGGATCATAGGCGGTGATGGTCGCATCATAGATGGCGCCGACCTTGCCCACATCGCGATAGAAGGCGCGCACGAAGGTATCCATCCCGACCCGTCCGCCAAGCCGCTTGACGAGCGCGGGATTGAGCCCGGTGATCCGGGCGACATGCGCCGCCATCCGGGCCACGGCCGGCTGGTCGCCCGGGCCGCGAAGGAAATCCTGAAGATATGGGCCGCTGGCATAGGCCTCGACGGCGGTGAGATCGGCGCGCGTCACCGGCGCCTTTTGCGCCAGCCGCACCGCGTCATAGGAAGGCAAACGGATGGCCGAGGTGAGCGGATCGTTCGGATCGCGCATCGCCGTGAGATCGAGCGCCGGCGAGATCATGACGAGGCCGGTGATGCCGACGTTCTCGGCGCGTGCCAGCTTCTCGGCGAGGAGCGGCGCCCGGAACCCGCCATAGCTTTCGCCGGCGATGAATTTGGGCGAGGCCATGCGCCCATTGGCGGCGAGCCAGCGCCGGATGAAGACGGCGAGCGCCTCGACATCGCCCTTGACCGACCACAGTTCCTTGCGCACCGCCGCGCCCGGCGCGACGATCTTGCTATAGCCGGTGCCCGGCGGATCGACGAAGACGAGATCAGTGAAATCGAGCCAAGTATCGGCATTGGCGACGAGCCGCGGCGGCGCCGAAGGATAGGTCTTGCCGCCCGGCATCGGCATCCGCCACGGCCCCATCGCGCCGAGCTGAAGCCAGGCCGAGGACGCGCCCGGCCCGCCATTGAAGACGAAGGTGACGGGCCGCGTCGCCGTTTCCTTCTGGTCGCGGCGATAGGCGACATAAGCGATGTCCGCCACCGCCTTGCCCTTGCCGCTATGAAGCATGATGCTGCCCGCGGTCGCGGTGAAGGCAATCGTGCGGCCAGGCAACGCGATCGAGTGTTTCGTCACCGAATTCGGCGGCAAGGATTGCGGCGCCGTCGCCTTCTCCGTCGTGGCGGCATGATGACCCGCGTGTGGCGCGACGCCTTGCGCCTCGGCCGCGACGGCCGCGCCGCCCATCATCATCATCACCGCCGCCATCACCGCGACGCAACCATGCCCAAAACGCATCGGCACCTCCTTGGTCCTGGTTATTCCTAGCGCGCTTTGCGCCGATCGGCTAATCAGCCTTTGGCCTGTCGAGTTCGAAGGAGAGCGATCCTGACCCCCGGTGCGCGGTTCGAAGCCGCAATTGAGCTTCTCGATGCGATCGAGCGCGGCGGCGCACCTGCAGACGACCTCGTCGCGACCTATTTCCGTCGTCATCGCTTTGCCGGGGTGAAGGATCGCGCCGCCATCTCGGAACATATCTATGCCGCACTGCGTCGGCGCGGCGCGCTCGACTGGTGGCTTCAGCGCACAGCCTCGGCGCTGCCAAAGGATGGCCGCGGACGCCTCCTCGCGGCGCTGGTCCTGATCGAAGGCTGGGCGCCTAGCGCAATCAACGCCGCCTGCGACGGCGACCGTTTTCGCCCGCGCCCCTTGAGCAGAGAAGAACATCAATTCATCGGGATGATTGCCGGCGCGAAGCTCCTCCATCGCGACATGCCGCCCGACGCGATGGGAAATTACCCCGCTTGGCTCGCGCCCCATCTTGAAGCCGCGCTCGGCCGCGACCTCGCCCGCGAGGTGGCGGCCCTGAACGAGCCGGCGCCGCTCGATCTGCGGGTCAATACCCTCAAGACCGAGCGCGAGGCGGCAAAGGCGGCGCTTCGGCGCGACGATATCCCCGCGGCGTCGACCAAATTGTCGCCCTTGGGTCTGCGCCTCTTCGCGCGCGCGCCGCTCGCGACCCTCGCCATTTTCAAGGCGGGCGGCATCGAGGTTCAGGATGAAGGCTCGCAACTCGCGGCGCTGCTGGTGGACGCGCGGCCGGGTATGCGCGTCGTTGATTTCTGCGCCGGCGCTGGCGGCAAGACCCTGGCGCTCGCGGCGACGATGGCGAACCGCGGCCATCTCGTCGCCTGCGATGTCTCGGCCTTGCGGCTCGAACGCGCGACCCAGCGGCTGCGCCGCGCTGGCGTCAGCATCGTCCAGCGCCAGCCGCTCTCATCCCATCGCGACCAATGGGTGAAGCGCCACGCCAAGAGCTTTGAGCGCGTCCTCATTGACGCGCCTTGCACCGGCACCGGCACCTGGCGGCGCAATCCCGACGCCAAATGGCGCCTGCGGCCGCAGGATTTGGCGGAACTGACCGCGCTCCAGGCCGAGATTCTGAAGAGCGCACAGCGTCTCGTCAAACCCGGCGGTCGCCTCGTCTACGTCACCTGCTCACTCTTGCGCGAGGAGGACGAGAGCCAGGTCGAACGCTTCCTTGCGGCCCATCCCGATTTCGCGCTCGTACCGGTCGGCGAGGTCTGGCGCAACGCGCTCGGCGGTAAATCCCCGACGGACGAACCGATGCTCCGGCTCACCCCGGCGCGCAACGGCACCGACGGTTTCTTCATCGCGGTGATGGAACGAGAGGCGAAAGCCGATCACGTCCCGCTCCCCGCGGATGGCCGGGCTCAAGCCGAGTCGTGATGACGGGTGGCGACGGCTTCGGCAGCTTTGTCGCCATATCGCGATAGGAATTCATCGACCACGGCGATGCTGTCAGCCTTGATTACGGCGGATCGGGGCGGCGGCACGACATTGTAGAGGCGCCGCAACGTGCCGTGGTGGAGCAGCATGCCCCAGAAATAATCCGCCGCCCGGCGCACATCAGGAATCCGAAGAGCGCCGAGCCGGCTCTGCCGCGCGAAATATTCTTCGATCTTGGCATGGCCCCGCGCCGGGCCATGTTCGTAATAGACCCGACCGATCTCCGGAAACCGCACCGACTCGGATGCGACGAGGCGCGCCAGCGCGATGTGGCGCTCCGACAGCACCGTCGTCATGTGCTGTTCGGCCACGACCAACAGGGTGTCGCGAACATTGAGCGACAGCGCATCGATATCCGGCAACGGCCGCACGATCTCACCGACAATCTCATCGATCACGGCGGTAAAGAGTGCTTCCTTGCCGGGAAAGTAGGCATAGACCGTGCGTTTCGATCCGCCCATCCGGCGAATCAGTTCGTCGATGGTCGCGGCGCCGTACCCCATTTCGAGAAACATGCCGCCCGCCGCCGCGAGGATGGCGCGCCGCCGGTCGAGGCGTCCGGCTGTCGGATGTCGTATTTCGACGACGGAGGTAAGAGATCTGCTACGCGCCATGATGAGGGACCGATAGATCAAAGAAGCGATTTCGCTCTCTAGCACGCCGCCACGTGATTCGGCTATCGCTCGTTGAGCATCGACGGGTCGCTTACCTTTCAAAAACAGCATTGCAAACCCCCGATCGGTACGGTACCGTACCGTTTCATAAGGCGGTGCCATCGGGAACGCGCCGCCGCTTCGGGAAGGAGATCACCCATGCCGATCAAGAATTCGGGTATGCATCATCTCGCGCTTGTCACCGACGATATGGAAAAGACGGTCAAATTCTGGACAGAGGTGCTGGGCTGTCCGATCGTCGTCACCCTGCATCTGCCGCCGGTTGATCCGTTCGCCGGTCTCACCTGGGGCGATCTCGGCGACAAGAAGCATTATTTCTTCGATATCGGGAACGGCGACCGCATCGCCTTTTTCGATTTCGGCGACGAGGCGCCCAAGACCAAGGACCAGGGTTTTGGCCATCATGTCGCGCTCGGCGTGCCGAGCGAGGACGCGCTGGTCGAGGCGAAGGCGCATCTTGAATCGCATGGTGTCGAGGTATCCGACGTGATCGACCATTTCTTCTGCAAGTCGATCTATTTCCACGATCCGAACGGCGTCTACATGGAATATTCCTGGTACACGGGCAAATGGACGACCGACGCACCATTCCTGCAGGACGAGCATCCGGTGCCGGCGGCGCTCCAACATCTCGGCGCCAAACAGGACAAGTTCCTGCTCCATTTCGAGGCCGGACATACCGACACCTATGACAAGGAGGACGCCACCGTCCCCGCCGAATAGGGGGTATCGTCGGTGGCAATGGGCCGGCACGTACCGGCCCGGCCCGGCCCTTGTCTTCCACGTTTCGATCCCGACTTCGCCGCAACGAAGCGGAGCGGATCAGCTCCCGGGAGGGTGTACTATGAAGCGATCAAGCCAGTTGCTCGTCGGCAGCATACCGCTCAATTCCGCGCTCGAGGTCTATACCAGCGCCGGCGACTATTTCGACGATAATCTGGCCTACATGCCGGACGGCGAGTTCGGCGACCGGATTTGGTGGCACAACTATCTCGCCCGCTATGTCTATCATGGCCATCCGGACATCAGGACGGCGCAGCGACCCGCGCCAGTTGACGGTTATCCCAATTGGAAGCCGCGGGATTTGGCCGATATGTGGGTGTTTGAGGTGGCGGACGGCGTCTCCGCCGTGAAGCTGCCCGAACTCGGCTATGCCAAATGGGCGGCGGCGAGTTATGAGACCTTCTCGCTCATGCGCGAAATGGGCAAGATTCCGAAATCGCGGAAGTTCCAAGTCAATCTGCCGCTGACCAGCAGCGCGATCGCAACCTTCTTTCATAAGCCTGATGATCTCGTGGTGATGGCGCGTGCTTATGAGGATGCGGCGCGGCGCGAGGTCGCTGCCATCCTCGAAACGGTGCCGGCAAACGACCTTCTGATCCTGTGGGATGTCTGCGTCGAGATTCTCGATCTTGAAGGGGCCCTACCCTGGATGGACCGGGCCGGCGCAATGGAACGCAGCGCCGCGGGTGCCCGCAGCATTATCGCCACCATCCCCCGCGGTGCCGCCGTTGGCTATCATCTCTGTTACGGCACCTTGCCGCGCTGGCCGATGGTGGAATTAAGCGGTATCGCCACCCAGATCGCGCTGGCGAACGAGTTGATCGCCCAAAGCGGGCGTCCGATCGAGGTTCTGCATCTCGTCCTCGCCAAGGAACCGACGGAGGCCTTCTTCGACGGCGCCGACAAGCTTAGACTGGGACAGACCGATCTCTATCTCGGCGTGATCCATGAGGATGATTCGCTCGACGCGAATCTGGCTCGAATCCGGCTCGCGCGAAAATTCTTTCCCGCTTTCGGAACCGCCTATATCTGCGGCTTCGGTCGTCGCGCATTGGCCGATACCGAGCGCCTGCTGGCGCGTCATCACGAGGTGGCCGCCGCGCTCGATCGCGAAGGCTGACGCGGCCGATCGGGCCGAGGCCCGTCTCGATGTAATCACCAGATCATCAAGGGAGGATCATCATGGCTCAAGACACACGCCGCGCGGTTCATCTCGTCGGCAGCATTCCCTTGTCCAACGCCGCCGAAGTGTTTGAGACGACCGCGACGATTCTGGGCGATCGGGTGAGAAGACTGCCCGATGGCGAGACCGGGCCGCGCAAGAACTGGGTCGGCTTCCAATACGCAATGATGGCGCGGCATCCGCAGTTCGAATTCGCCGGGCCGCCGGTCGATCCCGACATCATGGCGAACGAGACCGCCGATACGGTCGACGGCTATCACATGCCGACGCAGCTTCGTCCCCGGCCGGGCGTGGCGCCGGAATCGATCGCGTTCACGTCGCTTGGCTATGCCGATGCCGCGCGTCAATCCTATCGCGACTTTGCCGCGCTGAAACGCGCCGGCAAGATCGCGGCGACGGCCCGCATGCTGGTCGCCTTTCCGACGCCGATGGCGCCGGTCGCGTTCTTCGTCGAGCCGCCTCATATCGCCAGCGTCATGCCCGCCTATGCCAAGGCGCTGATCGGCGAAATGATCCAGATCGCGGCGGCGATCCCGCATCAGGAACTTGCCGTTCAGTGGGACGTCGCGGCCGAATTCGGCGTCTGGGAAGGGTTGTTCCCGCCGCCGCCCGGCGATTGGAAGGCCATGATCCTGGGGCAACTGGCCGAGTTGGGCGACGCCGTGCCGAAGGATGTCGAACTCGGCTATCACCTCTGCTACGGCGACCGTGGCCATCACCATTTCATCGAGCCGAAAGACACCGCCAATCTGGTCGAGGTCGCGAACGGCATCATCGCGCGCGTCCATCGCCCGGTGCAGTGGATTCACATGCCGGTCCCGAAAAATCGCGATGACACCACCTATTTCCTGCCGCTGCGAGATCTCAAGCTGCCGCCCGGCACCGAACTTTATCTCGGTCTCGTCCATCACGCGGATGGCATCGAAGGAACCCGGAAACGGATCGCGGCCGCCTCCTCGGTGATCAAGGATTTCGGCGTCGGCGCGGAATGCGGCCTCGGTCGCCGTGCCCCCGAAACGATCCGCGATCTCTTGAAATTCCATCGCGAAGCCGCCGAATGAGCGGCGACGGCAAGGACGACCCGTTATACCGCATCCCGATGAGCATGACTCGTCGAGATGCGGTATCGCGAGCAAGTGCGAGCGCGCGCCCTATGGCGCGGAGCCAAGCGAGCGGATGCGAGCGCCGGCGATTGAGGTCCTGCCGAGCCGAACCACCGGTTCGGATCAGCGGGATTTGGTATTAGTGGGTCATCCGTCCGTTTTCGGTAGGGAGCCCCGCTCGAAATGAGCAAACAAATCCCGCAACAGCGGCGCCGTTCGCTTCAATTCGGCGCGATGAACGACCGAAAGTTGCGCGAGCAGATCTTCCGCTTTGGGCGTGAGTTCAAGAAGGACTTGACGACGATCGTCCGGACCGGCGTGGCGGCGGATGAGCTCCTTCGCGGCCAGCCGGTCAACCAGGCCGACGGCGCTATGATGGCGGATATCGAGGCGTCCGGCCAACTCGCCGATGGTGATCGATTCGCGATCGGGAAAGCCCTTTACCGCCAATAGCGTCTGGTGCTGCTGGACGGTCAGGCCGTGCTGCCGCGCGGCGCTTTCGCTGAAATTCAGAAACCGGACCAACAGGTGGCGGAATTCGGCAAGCAGTTCATAGTCCCGCTTCGACAGTTGATTGTCCGGTGTTTCCACCGGTTCCCGTTGCTCCGCCGCCATTGCCGATTCCTGTCAGGTCATATTGACCCGGGTTAGAGTCGCGAAAAAGGCTTGGCATATATCGTAACACGACATAAATAATATCGCGGCGTAATATGCGCCCTGATCCCGAACCGCTACCGTCACTGCCATGCCAGCCCAGGAGCACCCTCGCTTGTCGTTCGTCGCCGCCTTGTTTCGTGCCCGGGAATCGCGCCGAGAACGCTCCGGCCCAGAAATCCCCGAAGTCGAGTTAGGAGATTTCAACACCGATCGCCGGATGGTGATTCTGTCGATCATGGCCATCGTTGTCGGCATGGCCGGGGCGGGCACCGCCTGGGTCCTTATCCGGTTGATCGCGCTGTTCACCAATATCGCCTACAACCAAAAATTGGCGGTGGATACCTGGACGATCGTCGGCAACCATCTTGGCTGGTGGGCCGTGCTGGTGCCGATGGTCGGCGGCCTCATCGTCGGCCTGATGGCGCGCTACGGCTCCGACAAGATCCGCGGCCATGGCATCCCGGAGGCGATGGAGGCGATCCTTATCGGCGGCAGCCGGATCGACGCCAAGGTCGCCATCTTGAAGCCGCTATCCTCCGCGATCTCGATCGGTACCGGCGGACCGTTCGGCGCCGAAGGCCCAATCATCATGACCGGGGGCGCGCTCGGCTCGCTATTCGCCCAGTTTTTCAACCTGTCGAGCGCCGAGCGCAAGACCTTGCTGGTGGCGGGCGCCGCCGCCGGCATGAGCGCCACGTTCGATACGCCGCTCGCCGCGATCCTGATCGCGGTCGAATTGCTGCTGTTCGAATGGAAGCCGCGCAGCTTCGTACCCGTGGCGATCGCTTCGGCGGTGGCCGCGGCCTGTCGCTTCTGGCTGCTGGGGCCGGGACCGCTCTTTCCGATGGCACCGAGCCCGCTGCTACCGCCGGTGGGGCTGTTGCTCGCCGCCGCGCTCGGCATCGTCGGCGGCATCGCATCCGGCCTGCTGACCGGCATGGTCTATAAATGCGAGGATTTCTTCACCCGGTTGCCGATCCACTGGATGTGGTGGCCGATCCTCGGCGGCCTCGTCGTCGGCGTCGGCGGCATGTTCGCGCCGCACGCGCTCGGTGTCGGCTACGACAACATCGGCGCCATGTTGAGCGGCCACATGACCAGCGGCGCGGACCTGCGCCTTGTGATCGTCAAGGCGATCATCTGGTCGGTTGCACTGGGCTCCGGCACCTCGGGCGGCGTGCTGGCACCGCTTCTCATCATGGGCGGCGGCATCGGCGCCCTCTTCGGTACGGTGGTGCCGGTGGCCGATCCCGGCCTTTGGGCCTTGATCGGCATGGCGGCGATAATGGGGGGCACCATGCGCTCGCCACTGACCGGGATCGTGTTCGCGCTCGAACTGACCGATAATTTCGGTGCCATCCTGCCGCTGGTGATCGCCTGCACAGTGGCCCATGCCACCACGGTGCTGCTGCTGAAGCGATCGATCCTGACGGAAAAGGTCGCGCGGCGCGGCTATCACGTCATGCGCGAATACATCGTCGATCCTTACGAATCCCTGTTCGTGAATAATGTCATGGCGAAGCCGGTCGATACCCTGCCGGACGACATGAGTGTGCCGGAAGCGATCGCCTTCTTTACCGCCACCGACGCGCCGCATCGGCACAAGAGTTATCCGATCGTCGATGGGAACGGGGACCTTGCGGGGCTGGTATCGCGCGTCGATGTGTTGCGGTGGATTCGCGAAGGCTGGAGCGCGGAGCAGAAGCTGCGCGATGTCGTGAAAGGACGCGATGTCGTCGTCGGGTATGGCGACGAGTTGATTGGGCGGCTGGTCGATCGGATGATCGTCAACAATGTCGGCCGAATTCCCATCCTGCGGCGCGGCGAAGGGAAAAAAGTCGTCGGATTGGTGGCGCGCCGCGATCTGCTGCGGATTCGCGGCCACCTCAACACGGAAGAAAGCGAGCGCGAGAGGGTGATCAGCTTTCGTAAGCGCCGCCCAATTGATCGCCTGGCGCCGGCATCGTCCATCTCAAAGCCGCAAGCCTCGCGCTGATCTCCCGAGCGTGCCTTCGCGCCTCCTCCTTGACGGGATTCATCGCTTCGATCAAGGTCGTTGCCGGAACCCGGTGATGAGCGACCAATCGGCCATGCCCCCGTTACTGCCCTCGGCGCCGCTAACGCCCGCCGGCTTCCAGGTCCGCTTTGTCTCGCCGCATCGTCTCGTCGATCGCGTGACGCCGCAGCGCGATTTGTTCCTGATCGCGCATCTCGGAATCGCGCAAGTCGATGCCGCCTCGTGGCTTCTGTCGATCGGCGGCTTGGCGGAACGCCCGATCACCCTCGCCTTTGACGATATAAGGCGGCTCCCGAAGCGCGAGATCGAGGCCTTCCACCATTGCGCGGGCGATCCGAAAAAGCATGACGAGCCGAAACGTCTCGTCGGCAACGTCGTCTGGGGCGGCATCGATCTGGCCGAACTGCTGGAAACCGTCGGCGTTCGGCCCGAGGCGCGATACCTCTGGGCCTTTGGGCTCGATCGCGGACGCTATGAAGGGCTGGGTGGCGACAATTATCAGAAGGACATGCCGATCGCCCGGCTGGCGGAAGGCGATGTCCTGTTAGCCTATGAATGCAACGGCGAGTCCTTGACCGTGGAACATGGCTATCCGCTGCGGCTCGTCATTCCCGGCTATTACGGCACCAATGATGTGAAATGGCTGTGCCGGCTGGAACTGGCCGACCGCCGCGCGGGTGGAGTGTTCACGACGACGCTCTACAACGATCCCGATGGCGCGACCGGCGCGAGGCGTGCGCTATGGGAGGCGCCGCCCGAATCGCTGATCGTCTCGCCTTCGGCGGATGCACGCCTGTCACGCGAACCGGTTGAAATCTGGGGATGGGCCTGGGCAGCCCGCGGCGTCGACCGGGTCGAGATCAGTGCCGATGGTGGCGCGACCTGGTCGCAGGCCGCGCTCGAACCGCGCTCGCAATATTCGTGGCAGCGTTTCAGCCGGGCCTGGACGCCGTCGGCGACCGGCGCCTGCGAGATCGTGGCGCGCGCCACGGATACTCTCGGCAAGGTGCAGCCGATGAGCCGCGCCCGCAACGCGGTTCACGCCGTCCCGGTCGAGGTCACGTCCGGCTGAGCGCCCGCCGTCGCAGCCCTATCTGCGTCGGAACGCGCGTCCGCGCGATCGTCTTCGAACTGGATCGGGCGGTTGGCCGAGCGATCGATACTGAGCTTGAAAATATCGAAACGGTTGTAACCGCCGACGACATCGTGAAAGCGCTTCGGCTCGACGCAACGGCGCAGATCGATCTCGGCATAGACGATCCCCTCGGCGCCCGATTGCACCTCGCCGATCACCGATCCCGTGGGATCGATCACCATCGAAACCGCCTTCGGACTGGCGTCGAGAACCGCGAGCGCGGCCGGCCCCAGCGACGCCATCGCCGCCCGCATCGAGCCATCGTAATGGGCGGAGGCCACGATATTGAAGGCCTTGGCCTCAAAGCTGTGGGCGCCGGCGCGGATCCGGATCGCCTGTTCGAGATCGTATTTGTCGTGATTGTCCGCCGGCCGCGTCGGCCACACCGGCGGATAGGTCGAGATGTGAACCTGCTCGCCCTGCGCCATCAAGGCATAGCGCGCCAAGGGATTGGTGTTCTCGCCACAGATCAACACGCCGATCCGGCCGATCGCGGTCTCGCTCACCCGCAATCCGCCGCCGTCGCCATTGGCCCAGACCAGCTTCTCATAGAAGGTCGGGACCAGCTTGCGGTGGTGGTTCAATATGCCGCCGTCGGGGCCGATCAGGATATTTGCGTTCCACAGGCAACCGACGCTTGCCGTCGTCCCTTCGGTGAACCCCAGCGACACGAAAATATCGTGCCGGCGGGCGGCGTCGCGAACCCGCGCCAACTCGGCGCCGTCGACCAGGATCGCCGACGCCGCCAACGCCTTGAAGAGGTCGTGGGTATAGATCGGCGCGACGATTCCGGCCCAGACCGGGAAACCGGGCACGAAGCTTTCGGGAAATGCCACGAGGCGCGCGCCGCCCGCCGCCGCCTCGGCGACGATATCGCACGCCTTGGCGATGGTCCGGTCGGTGTCATGGAAGATCGGCGCGACATGGGCTGCGGCGGCCTTGAACCGGGGATAATCGATCATCGGAACGTCCTTCGTTCAAAATCAGGGCCTATCCTTCTTCCTCCCGGCCGACGAGTGCAATCACCGCCCGTTCCGCATCTCCGCCGTCGTGCGGGAAATCCGCCAAAAGATAGCATCTTTACTATCGTTTGATCTTTTGATAGGGTCGCGCCATGACCGTGCATCCGTTATTCCAAGGTCAGGATTCGGCGCGCCGCATCGGGCCGGCCGGCCGCGCCGCGACCCTGTCGGCACAGATCGTCGCCGAAGTGCGCGAGGCGCTTAACGAAAAGCGGCTGAAACCCGGTGATTTTCTCGGCGCCGAAAAGGAGATCGCGAAGCGTCTCGGGGTCAGCCGCATCGTCGCGCGCGACGCGCTCCGCACGCTCGAGGCGCTCGGCGTAGTGGAGATCAAGGTCGGATCGGGTGGCGGCGCCCGGGTCGCCCGCGGTAATCCGCGCCTCTTCGCCGACGCCCTCGCGGTGCAACTCGATCTTGCCGGCGTGACGGTCAAGGAAATCATGGATGCGCAGCGCGCGGTCGAATGTCTCGCGGCGGAACTGGCCGCCGAGAACGCCAGTGACGCCGATCAGGCCAGGCTGCGGCGGGTTCTGGAGGAAGGCGAAATCGTGATCGGCGACCACGATGCCTACACCCGCACCTGTAACAAGTTCCATCTCGCCGTCGCCGAGGCATCCCATAATCGCGTCCTTCTGGTACAGCTCATGTCGCTTCAGCATATTTCCTGGCCGAAGCACAATGTCACGCTGACGCGCGCGGTGGCGCTCCACATCCAGGCCGCGCATCGCGAGCTCGTGGATTTGATCGAGGCACGAGACGCCGCGGCCGCGCGGCGTCTCATGGATGATCACGTCAAGATGATTCGCGCCCGCCGCGTTGCCGAACGCCGCGAGCCGACGCCCATACCCAGACTCATCGAAAAATAGGAGGACCATGTCATGAGCAAATTCATCGTCGCGCCGCATTTCCGGCTGCATGAATGGGTCGCGGAGGAAAAGGGCTATTTCCGCGCCGAAGGGCTCGATTACGAGTTCCGCGAGGTGGTGCCGCAGCGGGAAGGCAAATCGAAGCACGATCTCGGCGACAAGGTCGGCGCGTTTCAGACCTTCGAGGCGGGCCGCACCTGCGATGTCAGCGCCGCCTGCCACTGGACCGTCAATGTCGCGGCGTCGAACGGCCACGGCAAGCTCTATGCCGATGCTTATTCGATCTCGACCGCCGGCATCTTCGTGCCGCCCGGTTCGCCGGTCAAGGACCCGGCCGGTCTCGCCGGCGTGCCGATCTCGGTCGGCTATCAATCGGGCAGCCATTACTCGACCATCCAGGCTTTGGAGCAATACATGCCCTTGGCCGACATCAAGCTCAATTTCGCCGATGGCCTTCTTTTCTCCCGGATGGAGCGGCTGATCGACGGCACCGCGCCGGCGGTCGCGCTGTTCAGCGGCCCCTATTATCTCGCCGAGCAATTGGGCTTCCGTAAGATCATCGACACCACCTTCATGATGGCCTCGATGATTACCGGCGCGCCCGACCCCGAGGATGTGCGGAAATATTTCCGCGCGCTGCGCCGCACCCAACGCGACATCGATCTGCGGTCAGAGCTCTACACGCATTATTACCGGAATGAGTTCCCGGCCCGCTTCCACGACGTCATGGATACGCGGCGCTGGGGCCCGGGCGAGCGCATCGTGTTCGAGCCCTATACCAAGGAAGTGTTCGAGGAATCCTTCGAATGGATCGCCGAGCGCGGCATCTTCCCCGAAGGCGGCATGGGCTCGGGCAGCTACGAGCAATCGGTCCTTACCCTCTCGGCGGCGCCGGCGGAATGACCGCCTGAACCGCTATCGCGCAGGGTCCGGTCGAGGCCGGATCCGGCGCGGTCTGATCTCGCCCTTTTGGGCCGCGATGCCCAGTTCCAGGCTGTCGGCAATCCGGTGCGCGCGATCGAGAAAGAATGCCGCGGCCGCCGCCGGACATACGTCGTTGGCCGTCTCGGCGAAGATCTCGAGCCAGCGGTCGAAATGGGGCGTATCGACGGGCAATGGCAGGTGAGCCACCATCGGTTGACCATGATAACGGCCGCTCATCAGGGCGACCGAAGACCAGAACGCACAAAGGCGCGTGAGGTGGCCTTCCCAGTCATGCACTTTGCTCTCGAAAATAGGCCCGATAAGCGGATCAAGACGGGCGCGGCCATAGAAGGCCCGCACCAGTCGTTCGATCATCGGCTCGTCGATGCCCGTGCGCGCGACGATGTCCTCGACAAGCAAATTGCGCCTTGCGGCGCCGGCTTCGGCGTTGATGCTCATTACGTTCCCTTGAAACCAGGCCGGCGTTGCCCAGGCCGGCGGTGCATCGTGTACCTCTTTCGCAAACGGGCGATGACAAACATATATGTTATATCGCTCTTTCTAGGTCAAGGCTCGTCGGTCGGGCAATCATCGTGCCGCGCGCGGCGATGGCGCCTTCGATGCCGGCCCAGGCCGATTGAATTGAAGCAGCTTCATCAGCGACTTGCGAGGTTCAAGCAGGTCGTCAAGCGTGTATTGATCGAGCACCGCGAGAAAAGCCTTGGTCGCTTCTCGGAGCGCTTTCCGCAGGATGCAAACTTGCTGAATCGGGCAATAGTCGCTC
The DNA here is from genome assembly GCA_050729815.1 of Allostellaceae bacterium. Classification (GTDB taxonomy): domain Bacteria; phylum Pseudomonadota; class Alphaproteobacteria; order ATCC43930; family CGMCC-115725; genus JAATGI01. The sequence goes on from JBOHLV010000224.1 coordinate 48,225, forward strand.
TCATCGAGGCAGCCGACGACATCCAGCTCCTCTTCCGCGTCCCGAACAACCGAACCGATGTTGATCTGGCTCGGCTTTTTCAGCAATCGAAAGCCGCCATTCTTGCCACGAACCGTCTCCAAATAGCCCTTCCGGCCGAGCTCATGGACCACCTTTACCAGATGGTTTCTTGAGATCCCGAAATGCCGCGCGACCTCATCAATGGTGGACAGCGCGTCCCCCCGGGTTCCGGAAAACATCAGGACGCGAAGGCAATAATCGGTGAAGAGGGTGAGGCGCATCGGTAATCTCCAGACACCGCGCAAATTGGCGATCGTGTCATGGATATTAAATCAATGTTTTGTTTCGGCAAGCCGGCGGGCGCGCGAGGTCGGGAGAGGTCTACCTGGAACACGATTCTCGGATTGTGATTCCGGATCGGCTGGCGCTAACTATTTGACTGTCGCGCTTGCGTCGGCGCGGACGAAGAGGTGAGGCGCGGACAAAGATGAAGGAGCGCGAACCATGGCTTTGAGCGACACGATCGAACGCGGCACGGCGGCCTTGATAAAGCGGGGAATGCTGATCGACGGCGCCTGGGTCGAGAGCGCCTCGGGCCAGATCATCACCGTCGAGAATCCGGCGAAGCGTCGGCCGATCGCCGAGGTACCGCGCGGCAACGCCGAGGATGTGAAGCGCGCGGTAGAAGCCGCGGCGCGCGCCTTTCCGGCCTGGTCGAAGACTCCGGCGCGTGAGCGCGGCCGCCTGTTCCTCAAGATCGCCGAGGCGTTCGAGGCGCGGATCGAGGAGGTGGCGCGGCTCTTGGCGCTCGAGAACGGCAACGCGCTCCGCACCCAGGCCCGGCCCGAGGCCAAGAACACCGCCGACATCCTGCGCTATTTCGGCGGCCTCGGCGGCGAATTAAAGGGCGAGACGATCCCCTTCGGCGAGCAGGTTTTGAGCTACACCAGGCGCGAGCCTTTGGGCGTCGTCGGTGCCATCATTCCCTGGAACGCGCCGATTCTCCTCGGTGCCTTGAAGATCGCGCCCGCGCTCGTCGCCGGCAACACCCTCGTCATGAAGGCGGCGGAGGATGCGCCCTTGGCGGTGCTGCTGATGGCGGAGATCTGCCAGGAATTTCTCCCCAAGGGCGTGCTCAATGTCCTGACCGGCTTCGGCCCCGAATGCGGCGCGCCGCTCGCGAACCACCCCTTGGTGCGCAAGCTCAGCTTCACCGGCTCGACCGCGGTCGGCAAATCGGTGATGCACGCCGCTGCCGACCGCATCGTCCCGGTGTCGCTGGAATTGGGCGGCAAGAGCCCTGCCATCGTCTATCCCGATTGCGATGAGGATTGGGTGGTCGACGGCATCATCGCCGCGATGCGCTTCACCCGCCAGAGCCAGTCCTGCACCGCCGGATCGCGCATGTTCCTCCACGCCGACATTTTCGACAGCTTCCTCGCGAAGCTCAAGGCGAAGGCCGAAGCCTTGAAGATCGGCGATCCCTTGGACGAGGCGACCGATGTCGGCTCGATTATCAACAACAAGCAATTCGCCAAGGTGTGCGGCTATCTCGAGGACGGACTGAAGCGCAAGGAGGCGAAGCTGGTGTTCGGAGGCATGCCGCCGAAAGAAGGGCCGCTTAGCCAGGGCTATTTCGCGATTCCGACCGTGTTTGCCGAACCGTCCAACGATTGGCGCCTCGCGCGAGAGGAGATCTTCGGCCCCGTCCTGGTCGCGATCCCTTGGCGCGAGGAGGAGGACGCGATCCGCATGGCGAATGACAGCCATTACGGATTGGCGGCCTACGTCTGGACCCATGAGATTGGTCGCGGTTTGCGCGCCGCGCACGCCATCCAGTCGGGCTGGGTCCAGGTAAATCAGGGCCTGGGTCAACTCCCCGGCCATTCCTATGGCGGCTATAAGGAGAGCGGCATCGGGCGGGAGTTCTCGCTGGAAGGGATGCTCGACAGCTATACGCAGCGCAAGAACGTCACGGTAAATCTAAATACGCCAGTGCGTTGATTAGGCGCCGGCCTCGACGAGGCGCCAGCCGGCCTCGGCGAGGTTGCGGGCGCGGCCACCCTGTTCCCGGGCGCTGGCGGAGGACGCATTGCCTTCGACGACGCGGCCCATAATGCCCTGGAGGATCGCGGCGAGGCGGAACATGTTATAGACCATGTAGAAATCCCAATGCGGGATGTCGCGGCGCCCGGTGCGGCGGCAATAAAGGTCACGATATTGGGCCTCGCCCGGAATCCCGAGCGCGGCGAGATCGGCATCTGCGAGGCCGCGTTGATAGATCGACGACCCAAGCCGCCACTGCATCATGTGATAAGCGAAATCGCCCAAGGGATTGCCGACCGTCGAGAGTTCCCAATCCAGCACCGCCAGGATCCGCGGCTCGTTCGGGTGATAGATGACATTGTCGATGCGATAGTCGCCATGGACGATGCCGGTTTCGTCGTCGGGCGGCACATGGGCCGGCAGCCATGCCATCAGCCGGTCCATCGCCTCGATCTTCTCGGTCTCGGAGGCCCGGTATTGCTTCGACCAGCGGCCGATCTGACGCAGGAAATAGTTCCCCGGCCGACCGTAATCGGCGAGACCGACCGCCCGGTAATCGACCTGATGCAAGGCGGCGAGGACGCGGTTGAGCTCGTCATAGATGAGGCCGCGCTCGGCCTGCGCCATGTCGGGCAGCGTCGGGTTCCAGAAGATCCGGCCCTCGATATAGTCCATGACATAGAACGCGGTGCCGATGACGCCGTCATCGAGGCACAGGGCATGGGTCCTGGCGACCGGCACGGCGCTGCCCTGGAGCGCAGTGATGACGCGATATTCGCGATCGACGGCGTGGGCCGAGGGCAACAGCCGCCCCGGCGGCTTGCGGCGCAGCACATAGCGCCGCGCCGGCGTCGAGAGGCGATAGGTCGGGTTGGATTGGCCGCCTTCGAACTGCTCGACCCGAAGCGGCCCGGCAAATTCGGGGACATGCCGGGCAAGCCATTCGGCCAGCCGCGTCTCGTCGACTCGATGGGCGGCTCGGACCGGCCCAAGGCCGCGTGCCGCGGCGGGATTGACATCGTCGTTCATGACAGCCACATGAAATCCTGCCGCGACCGCCGCGCCAAGCAAAATGATGGCGCTCCCGTCCCCGAGTCGCCGGGACTTACCCATATCGCTGCTTCGCAAAATCGCGGGCGCATGGGATATCCACAACAAAATGGGCGTTATGCTGCGATGCGGTATAAAAATATTGCGATGCGGCAATTTGGCGTTTTTACGGCGAATCAATCGGTTATCTTAATTTTTCATAACTTCGCCCGATCCTGGCCGTGGGACGGGCTTAACTTCCCGCGATTTTATGGCAACTTATATGGGAGCCGTGATCTTGCGGTTCCAAGGGTGAGGTGACGATGGCATCGCACGACAGCCCCTTTGATCTCTTTGCTCGGCTCTACGACAGCCAGAAAGAGACCGAGATGTCTCTCGAGGACTATCTCAAATGTTGCGCCCGCGACCCTTTGGCCTATGCCAGCGCCCCGGAACGCATGCTGGCCGCGATCGGCGAGCCGGAAATCCTCGATACCAGCTTCGATCCGCGGCTCGGCCGGATCTTCATGAACCGGACCATCCGCTCCTATCCCGCCTTTGCCGAATTCTACGGCATGGAGGAGACGATCGAGCGGATCGTCGGCTATTTCCGCCATGCGGCGCAGGGCCTTGAGGAGCGCAAGCAGGTACTCTATCTCCTCGGCCCGGTCGGCGGCGGCAAATCCTCGCTCGCTGAACGGCTGAAGCTCCTCATGGAGAAGTTGCCGGTCTACGTCCTGAAGGCGGGCAAGGAGATCAGCCCGATCTTCGAGAGTCCGCTCGGTCTCTTCGATCCCATCCGGATGGCCGAGATCGTCGAGAAGACCTACAAGATTCCGAAGCGCCGTCTGACCGGCCTCGCCTCGCCCTGGGCGGTGAAGCGCCTCGACGAGTTCGGCGGCGACATCTCGAAATTCTCGGTCGTGCAGATCCATCCCTCGCGCCTTCGCCAGATCTGCATCGCCAAGACCGAGCCTGGCGACGAGAACAACCAGGACATCTCCTCCCTCGTCGGCAAAGTCGATATCCGCCGGCTCGAATTCTTCAGCCAGGCCGATGCCGACGCCTATGCCTTTTCGGGCGGGCTCAACCGCACCACCCAGGGCATCCTCGAATTCGTCGAGATGTTCAAGGCGCCGATCAAGATGCTGCATCCCCTGCTCACCGCGACGCAGGAGATGAATTACATCGGCTCCGAAAACATCGGCGCCATTCCCTATCAGGGGATCATCCTGGCCCATTCCAACGAGGCGGAATGGCAGACCTTCAAGAACAACCGCAACAACGAAGCCTTCATCGACCGCATCTGCGTCATCAAGGTGCCGTACTGCCTGCGCGCGACGGAGGAGCGGCATATCTACGAGAAATTGCTCGCCACCAGCGAGCTCTCCGAGGCGCCGTGCGCACCTTCGACGCTCGAGATGCTGGCACGGTTCTGCGTACTGTCGCGGCTGAAACCGCATGAGGCCTCGAACCTGTTCTCGAAGATGCGCTCCTATGACGGCGAGTCGCTGAAGGACAGCGATCCCCGCGCCAAGACCGTGCAGGAATATCGCGACGCCGCCGGCGTCGATGAGGGCATGGAGGGGCTCTCCACCCGCTTTGCCTTCAAGGTGCTGTCAAACACCTTCAACTTCGACACCCATGAAGTGACGGCCGATCCCGTCCATCTCATGTACGTGCTGGAGCAGGCGATCAAGCGCGAGCAGTTTCCGGACGAGATAGAGAAGAAGCTGATCGCCTTCATCAAGGCCGAGTTGGCACCGCGATACGCAGAATTCATTGGGAACGAAATCCAGAAAGCCTACCTAGAATCCTATGGTGATTACGGCCAGAACCTGTTCGATCGCTATCTCACCTATGCCGATGCGTGGATCGAGGACCAGGATTACAAGGACCCGGATACCGGCCAGATGATGGATCGCGAAATCCTAAACCAGGAGCTCTCGAAGATCGAGAAGCCGGCGGGCATCGCCAACCCCAAGGACTTCCGCAACGAAGTCGTGAAATTCGCGTTGCGCGCGCGGGCGGCGAACAATGGTAAAAATCCCTCCTGGACCAGTTACGAAAAGTTGCGCGAGGTGATCGAGAAGCGCATGTTTTCCCAGGTCGAGGATTTGCTGCCCGTGATCAGCTTTGGTTCCAAGCGTGATTCGGACACCGAGAAGAAACACAACGACTTCTTGGAGCGCATGGTATCGCGCGGCTATACCCCCCGCCAGGTTCGTCGCCTGGTCGAGTGGTATATGCGGGTCAACAAGGCCGGCTAACGGGATTCGGAGGTTCGCGCGCGATGAACATCATCGACCGACGGCCGAACCCGAAAGGCAAATCCCTCGCCAATCGTCAGCGCTTCATTGGGCGTGCCAAAGATGAGGTGAAGCGCTCGCTGGTTGAAGCGTTGAAGCGGCGCAAGCTCGGCGAATCCGAAGGCGGCGAGAAGATTTCGATCCCGACGCGCGGCATCCAGGAGCCAAGCTTTCAGCATTCGCGGCGCGGCGGCCATCGCGATTATGTGGTGCCGGGCAACAAGCAATATGTGGTTGGCGACCAGATCGAACGGCCGAAGAGCGACGGCGACGGCCGCGGCAAAGCCGGCAACAGCGACAACGACGAGCAGGATTCCTTCGAATTCGTGCTGTCGAAGGAGGAATTCCTAGATCTCTTCTTCGACGATCTTGAGCTGCCCGAACTGGTCAAGACCAATTTGCAGGAGACCGAGGCGATACAGTTGACGCGCGCCGGCTTCTCGATCGACGGCAGCCCGGCGAACCTCAATCTGCGCCGCACCATGCGCAATTCACTGGCACGGCGGATCTCGCTCAACCGTCCGACACCGTCCCAGATCGAGGCGATGACGCGCCAGATCGCGACCGCCCGCGCCGCCGACGATTTCGAGAGCGCGGCGCAGAGCGAGCACGATCTTGAATCCGCACGGCGTCGGGCCCGGCGCTTCGCCTTCATCGATCCCTTGGATGTGCGCTACAACCGGTTCGATCGCGTGCCGAAGCCGGTGACGCAGGCGGTGATGTTCTGTCTCATGGACGTTTCCGGCTCGATGACGGAGGCGATGAAGGATCTGGCAAAGCGCCTCTTCCTCTTGCTCCATGTCTTCCTGACGAAGCGCTACCGGCATCTCGACATCGTCTTCATCCGCCATACCTCGAACGCCGAGGAGGTGGATGAGGATACCTTCTTCCACAGCCGCGAGACCGGCGGCACCATCGTCTCGACCGCGCTCGAAGAGATGGCGCGGATCATCCACGACCGCTATCCGCCGGGCGCCTGGAATATCTATGCCGCCCAGGCCTCGGACGGCGACAATTTCAGCGAGGATGGCGAGCGCTGCGCCCAGCTTCTGGTCAATGACCTCTTACCGGTGTCGCAGTATTTCGCCTATATCGAGGTTGGCGCCGACGCGACGCTGCGGCACGGCTTTCCCTCGCCGCCGACCGATCTGTGGCGGACCTATGCCGAGCTCGCGCCGCTTCATACCAACTTCGCCATGCGCCGGGTCGCCGAGCCGAGCCAGATTTTCCCGGTGTTCCACGAACTCTTTGCCAAGCGGAAGGACCGAGCGGCATGACCAGTCCCGCCCCGGCCGCCCTCACCCAGACCGGGCCGCGTCTCTTCGAAGGCTCGGAGTGGGATTTCGACAAGCTGCGCCGTGCCTATGACGCAATCGCGGAGATCGCGACGGAGGAGTTCGGCCTCGACACCTATCCGAACCAGATCGAGGTCATCACCTCGGAGCAGATGCTCGACGCCTATGCCTCGATCGGCCTGCCGCTGATGTACCGGCATTGGAGCTTCGGCAAGCGTTTCGCGCGCGAGGAGGCGCTCTATCGCCACGGCCTGATGGGCCTCGCCTATGAGATCGTGATCAATTCGAACCCCTGCATCAGCTACATCATGGAAGAGAACTCCATGGCGATGCAGACTCTGGTGGTGGCGCACGCCGCCTTCGGCCACAATCATTTCTTCAAGAACAACTATCTCTTCCGGCAATGGACCGACGCCGGCGGCATCCTCGATTATCTCGCCTTCGCGCGCGATTATATCGCCCATGCCGAAGAACGGTACGGCATCGACGCGGTCGAGCGCGTCATCGACGCCGCGCATGCGTTGATGGATCACGGCGTTCACCGCTATGCCAAGCCGCCGAAGCTCAATCTCAAGGAGGAGCGCAAGCGCGAAGAGGAGCGCCGGCTCTATTTCGAGCAAAATTACGACGATGTCTGGCGCACCACGACCGAATTCGCCGAGGAGCAACGGGGCGAGGACCCCGACGACGCCACCGGGGACGACATCGCGTTCCGCCGCAAGCTGCGGCTGCCCGAGGAAAATCTGCTCTACTTCATCGAGAAGCGCGCGCCACGGCTTCAGCCCTGGCAGCGCGAGCTGGTGCGGATCGTCCGCCATATCTCGCAATATTTCTATCCGCAGAAGCAGACGCGGATGATGAACGAGGGTTGCGCCACCTTCGTCCATTACGAGATCGTCACCCGGCTCCATGAGAAAGGGCTGATTTCCGACGGTGCGCTGCTTGAGCTTTTGCACGCCCACACCAGCGTCGTGTTCCAGCCGGATTTCGACAACCCGCGCTTTAACGGCATCAATCCTTATGCCTTGGGCTTCGCCATGATGCGCGACGTAAAACGCATCTGCATCGAGCCGACCGACGAGGATCGCGAATGGTTCCCGGACATCGCCGGTAATGGCGATCCGTACGGCACTTTACGCCATGCATGGGCCAACTACCGCGACGAAAGCTTCATCCTGCAATATTTGAGCCCCCACCTCATCCGGAAGTTTCGCCTGTTCAAGGTGGTCGATGATGAAGCGGCGGAGACGCTCGAGGTCGACGCCATCCACGATGCCCGCGGCTATCGCGATATCCGCGCCGCGCTGTCGCGTCATTACGATCTCGCCCGCCACGAACCCGACATCCAGGTGCGCGATGTCGATCTCGCCGGCGACCGCTGCCTCGTCCTGACGCATGCCGTCCATGGCGGCATCCTGCTCGACGAGCCGCAGTGCCGCGCCGTGCTCGAGCATGTTGCCGAGCTGTGGCGCTATGGCGTGCGTCTCGAAGAGACCGACGCGGTGAGCGACCGGATCCTGAAAGTGTTCGAGGTGCAAGGCCGCCGCTGACGTCGTTGGTGCGCACCGTCCGCCGTTCAGGTTAACCTTCGAATATTGTCCCGTTCGTTATTTTCATGGTAATAGCAGTGTCTTGCGTTGGGGGGATGGCTTCGAAATCCGAAAGAATTTTGCGACATTGATCCCTGGCGCCGGGTTTGGGGGTGTTGACGTGTCTTTGTTCGACCGCGATCAACGGGGAGGGATAGATGAACTACCGCGCGTATAATCTCGAATTGATGAACATTGTCGGGACGGTTCCTCACGACAAGCTCGACAATTTCGTCAACCGCTACAATTCCCAGGCGAAGAATCCGACTGTCATATTCGGCCTCAGCATTTATCTTGGCTCTCTGGGCGTCGACAGGTTTGTCTTGGGACACACGCTGCTAGGCGTCCTGAAGTTGATCACGTTCGGCGGTCTTTATATCTGGACGATCGTCGACTGGTTCATCGTCGCCGGGATCGCGCGCGACCAGAACATCGAACTGGCTCGAAACATCGCCAAATCGTCTTGATATTGCGCTATTCCTTCGGCACCAGCTTCAACGACGCCGAGTTCATGCAATAGCGCAAACCCGTTGGTTTCGGCCCGTCGTCGAAGATGTGGCCCAGATGCGCGTCGCAATTGCCGCACAATACTTCGTTGCGCGTCATGAAATGGCCGCGGTCGGTCTCGGTTGCGACCGCGTTCTCTTCGATCGGCTGATAGAAGCTCGGCCAGCCGGTGCCGGAGTCGAATTTGGTCGCGGCGTCGAACAACGGCTGGCCGCACCCGGCACAGACATAGGTGCCGTGCGTGTGGTTGTCCCAATATTGACCGCTGAACGCCGCCTCGGTGCCTTTCTCTCGCATGATGTGGTATTGCGTCGGCGTCAATTCCGCACGCCATTCGGCCTCGGATTTCTTTACCTTCACCTTGTCGCTCATTGCGCACCTTCCTTTCGAAAAACGAGTCTAGCATTATGACGGTTTAGAGATTTGATGACAGCATCATCCCGCGTGGTCAACCGCGCCGCGATGGGCGGCGGAATAGGAGACAGGCGAAATGCAAGAGGCCTATGACCGCACCGCCGAGGACCTCGGCAATATAGTGGCGCTGGAGCATGTCAACACCCGGATTCCGGACCAGCGCCTGTCGACGCTGTTCCATGTCACCGGACTCGGCTTCACTCGCGATCCCTATATCATGACCAGTACCAACAATATGTGGATCAATATCGGGCGCAGCCAATTCCATCTACCGACCGGCACACCACAGGTGATGCGCGGACGCATCGGACTTGTGGTGCCGGATTTGGCGGCGCTGGCACGGCGGCTCGGGGCGGTGCGGGGCGAGCTCGACGGCACCAGATTCGACTTCCGCGAGGGCAATGATTTCATCGACGCGGTCTCGCCCTGGGGCAATCGGCTGCGCTGCCATGCGTCGGATGCCGCGCGGTTCGGCCGCATTAATCTCGGCGTGCCTTATGTCGCCTTCGACGTGCCGGTCGGAACCGCCGACGGTATTGCCCGGTTCTATCGCGACATCCTCGATGCTCCGGCCGGGACGGTGGAGGATGACGACGGCCGGTACGCGCGGGTCATGATAGGCATCAATCAGGAGCTGCTATTCCGCGAGACGGATCACGAATTGCCGTCCTTTGACGGTCACCATATCCAAATTTATGTCGCCGATTTCGCCGAGCCGTATTGGCGCCTCAAGGAACACGGTCTCATCATGGAGGAAAGCGACCAGCATCAGTACCGGTTCAAGGACATCGTCGATCCCGACAACGGCAACCCGCTCTTCATCATTGAGCATGAGGTGCGCAGCATGCGCCACCCGCTCTTCGCCCGGCCGCTCGTCAATCGTAATCCCGACCAGACCAATACCGCTTATATGCCGGGCCGCGACGCCTGGACCTGGCAGATGGCGAATGGCGGCTGAAGCTGGAGCCGCGGCGCCAGACGAATATCTGGTGCGGGCAGAGGCGCTTTCGCCCCGTATCGCCGCCGCCGTGCCGGAGATCGAGCGCATGCGGCGGATTCCGGCGCATCTCCTTACGGCGCTGCATGAGGCCGGGCTCTATCGGCTGTTGCTGCCGCGGTGGCTGTCGGGCGGTGAGATCGCGCCGCCGACCTTCATCCGCCTGATCGAACGCATCGCTCAGGCCGACGCCAGCGTGGCTTGGTGCCTCTGTCAGAACAATGTCTGCGCCATCGTGGCCGGGTCGCTGCCGCCGGCGAGCGCGCGGGAAATATTCGCCCCGGCCGATGCCGTGCTCGCGTGGGGCCCGGGGCCGGCACGTGCCCTCGTCACTCAAGGTGGCTATCGCCTCTCAGGCAACTGGGCGTTTGCCAGCGGCGGCCGGCAGGCGACCTGGCTTGGTGCCCATGTCGCGGTGTTCGAGGCAGACGGCGCACCACGGCGAGACGAGGCAGGCACGCCGGTCATCCGCACGCTCATCTTCCCCGCCAGCGCGGCACCGATGACAGACATCTGGCGGGTCATGGGCCTGCGCGGCACCGCGAGCGACGCCTATGAGGTGACCGACCTGTTCGTTCCCGACGCCTTCACCCTGATCCGCGACGATCCCGCCGAGCGACGCGAGCAGGGCCCGCTCTATGCGATGACCACTGGCACCCTCTTCGCGGCCGGATTCGCGGGCGTCGCCACTGGCATCGCCCGCAGCCTCCTCGATGCGCTCATCGCCCTGGCGCGGGAAAAGACGCCGCGCGGCGGGCGGAGCAAACTCGCCGAAAGCGCGCTCACCCAAGCAGATATCGCCATTGCCGAGGCACGGCTGCGCTGCGCGCGAATGTATCTCCTGGGCACGGTCGACGAGGTCTGGGAGTCGATACAGCGGACGAACCGGCTCAGCCTCGACGACCGGATCGCGATCCGGCTTGCCGCCTCCCAGGTCATCCATGAGGCGGTCGCGGTGGCCGATACCGCCTATCACGCCGCCGGCGCCAGCGCGATCTTCGAGGCAGGCGCCTTCGAGCGGCGCTTTCGTGACATCCACGCGGTGGCGCAGCAGGTGCAGGGCCGACGCGCACATTTTGAAACGGTGGGCAAATATCTTCTCGGCCGCGACACCGACCTGCAATTCGTCTGAGCATATTGACAGACGAAATCGCCGGGCCGGATAGTAAACGATATACCAAATCACATTTTCAAAGGACGGCCGGCGGAGCATTCGAACGGCAGCCGGCCGAGGGAGGACACGCAATCATGAGCCAACCGCAGACGCTGCGTCCGCCGCATCTTTCCGAGCGGCAATTTGCCGACGCCTTGAAACAATTCACCGCCGCTCTGGGCGCGGAATGGGTGGTAAGCGAACCTGCCGCGCTTGCCGAGTTCTATGACCCCTACAACCTTCCCGAACGCACCGACTTCAAGCCCTCGGCGGCGCTGTTCCCGGCGAGCGTCGAGGAGATCCAGGCCCTCTTGCGCATCGCTGGCGAGAACAAGATCCCGCTCTGGACCACGAGCCAGGGCCGCAACAACGCCTATGGCGGCGCGGCGCCGCGGCTCCCAGGCGCGGTGCTGCTGCATCTGCGGCGGCTGAACCGCGTCCTCGAAATCAACGAGGAATGCGCCTATGCCGTGGTCGAGCCGGGCGTGCGCTTCTTTGATCTTTATGACGCGATCCGCGCCGGCGGCCACAAATTGATGATGTCGGTGCCCGATCTGGGGTGGGGCAGCGTCGTCGGCAACACGCTCGACCATGGTTTCGGCTATACCCCCTATGGCGACCATGTCGCATCGCAATGCGGGATGGAGGTGGTGCTCGCGAATGGCGAGGTGATCCGCACCGGGATGGGCGCGATGGACGGGAACCGCGCCTGGCACGCCTATAAGCGCGGTTTCGGCCCCAGCGCCGACGGCATCTTCATGCAGTCGAATTTCGGCATCGTCACCAAGATGGGGCTGTGGCTGATGCCGCAACCCGAATGCTACATGTCCTGCGCCATCGCGCTCGAACAGGAAAGTGACCTCGAAATCCTGGTCGAGACCATCCGGCCCTTGCTGCTCGACCGCACCATCCCGAACTATCCGATCTTCGGCAATGTCCTTGGCGCGGCGTCTCAAATGTCGCAGCGCAAGGACTGGTATACCGGCGACGGCGCGATCCCGGACGCGGTGCTGACACAAATGACGCAGAAGCTCGGCGTCGGGCGCTGGAACACGCGGTTCGCGCTTTATGGCCGCGAGGCGATCGTCGATCTCCAATTCAAGATGGTAGAGGAGGCGTTCGCCAAGGTACCGGGGGCGCGCGTCTTCGGCCGGAAATACGAAGGCGCGCGGATGGCCGAGACGGTGCCGTCGCAAGACCGGGTCCAGGCCGGGATTCCCGGGCTCGACATCCTCGAAATGGTGAAATGGTACGGCGCCGAGGAAGGCGGCCATCTCGATTTCTCGCCGGTCGCGCGGCTCACCGGTCCCGACGTGATGGCGCAATCGCGGCTCGTGCGCCGCGTCGTCGAGGAGTTCGGCTTCGATTACATGGCCGGCTTTATCGCCATGCCGCGCAGCGTCCTCCAGATTTGTCTCCTGTGCTTCGACAAGAAGGACCCGGCCCAGGTCGACCATGCCTTCGCCGCCTGCAAGGCGCTGGTGCGCGAGTGCGGCAAGGCCGGCTTCGGCGAATATCGCGCCCACCTCGAAGTCATGGACCTCGTCGCGGAACAATATGGCTTCAACGGTCACGCGCTGCGGCGCTTCAACGAGCGCTTGAAGGATGCGCTCGACCCCGACGGAATTCTGTCCCCCGGCAAGCAGGGAATTTGGCCGAAGTCGATGCGGGAGGGACGTTAGTTAATCGACGAGCCATTCGCGTAGCGCGTGGTTGACCGGCTCCGGTCGCTCCAACGTCGACATGTGGCCGCACCGTTCGATGATGACGAGCTTCGCTTGCGGAATCAGCGCCGACATTTCCTTCGCCACCTTGGGCGGGGTCAACCGGTCGTCCTGGCCGCACAGGATAAGCGTCGGCACCGCGATGCGGGCGAGATCGGGGCGGCCGTCCTTGCGCACCAGGATCGCAACCTCCTGGCGGCGGAAGGCCTCGGCGCCGACCGCCTCCGCCATGGCCTGGATCGTGTCGGTCAACGCCGTGTCGCCCATGCGGTCGGGATGAATGAGGTTCGGCAAGAGTTGCTGCCCCACGCCATGGAACTGGCCCTTTTTGGAGAGGTCGATCAAGTCGCGGCGACGCTGCGCCTGCTCCGGCAGGTCGGCGCGGGCCGAAGTGTCGAGCAGGGCGAGGCGCGAGACCCGCTGTGGCGCCGTGCGCATGATCTCCTGCGCGACATAGCCGCCCATCGAAAGGCCGGCGAGAGCGAATTTCTCCGGCGCGTCGGCCAAGACGCGGCGCACCATCGCGGCGAACGACTCGTCACGGGTGAGGTCAGGGACCGTAATCTCGGCGACGTCATCGAGCGCCGCGATCTGAGGCGCGTAGAGCCGGCGGTCACATAACAGGCCCGGCAACAACAGAAGTGGCGTCTTTTGTGGCACGTTGAGGGCTCCTTGGCATAACGGTCGAATGCGGCGGACGACTTCACGAGATATAATTTGACTTTCCGCCGCACAACCCCAATTAAGATGCAGGGCGTCGAGTCTTTTTGACGTGCCTGTGCGCTGAACGCGCGAAAAAACTGAAAGAAGCGAAATACTGAGTTCAATGAATTTCTCCGACCTTGGCCTCTCTCAGGAGGTCCTTCAGGCGGTCGCGGACGCGGGTTATAAGACCCCGACCCCTATCCAAGAACAAGCCATTCCCTATGTGCTGACCGGGCGCGATGTCCTCGGTTGCGCCCAGACCGGCACCGGCAAGACCGCCGGCTTCACCCTGCCGATGATCGACATGCTCGCCTCAGGCCGTGCCCGGGCGAGGATGCCGCGCTCGCTCATCATCGAGCCGACGCGCGAGTTGGCGGCCCAGGTGGCCGCCGCCTTCGAGACCTATGGCAAGCACCACAAGCTCAACATGGCGCTGCTGATCGGCGGCGAAAGCTTCGTCGATCAGGAACGCAAGCTCGACCGCGGCGTCGACGTGTTGATCGCGACGCCGGGCCGCCTCCTCGATCTCTATGAGCGCGGCAAGATCATCCTTACCGATACCAAGGTGCTGGTGATCGATGAGGCCGACCGCATGCTCGACATGGGCTTCATCCCGGATGTCGAGCGCATCGTGTCGCTCCTGCCGCGCATCCGCCAGACCCTGTTCTTCTCTGCGACCATGCCGCCCGAGATCCGGCACCTTGCCGATGCCTTCTTGAGCAATCCCAAGGAAGTGACCGTGGCGCCCCCGGCCTCGCCCGCGGCGCTGGTCAATCAGAACCTTGTCACCGTGTCGCCCGACGACAAACGCGAGGCGCTGCGTCGACTTCTGCGAACAGAGGACGTCAAGAACGCCCTCATCTTTTGCAACCGCAAGCGCGACGTCGACATCCTCCATCGCTACTTGACCAAGGACGGCTTCAACACCGCGGCGCTCCACGGTGATATGACCCAGTCGCGCCGCACCGAGACGCTGCAACGCTTCCGCGACGGCGAGATTCAGCTTCTGGTCGCGAGCGATGTCGCGGCGCGCGGGCTCGATATCGAAGGCATGTCGCACGTCTTCAATTTCGACGTGCCGATCCATGCCGAGGATTACGTCCATCGCATCGGCCGCACCGGCCGCGCCGGACGTGCCGGCACCGCCTTCACCCTGGCAACGCCGGAAGACGGCCGCTTCGTCGCCGAGATCGTAACCCTCATTGGCAAGGAGATTCCGGCGATTTCCGTGGCCGGGATCGAGGCTCAGGCGCTCGATTCCGAAGCCGGCCATCGGCGGACTCGCGGGCACCGCGCACGGAAGCCCGACCGGCCGGCGACCGCGCCACGCGAGCATCGTCCGCGGGCCGAGCCGCCACGGAAAAGGCCGACTGCCCCGCCGCCTGCGAGCGTCGGTCCGGTCAGCATGGAACGGTTCCCGATGTCGCCCAATGACAACTCCATTGACAACAAGGTCACGCCCCTGCCCCGCCGCCGGCCTGAACCGCGCCGCGAGGCGATCGAGGACGACCATGGCGTCGTCGGCTTCGGCGATCATCCCCCTGCCTTTCTCGCCCGGCCGCGTGCTAAACTGGCGTAATGAAGACGCTCTTCGTTATGGCGAAATGCGAACTCGGCCACGCTTATAAGGTGGCCGAGGAAGCGGTCGAGACTGTGGAACAGGTGTCGGAGGTGCATTCCATCTCGGGCCAGTATGACCTCCTGATGAAATGCTATCTCCCCGACGACATGGATATCGGGCATTTCGTCGTCGAGCGACTGCAGAAGCTGCCCGGCATCAAAGACACTTTCACCATCACCGCCTATAAGGCCTTTTCCTGATCGGCTTCGGATTTTCTGGATCGACCAGCGGATCAGGAACGCGCTTTCGTCCGAAGGGGTGGCGGCCCGGCATTGGCGTGATGGCGGATGGCGGCCATCATGGCAGGTTCGGCCGATCCGTCGGCTCGGCGTCACGCGCCGTCAATTGCTGGAAGACGTGGATCGGCCGCACCTCAGGCCACTGCCGGTCGACCCCTATGTCTTCGCCGAATGGCGGGCGCGGCGGGTTGG
>JBOHLV010000225.1:0-5148 GCA_050729815.1 Allostellaceae bacterium
AAGGGCCAAAATCATTCCCACTCGATGGTACCGGGTGGTTTCGAGGTAACGTCATAGACGACGCGGCCCAAACCACGTACCTCGTTGATGAGGCGGGTCGCGGTCGCGTCGAGGAATTCATGGGCGAAGGGGTAGGAATCGGCGGTCATGCCGTCGGTCGAAGTGACGGCGCGCAGCGCCAGCACATAATCATAGGAGCGGCTGTCGCCCATCACCCCGACCGCACGTACCGGCAACAGCACGCAGAAGGCCTGCCAGATCGATTCATAAAGCCCGGCGCGTCGGATCTCGTCGAGAAAGACGGCGTCGGCGCGGCGCAGGATGTCGAGCTTCTCGCGCGTCACCGCGCCCGGCACACGAATGGCAAGGCCCGGTCCCGGGAACGGGTGACGGGTGACGAGCCGGTCCGGCAACCCCAATTCGCGCCCCAGGACCCGCACCTCGTCCTTGAACAGTTCGCGCAACGGTTCAACCAGTTTCAATTTCATCCGCGCCGGCAGGCCGCCGACATTGTGGTGCGACTTGATGGTGACACTGGGACCGCCGGCGAAGCTTACCGATTCGATGACGTCGGGATAGAGGGTGCCCTGCGCCAGGAACTCGGCGCCACCGAGCTTCCCCGCCTCGTCATCGAAGACATCGATGAAGGTGGCACCGATGCGCTTGCGCTTCTCTTCGGGATCCGTAACGTCCGCGAGGTTGGCGAGAAACAGATCGCCCGCCTCGCGATGCACGAGCGGAATGTTGTAATGCTCGCGGAACAGCGTCACGACTTCCTGTGCTTCGCCCTGTCGCAACAGGCCGGTATCGACAAAGATACAGGTGAGCCGGTCGCCGATCGCCTCATGGAGCAGCACCGCAGCCACCGACGAATCGACGCCGCCGGAGAGACCGCAAATCACCCGGCCGGTGCCGATCTCCCGTCGCAGGCGGGCGATCTCTTCGTCGCGGAACGCCGCCATCGACCAATCGCCGGTGCAGCCCGCGACGTGATGGGTGAAATTCCGGAGCAGCGCCGCACCATCGGGCGTGTGTGCGACCTCGGGATGGAACTGGACGCCATAGAAGTGCCGCGTATCATCGGCAATCGCCGCGAACGGCGCGCCGGCCGAGGTGCCGACGGCGCGAAAGCCGGGCGGCAGCGCCTCGACGCGGTCGCCATGGCTCATCCAGACCTGTTTGCGATCACCCTTCCGCCAGACGCCTTCAAACAACGCGCAATCATCCACGACGTTGAGGAAGGCCCGGCCAAATTCGCGCGCCACGCCCGGCTCGACCACGCCGCCGAGCTGCGCGCACAGGGTTTGCTCGCCATAGCAGATGCCAAGCACCGGCACGCCGAGCTCGAAAATCTTCTGCTGCACGCGGGGCGTTCCCATCTCGACCACCGAAGCCGGCCCGCCTGATAGAATGACGGCCTTGGGCGCGAATTCGGCGAGCTTGTCATCCGCGATGGTGAAGGGATGAATCTCGCAATAGACGCCGCTCTCGCGCACTCGCCTTGCGATAAGCTGGGTCACTTGGCTGCCGAAATCGAGGATCAGAACGCGGTCGGTCATTGCCCCTCACCATACCCTCTCCCCGGCTCAAGGGGCATCGCGATTGAGTTCGAAATTCAACGGTTTTGACCACAGATGACCACACACGAAGTGACTTATCGGTTCCACAGCGCCTTTGAAGGCCACGCGCGGTACGAAAAATCAAGAATTCTGAAACATTCGGGCGTGAGATAGTGGCAGTCGGACGATGGTTATTCGCGACAACGAGGGATCAAGATGATTGACTTATTTTCCACTTCCTTCAATTCGCAAGGGTAGGGCCAGCAGGGTCGGCCCATGGATGAGGAAATTCTCTTCACATTCGAGGACGGGCTGGCGCAAGCGGTGCTGAACCGCCCCGCGGCGCTCAATGCGCTGACCCTGGAGATGTGCCGCACGCTCGATGAGAAGCTGGCGGAATGGCAGGCCGATCCCGCGATCCGGGCGGTGGTGATCCGGGGAGAGGGCAGCCGCGCCTTCTGCGCCGGCGGCGACATCCGCAAGCTCTATGACGAGGGCCGCGCCGGCGGCGATTATCCGCGGCGATTCTATCGCGCGGAATACCGCCTCAATGCCCGGCTCCATCGCTTTTCGAAGCCCTATATCGCGTTCCTCGACGGCATCGTGATGGGCGGCGGCGTCGGCGTGTCGGTGCATGGCCGCTATCGCATCGCCACCGAGAACACCCTATTCGCCATGCCGGAGACCGGGATCGGGCTGTTTCCCGATGTCGGCGGCAGCTATTTTCTATCCCGCCTCTCCGGTGCGCTCGGCATGTATCTCGGCCTCTCGGGGGCGCGGCTCGGCGCGGCAGACGCGATTTATGCCGGCGTCGCGCAAACCTTCATGCCGGCGGCGTCCTGGCAGACGTTTGCCGCGACGCTGCGGTCCGTCGACGCCGACACCGCGATCGGCGGGCTGGCGCAGGACCCCGGCACGCCGCGGCTCGCCGCGCATCGCGCCATCATCGATCGTTGTTTCGCCCGGGATTCGGTGGAGGAGATCATGGCCGCGCTCGCCGCGGAGCCGGATGCCTTCGCCGCCGAGACGCGCGCCACGCTCGCCGCCAAATCGCCGACCAGCCTCAAGCTCACCCATCGCCAAATCACGGCCGGGCGCGGCCGCGATTTCTTAGATTGCATGCGCATGGAGTGGCGGATGGTCAATCGCGTTATCGCCGGCCATGATTTTTATGAAGGCACACGCGCCGCGATCATCGACAAGGACCAAAGCCCGCGCTGGCGGCCGGCGCGGCTCGAAGAGGTGACGGAAACGGCGATCACGGCGTATTTCGCGCCGCTTGACGGCGACGAGCTGACATTCCCCTCGGAGGACAAGAAATGAGCGAGATCGGATTCATCGGGGTCGGCAATATGGGCGAGCCGATGGTGCGCAACCTCTTGAAGGCGGGACACACCGTCACCGTGTTCGACCTGGTGCCCGAAGCGGTGGCACGTGCGGCCGCCGCCGGAGCGCGGGCGGCGTCCTCCGCGATCGCAGCGGCGCAGGGCCGTGCGGCGGTGATTACCATGCTGCCGGCGGGACGGCATGTGCGCGATGTCTATCTCGGGCCGGGCGGCATCCTCGGTGCGGTCGGTCACGACACGCTGCTGATCGACAGTTCAACCATCGATGTCACGACCGCGCGTCAAGTCGGCGCGGCGGCGGCCGCGGCCGGCCTTCAAATGATCGACGCGCCGGTCTCGGGCGGCGTCGGCGGCGCCGAGGCCGGAACGCTCACCTTCATGGTCGGCGGTCCGGAGGATGCTTTCGCGCTGGCGAAGCCGATCCTCGACCGGATGGGCAAGACCATCGTCCATGCCGGCGCGTCAGGAAGCGGCCAAGCCGCCAAAATCTGCAACAACATGATCCTCGGCGTCGCCATGATCGGCGTCTGCGAGGCGTTCGTGCTGGCGGAGAAACTCGGCCTCGACAAGCAGAAGCTGTTCGAGATCAGCAGCAAATCCTCGGGTCAGTGCTGGTCGCTGACGAGCTATTGCCCGGTGCCGGGGCCGGTGCCGTCCTCGCCCGCCAATCGCGATTACGCGGCCGGCTTCAGCGCCGATATGATGCTGAAGGATTTGAACCTCGCCCAGGACGCGGCGACGAACGCGCATGCCGCCGCCGCGCTTGGGCAAGAGGCGGCCCGACTCTATCGGGAATTCAGCGGTGCGGGGCAGGGCGCCAAGGATTTTTCCGGTATCATCGAAATGATCCGAGGGAAGTAGCCGGCGGCGCGCCGCGTCAGAACCCGGCCATCACTTCGCCGAAGAGCTGCCATTTCTGGCCGTTGAAGCGTTCGAGCGCCGCCTCGACGATGGGGTGATATTGCGTCGGGCTGGTGAAGAACCGCACCCCCGGGAGCAGGCCGACGGGATGAAAATCCCGCAAGTTCGCGGCCTCGATCATGATGTTGCGCCGCGACAGGTCGTTGCCGCACTTCCTCAACACGCGAACCATCGCCTGGGCCAGCACATAACCCGTCAGATAGTAGAAGTTCGCGGGATTGTCGCCGGCGAGGTATTTCTTGACGAAATCGTTATAGGGCTTGAGTTGGCCGTCCTCGGACCAGCGCGGCTCGGCAGGGTTCATATAGCTTGTCGCGGTGATGAGGCCCTTTGCCTTGGCGAGGCCCGCCGGTTCCAGCACCGCCGGCACGGAGCTCGCGGTGAAGGTGATGAAATGCAAGGGATGCCAGCCCATGTCGTAGATTCCGGTGATCGCCTGGATCGCGTATTTCGCGGTCGCGGCAGTGATGAGGACGTCGGCGCCCGAGGCACGAAGCGTCCGCAACTGCGTCGCGATCGAAGCGACGCCCGGACCATAGCTTGCGATCTTCACGAC
Organism: Allostellaceae bacterium; assembly: GCA_050729815.1. Lineage (GTDB taxonomy): Bacteria > Pseudomonadota > Alphaproteobacteria > ATCC43930 > CGMCC-115725 > JAATGI01. The sequence continues at coordinate 4,383 of JBOHLV010000225.1, forward strand.
GTGCTTGTCGAAGGCCGCGCCGAAGGCCTGGTGCAGCCCGGTGAGATAGGCCTTGCCCAAGCCGTCATTCTCGTAGAGCACCGCGACCTTGGCTTTCGGGTGGTTGATCAGGATATAGCGGCCATAGATCTGCGCCTCGATGCGATAGATCGGCGTGCCGCCGATGGTCCAGGGATAATGCCGGAAATCGCCGGCGACATCGGCGCCGGTAACGGTGAAAAGCTGGGGAATGCCATGGACGTTGAGATATTGCCGGATGGCGAGGTTGTTCCGCGCGCCCTGCACCGAAAAGATCGCCGCGACCTTGTCGACATTGATCAGCTTCTTGACGAGCGCCACCGTCTTGGCCGGATCGAACTTGTCGTTGAGACTGATAAGTTTAATCTTACGGCCGTTGATCCCGCCCTTGTCGTTGACCATGCGGAAAAAGCCGAGCTCCGCCTTGCCGATCGCGCCATAGGGCGCGCCCGGGCCGGTATAGGGTTGGGTCTGGCCGAGCTTGATTTCCGTCGCGGTGACGCCCGGCGCGTTCTGCGCCAGGGCGGCGGGGGCGACGGCGCCCAGAACAAGGCAGCCCAAAGCGGCGATGAGCCAGCGGACCATCGGATGCGACCTCCACCCGTCTATCACTAATACCAAATCCCGCTGATCCGAACCGATAGTTCGGCCCAGCGGGACCTCAATCGCCGGCGCTCGCGTCCGCTCGCTTGGCTCCGCGCCGTGCGGCGCGCGCTCGCACTTGCTCGCGATACCGCATCCCGACGAG
>JBOHLV010000226.1:0-32064 GCA_050729815.1 Allostellaceae bacterium
CTGTTCGACGAGACGCTGAACCTCGCCGGGCCCGAGCCCAATTTCGCGGTGGTGCGCCTGGAAATCGATTTCCGCGCGGAGCTCTTCTATCCCGGCCGCATCGATATCGGGACTCGCGTCCTCGGCATCGGCCGCACCTCGTTCCGCCTAGGCCAAGGCATCTTCAATGGCGACACCTGCGCCGCCACCTCCGAGAGCGTGCTCGTCTTGATGGATGGCGCTACACGCAAGGCGAAGCCGCTGACGCCGCAACTCCGGGCCTGGCTCGAGGAGCGGCTCGCGCGATAGCGTCCCGGGAGAACCCATGCTGCTGCGGACATTGTTCTTCGGACTGCCCGCGCTGACGCTGGTGCTGGGTATCCCACTCTCACTCAAGCTCGTGCCACCCAACCGGTTTTATGGGTACCGAACGGCGAGCAGCTTCGCATCACCCGAGGCCTGGTATCAGATCAATTTCGCTACCGGCTTGGCCTTGATCGCCGCCGGCATTCTGAGCGGCGTCTGCGCCCTCATGCTCAGCCAGGGGCTCATCGCGCTCAAGCCGGAGCCGCGGTTCATTGTCGGCGTCGCCGTGACGGGCATCGTCACGTTGCTCTGCTTGATTCCCGTCGTGATCTACTCGAACAGATTTTAGGTGCCGCGGTGCTTAATCACACGGGATAGCCCTTGCTCTCGCGCGCCATGCCGCCGAAGAGGTCGAGCATGCGCTCGCGCCAGGCGAAGACGGGATCGTTTGGCGCCAGCAATTTGAATGAGCTGATGCATCGGGCCCATTGGAACGCGCCAAACACGATGTAGTCCGCGTAACGCGGCTGGAGGCCGCCGATGAAGGATTGTGCGCCTAAGAGGTTCCTCAGCGGTGCCAAGCTCTCGCGCAGGGCCGGCAGCCGCTCCTCGCGACCGGATTGGAGGGCCTCGAGCGTCGTGCCGCCGAAGCGCTCCTCCCTCGATTTGCGGAAATAGGCTTTGTCCTTTTCGTGCACGTGCTGCCAGATATCCAGCACCACGAACCGAAAGAGCGCGGAATGGAGCACCGTGTCGGTCCAGCCCTGGACGAACCGCGTCACCGACCGGGCGGCACCGCCGCCAAACAGCGTCGGGCGCTCGGGATAGGTCTCCTCGAGATAGTTGGCAATCACCCAGGACTCGCTGACCCATTTGCCGTTGTCGACGATCACGGGAACACGGCCTTGCTTCGTGGGCGCGAGCGTCTCCTTCTCGGCGAAGCGCCACGGAATCCCCTCGTAAGGAAGTTCCTTGTGCGCGAGCGCCATCCGGATGCGCCAGCAGAAGGGGCTGAAGCGGCGGTCCGCCTCGGCGCCCGCGAGCTCGTAGAGCGTGATGGTCATCGGTTCGCACCCCTTCTTATGTCGGCCCATCATCCGCCCGGACGATCCCCAAAGACAATGGTGGGGACGGCGACGCCTTTTCTGTCGTATTTGAAAAGCGGCCCCCATGTAAGCAGCTCCCATGCTCCCTCCTGCCTCGACGCTCATACCCGCCTTGTGGATTGCGTGGGTGGCCTATTGGTGGATCGAGAGCTGGCGAGCTCACGCGGTTCGCCGCCGGGAGTCCGCCGCCTCGCGCCTCTCGCACACGGTGCCGCTCCTGATCGGCATCGTGCTGATGGTCTCGCCGCGATGGCTGCCCTACTGGCTCTCCGGCCGGGCGCTCCCTTGCAATGAGCTCACTGCCTGGATGGGCATCGCGGTCATGGTGGTGGGACTTGGCATCTCGGTTTGGGCGCGGCGGCATCTCGCGGGGTGGTGGAGCAGCGCCGTCACCTTGAAGCAGGACCACCAGCTGATCCGGAGCGGACCCTATCGCTGGGTGCGGCACCCCATCTATACCGGCCTGCTGCTCGGCATGCTCGGGACCGCGATTGCCGTCGGCGAATGGCATAGCTTCGTCAGTTTTCCCTTCATCGCCGCCGCCTTGTGCCGAAAGATCGCCATCGAGGAGAGCTTTCTCCGCCAAGCCTTCCCGGAGGACTACGAGCGCTATCGCGCCGAGGTGCCCGCGCTCATCCCGCTCCTGCGCTGAGCCCGCGCGGCGCCTCTCACGTCACGTGCGGCAGTTCCTCGTAGCTGTGGTAGGGCGGCGGCGATGAGACGCTCCACTCGAGCGTCTGGGCCGAGGGACCCCAGGGATTGGCGCCGGCGCGACGGCCCGCGAGCAGCGTCTGCAACGCGATGAACACGAAGAGCAGCGTCGAGGCGAAAGAGATATAGGACCCGATCGAGGCCACCATGTTCCAGCCCGCGAAGGCGTCGGGATAGTCGCTGACCCGGCGCGGCATGCCCGCGAGACCCAGGAAATGCATCGGGAAGAAGGTCAGATTGACGCCGATGAACGTCGTCCAAAAATGGATCTGGCCGAAAGTCTCGTTGTATTGCCGGCCCGACATCTTGCCGATCCAGTAATAGAAACCGGCGAATAGCGAGAACACGGCACCTAAACTGAGCACATAGTGGAAGTGCGCCACCACGTAATAGGTGTTGTGGAGCGCAAAATCAACGCCGGCATTGGCCAGCACCACGCCGGTGACGCCGCCGATGGTAAACAGGAAGATGAAGCCGACGGCGAACAGCATCGGCGTCTTGAACTCGATCGAGCCGCCCCACATGGTTGCGAGCCAGGAGAAGATTTTGATGCCCGTGGGTACCGCGATCACCATCGTCGCGGCGGTGAAATAGGCGCGCGTGTCGACCGAGATGCCGGTCGTGAACATGTGATGCGCCCACACCACAAAGCCGACGACGCCGATCGCCACCATCGCATAGGCCATGCCGAGATAACCGAAGATCGGCTTCTTCGAGAAGGTGGAGACGACCTGGCTGATCATGCCGAAGCCCGGAATGATCATGATGTAGACTTCAGGATGACCGAAGAACCAGAACAGGTGCAGGAACAGAATCGGATCGCCGCCACCCGCGGGGTCGAAGAAGTGGGTGCCGAAATTGCGGTCGGTCAGAAGCATGGTAATGGCACCGGCCAGCACGGGAAGCGCCAGGAGCAGCATGAACGCCGTCACCAGAACCGCCCAGACGAACAGCGGCATGCGGTGCAGCGTCATCCCTGGCGCCCGCATGTTGAAGATCGTGGTGATGAAGTTGATCGCCCCCAGGATCGACGAGGCGCCGGCGAGATGCATCGCGAAGATCACCATGTCGACCGCCGGCCCGGGCATATAGGTCGCGTTCGAAAGCGGCGGATAAAGCGTCCAGCCGACGCCCGCGCCCGCCGGGTTGCCCGCCACGGTCGAGCCGAGCAGCAGCAGGAACGCCGGCACCAGGAGCCAGAAGCTGATGTTGTTCATGCGCGGGAACGCCATGTCGGGCGCTCCGATCATCAGCGGGATGAACCAGTTGCCGAACCCCCCCATCATCGCTGGCATGATCACGAAGAAGATCATCATCAGGCCGTGCGTGGTGATGATCACGTTGTAGAGCTGGTGGTCGTTGGCGAAAAGTATGTCGCCCGGCTGCATCAGATCGACGCGCATCACCACCGACAACGCGCCTGCGATCATCGCGGCCATGATCGCAAAACAGATATAGAGGGTGCCGATATCCTTGTGATTGGTCGAGAACAGCCAGCGCGTGACGAAGCCCGGCCGATCGCCGTGACCGTAACCGGTGTCGGCGTGATCGAGTTCGGTGGCCGAGCGGTGGAGAGGGGAAGTCGCTTCGTGAGCCATGCTATCCTCGTTGAATCGGATGCCCGATCGCTAGCGGACCGTCCGGTCGGCCAGCCGGAAATGGGACTTAACCGCCGGAATCGCCGGTCCGATCGCGGGCGGCGAGGCATCGTTGCTGGCGAATTCCTTCTTGGCCTTGGCGAGCCATTTGGTGAAGTCCGCCGGCGCCACGGCCCTGACCTCGATCGGCATGAAGGAATGGTTGACGCCGCAGATCTGGTTGCATTCGCCGAAATAGGTGCCGGGCCGCAGCACCTTGATCCAGGCCTCGTTCTCGCGGCCGGGAACGGCGTATTCCTGGACGCCGAAGGACGGGACGAACCAGTCATGGATGACGTCGGTGCTGGTCACCAGCACCCGGATCACCTTGCCGACGGGCAGCACCAACGGATTGTTGACGCCGAGGAGCCGCGGCAAATGATCCTTCTTGTCGACCGCCGCCGACAGGATATTGCTGTCGAAAGAGACGTCCTTCTTCGAATAATCGTAGCTCCAATACCATTGGTGCCCGGTGACCTTCAGCGTGAGGAACGGGTGCGGCGGCACTCGCGCCTCGAAATACATGAGCTTGAAGGATGGGATCGCGATTGCGATGAGGATCAGCACCGGCACCGCGGTCCAGGTCAGCTCCAGCAGCGAATTGTGCGTCCTCCGGGACGGCACCGGATTGCGCCGCGCGTTGAAGCGGAAGATGCAGAAGACCAGCAGAAACAGCACGATCGCGGTGATCACCACAATGATGATCGTAACCTCGTTATAGAGCCAGTCGATATGCACGCGGATCGGCGTCGCCGCCGGCTGCATGCCGAGTTGCCAATCATGAGCCTGTTCGGCGAATGCCGCCGGCCCCGTCACGGCCGCGCCCGCGAGCGTCGCGAGAAAAGTGCCGACACTCCCCCACCTGCGAAACCGTCCCATTCCTCAGCCTCTTGTCCCGTTCATGCGAAACGCCCCCAAAAAACGAAAACCGCGACTTCAGCCTCCGGAAGACAGCCTATCCAATGCTGCGTGGCAGGACAATCACCCCCAGCCTCCCCGCGCCTAACGGTCGCGCCCAACGACCGCACCATGGTAATAGCTTCCCACGTGAAACGGCGCCAATCGCGCTTCGCGCGACTTTATGACGCATAATCCGGAACCTATATGTCCTGGCGTGACCCCGGCGCGCGGTGCAACGCGCCAGACGCCCGAAACCCGCCCGTGCAGGAAGGATGACCATGACCGATCTCATCACCACCGACCGCCTGTTTTTCGACCGCACCGGCATGGATCCCGCGCGGGTCGAGCGTCTCGTCGCCGACGCCCTCCACGGCATGGCGGACGGCGAATTGTTCCTCGAATATACCCAGTCCGAAGGGCTCGCCTTCGATGACGGCCGCATCAAGAGCGCCTCGTTCGATCAGAGCCAGGGATTCGGCCTCCGGGCGCTGTCAGGCGAAGCGACCGGCTATGCCCATTCCTCGGACCTGTCGGAAGCCGCGATCCGCCGCGCCGCCGAGGCCGTGCGTGCGGTGAAGGAGGGCAATGCCGGCAGCCTCGCCCTCGCCCCGGCCGGTACCAATCACGCGCTCTATACGGAGGACAATCCGCTTCACGCCGTCGAATTCGCGGCGAAGGCGAAGCTCCTCGCCGAGATCGACGCCTATGCCCGCGCCAGGGACCCGCGCGTGCGCCAGGTCTCGGCCTCGATCGCGGGCTCGTGGCAGGCGGTCGAGATCATCCGCCCGGAAGGGCCTCGGCTCGCCGACATTCGTCCCTTGGTACGGCTCAACGTCTCGATCGTGGTCGAGGAGAACGGCCGCATGGAGCATGGCTCCTCGGGGGCCGGCGGCCGCGTCATGTACGACCATTACCTCGACCCGGCGCAATGGAAGAAACAAGTCGAAGAGGCGCTGCGCCAGGCGCTCGTTAATCTCGGCTCGGTGCCGGCACCGGCGGGCGAGATGACGGTGGTGCTGGGCCCCGGCTGGCCCGGCGTCATGCTGCACGAAGCGGTGGGGCACGGGCTCGAGGGCGATTTCAACCGCAAAGAGACCTCGGCCTTTGCCGGTCTCCTGGGCCAGCGGGTCGCGTCGCCGGGCGTCACCGTCATCGATGACGGCACGATCCCCGACCGGCGCGGCTCGCTCTCGATTGATGACGAAGGCACGCCGTCGCGCCGCAACGTCCTCATCGAGGATGGGATTCTGAAAGCCTATATGCAGGACCGGCTCAATGCCCGGCTCATGGGGATGCAGCCGACCGGCAATGGCCGGCGTCAGGGTTTCGGCTATGCCCCGATGCCGCGCATGACCAATACCTACATGCTGGCGGGCGACAAGGACCCGGCGGAAATCATCGGCTCGGTGAAGAAGGGCCTCTACGCCGTCAATTTCGGCGGCGGCCAGGTCGACATCACCTCGGGCAAGTTCGTGTTCTCGGCGTCGGAGGGCTACCTCATCGAGGACGGCAAGATCGGTCCGGCGGTCAAGGGCGCGACCTTGATCGGCAACGGCCCCGACGCCCTTACCAAGATCGCCATGATCGGCAACGATTTGAAGCTCGATGACGGCATCGGCACCTGCGGCAAGGAGGGACAGGGCGTCCCGGTCGGCGTCGGCCAGCCGAGCCTGCGCATGGACGGTCTTACCGTCGGCGGCACCGCGACCTGACGATCGATCAAGATCGTTTGGCTAATACAGCTCTTCCTTGAAGATCGGCTCGATGCGGCGGTTCCAGCGGGTCGCATAGGCATCGAGCAGGCGTTCGGCCGGGCTCGCGCCGCTCGCCACGATCTCGCGCAGGGGTTCTAGGAACATAGTCTCGTCACGGCCCTTGCCGTCGCGGCGGGCGCGGCGCCGCAATCCCGCTTCGGCGATCGCGACCATTGCCGCCGCAATGTCACGCACGGTGCCGCCGCGAAACCGGGTCTTGAGGCCGGTACGTGGCACTTCGCGGCGCAACGCCGCGCGCTCTTCCGCGCGCCAGTCCTTGACAAGATCGAGCGCGGCATCGAGCGCGGCGCCGTCATAGAAGAGGCCGACCCACAGCGCCGGCAACGCGCAAAGACGTCCCCACGGCCCGCTGTCGGCGCCGCGCATTTCGAGAAAGCGCTTCAGCCGCACCTCCGGAAAGGCGGTGGTGAGATGGTCACTCCAATCGCTGAGGCTGGGCAACTCGCCCGGCAGGCCGGGCAGCCGGCCGGCGAGAAAATCGCGAAACGATTGGCCGGCGACATCGATATAGCGGCCGTCGCGATAGACGAAATACATCGGCATATCGAGGAGGTAGTCGACATAGCGCTCATACCCCATGCCGGGCTCAAAGACGAAGGGCAGGAGCCCGGTGCGGTCGGGGTCGGTGTCGCGCCAGATCTCGGCACGAAAGGTGTGGAAGCCGTTGGGCTTGCCCTCGGTAAAGGGCGAATTGGCGAAGAGCGCGGTTGCCACCGGCTGAAGCGCGAGGCTCGCCCGGAACTTCCGCACCATGTCGGCCTCGTCGCTGAAGTCGAGATTGACCTGGACGGTGCAGGTCCGCAGCATCATGTCGAGGCCGAGCCGGCCCTTCAGCGGCATATAGCGCCGCATGATGGCATAGCGGCCCTTCGGCATCCAATCGACGTCCTCCCGTCGCGCGGTCGGATGGAAGCCGGCGGCGAGGATGCCGAGGTCGAGTTCGCCCGCCACCTCGCGCGCCTGGCGCAGATGTTCCGTCACTTCGGCGCACGTCTCGTGCAAATTGCCGAGCGGCGCGCCCGAGAGCTCGAATTGGCCGCCCGGCTCCAACGACACCGAGGCGTCGTCCTTGGTGAGGCCGATGATATGGTCGCCTTCCATGACCGGGGCCCAGCCGAACCGCTTGCTGCCTGTCAGCAGCGCCTCGATCCCGCTTGGGCCGGCATAGGGCGCGGGCTTCAGATCATCGTTGCGGAAGACGAATTTCTCGTGCTCGGTGCCGATGCGCCAGTCACCAGCCGGCTTCGCCCCGTCGGCGAGATACTGGATGAGCTGGCGTCGATCGGTGATGAGGGCGCCGCCCGAGGCGGTTGGGCCGGACATGAAGCTTCAAATACCCCTTGAGAACCGGCGCATCATGCCCCCCGACCGATGCGCCAGTCGCCGAGACTGGCCTGGAGCACCGCGAGCGCCGCGAGCGCCGCGGTATCGGCACGCAATACCCGCGGCCCCAAACTGACCGCGCATAGAAAGGGAAGTCGGCGCAGAGCGTCAAGCTCCGAATCCGAAAAGCCGCCCTCCGGCCCGACCAGCACCGCCCACGGCCCCGGCCGGCGCGCGGCGAGCACGTCGAGAATGGGCGGTGCCGTGCCGGTCTCGTCGCACAAGAGCAGCGCGCGATCCCCAGGCCAGGCGGCCACCAGCCCCGATAGATTCTCCGCCTCGTGGATGACGGGAAGGCTGAGCCGTTCCGTTTGCTCCGCCGCTTCGCGGATATGGGCGCGCAGCCGGTCGAGGTTGAGCCGCTCAACAACCGTGCGGTCGGTGAAAACCGGGCGCAGCTCGCAGACGCCCAATTCAGTTGCCTTCTCGACGAGATAATCGATCCGCGCCCGCTTCAATGGCGCGAAGCAGAGCCACAGATCTGGCTCCGGCCGCGGCGCCCGCCGCTGTTCGAGGAGGCGCACCGCGCCGTCGCGGCGGCCGAGGCTCTCGATCTCGGCCCACCATTCGCCATCGCGGCCGTTGAACAGCGCGATCCGGGCCCCCGGGGCGAGCCGCAATACGTTGCGCAGATAATGGGTCTCGGCCTCGCCAAGGGCGATGCCGGCGCCGGCGGCGAGCGCGGCATCGTGATAGAGCCGGGTGACGGTGACATAGGCCATGCCCACCACCCTTGGCGCAAATTGGCGAGAGAGGCAAGATGCGCCGAATGAGCGACATCCCGACCGGCGATCTCACCGACCGCTACGCGCCGGCATCCTGGCGGCCCTATATCCGGCTCGCCCGGCTCGACCGGCCGATCGGCACCTGGCTCCTGTTGTTTCCCGGCTGGTGGGCGATCGCGCTGGCGGCGCCGCCAGGGCATTGGCCCAACTGGCTCTTGATGGCGCTCTTCGCCCTCGGCGCGGTGGCGATGCGGGGCGCCGGCTGTACCTTGAACGACATCATCGACCGCGAGTTCGATGCCCGCGTCGCCCGCACCCGCACCCGTCCCATTCCAAGTGGTGCCGTCTCGGTGAAACAGGCGCTCCTCTTCCTCGCGGCGCAGGCGGCGATCGGTGCCGCGATTCTCTTGAGTTTCAACCGCTTGGCGATCCTTTTGGGGCTCCTCGTCTTGGTGCTGATCGGCACCTACCCCCTAATGAAGCGGGTGACCTGGTGGCCGCAATTCTTTCTCGGCCTCAATTTCAATTGGGGCGCGATCCTGGGCTGGGCGGCGGCGACCGGAAGCCTCGCCGCGCCGGCCTGGCTCCTTTATGCCGGCGGCATCGCCTGGACCCTCGGCTATGACACCATCTATGCCCATCAGGACAAGGAAGACGACGCGCTGATCGGGGTCAAATCCTCGGCGCTAGCCCTGGGGCCGCGGACGCGGCGGTTCCTCTATATCTTCTATTTCCTGGCGCTCGGCCTCTGGGCCTGGGCCGGCGGGACGGCGAAGCTCGGCTGGCCGTTCACCCTCGGCCTCGGCTTGGCGGCGGCGCAACTGATCTGGCAGGCGGCCCGCGTCGATATCGACAACCCCTTGGACTGCCTTCATAAATTCAAATCGAACCGGTGGGCGGCGTGGGCCATCCTGATCGGCATCGTGGCGAGCAAGTGGGTGTGAGCGAGGCCGATTTCATCGGCGCCAATACAAGGATCGGGACGCCGCCCCTGGTGCCGGAGATCCGGCTCTACCTGGCGAGCGAGGTGACGCCGCTGTGGCAGGCGACGGAAAACACTTTGGCCATCAATGGCTTGCCGCCGCCCTATTGGGCCTTCGCCTGGCCCGGCGGACAGGCGCTGGCGCGCCATATCCTGGATCATCCCGAGCGGGTGGTAGACAAATGTGTATTCGACCTCGGCGCCGGCTCGGGACTGGCCGCGATCGCGGCGGCGCGGGCCGGGGCGCGGCGGGTCGTGGCGGCGGAAATCGACCGCTTTGCGGCCGCCGCCATCGCCCTTAATGCCGCCGTCAATGAGGTGGATATTTTTGTCGAATCCCGGGACATTCTGGGCACATTCGATGTCGCGGCCGACCTCTTTCTGGTCGGCGATATGTGCTATGAGCGACCGCTCGCGGCGCGGATGATGGCGTTCCTCGACGCCGCTTCCGCCCGCGGCGCGGACATCCTCCTCGCCGATCCCGGCCGCGCCTACCTGCCGCGCGACCGGCTCGACCCGGTGGAATCCTATCTGATCCCGACCTCGCGCGATCTCGAAGATCGCAATAGCCGCGACACCACGGTCTATCGCTTAAGAGCGTAGCCTATGGGCGACCCGCACCCTAAAACGGCCGTGGTATTCAACCTCTATTTGGGGTTAATTGTCGTCCTCCTCGCGACGATTCGCGCGGCATAGGAGTTCGCCGGGATTGACAGAGCCAGGCGCCGAACGAGTTGAGCATCGGCTTGCGGCCATTCTAGCGGCGGACGTGGTGGCCTATTCGCGATCAATGGCGGCTGACGAAGCCGGCACGCTGCGTCGCCTGAAGAGAATTCTGGGCGAAATTGTCGAACCGATGGTCGCGGCGTATCAAGGCCGCATCGTCAAGACCACCGGCGACGGGCTGCTGGTTCAGTTCGACAGCGCGATCGATGCCGTGACCTGCGCCGCCGCGTGGCAAGACGCGGTCTCGACGCGGCAGGCCGGCATGCCGCAGGCGGAGCGCCTCGTCTTCCGCATCGGGGCCAATCTCGGCGATGTCATCGTCGATGGCGGCGACGTGTTCGGCGATGGCGTCAATGTCGCGGCGCGCCTCGAAGGCCTGGCGGAGCCGGGCGGCATTCTGATTTCGGCGAGCCTCCACGATCAAGTCATCGGCAAGGCCGATCTCGCTTTCGCCGACGAGGGCGAGCAGGCGCTCAAGAATATGCCGCGTCCGGTGCGGGCCTATCGCGTGGTGGGGGCCGCGCGCCCGAAAGGCGGCGGCGGAGCGCAACCGAGCCTACCGGACCGGCCGTCGATCGCGGTGCTGTCGTTCCAGAACATGAGTGGCGACGCCGAGCAGGAATATTTCGCCGATGGCATCGTCGAGGACATCATCACGGCGTTGTCGCGGTTCAAGGAATTGTTCGTGATCGCGCGAAATTCGAGTTTCATCTACAAGGGCAAGGCGGTCGATATTCAACAGGTCGCGCGCGAACTCGGTGTCCGCTACGTCCTCGAAGGCAGCGTTCGCAAGGCCGGCAATCGCGTGCGCATGACCGGCCAGCTTATCGACACGGCGACACGGGCGCACCTCTGGGCCGACAAGTTCGATGGCGCCTTCGAGGACGTGTTCGAACTTCAGGACCGGATCACCGAAAGCGTCGTCGGCGCCCTGGCGCCAAGCTTGCAAAAGGCCGAGATCGAGCGCTCGCGGCGCAAGCCGCCGGCCAATCTCGATGCGTACGATTATGTGCTCCGCGCGCAGGCCCATATCATGGCCAACACGCAGGGCGACGCCGCCCAGGCGTTTCAGTATCTGGAAAAGGCGCTGGCGCTCGATCCCGATTATGCCTTCGCGCACGCCTTGTTGTGTAACGCCCACGGCCAGATTTTCCGCGCCGCGTCGGGTGACGAGCGGATTGCCGCGCAACAGGGCGCCGAGCGTCATGCACGCCGAGCCTTGGCGCTCGGCGCGGACGACGGCGCCGTCTTGACCTTCGCGGGATGGGTTCTGCTGATCACCGTGCCCGACGTCGCCGCCGGTCGCGCCGCCCTTGACCGCGCGGTGCAGCTTAATCCCAACCTCGCGGTCGCACTTGTCTATCGCGGCATCGCGCTGGCGATCACCGGCGAGCCCGAGGCGGCGATCCAAGAGGCGCGCAAGGCGCTGCGCTTGAACCCCCTCGATCCTAACGCCTATCTCGCCTGGTCGGGCATCGTCGTCGCGCAAGTCGATCTTGGTCATTATGACGAGGCGGCGCTCGCCTCGCGCAAGGTGATCGAGGGTAACCCACGGTTCCCCATGGGGTATGCCTGGGCGATCGTGGCGGAATGCAGACGCGGCGACGGGGCGGAAGCCGAGGCGCTGCTGAACCGGCTTTTTGCCACCATGCCCGGCTTCAAGCGCGAGGCGTTGCCGGCGCTATTCAGTTATTTTCCCCCCGCGATCCGCGACAAGGTGCTTGGTCTTCTGCGCGGGCAAGGATTGGTCGCCTGACGAAGCCCGTCACCGGCATGTCGGGTCGGCACCACCGGGCGCCGGCCACCGATCCCGGCCGCGCCTACCTCCCGCGCGACCGGCTCGACCCGGTGGCCTCCTATCTGGTACCGACGTCGCGCGATCTCGAAGACCGCGACAGCCGCGACACCACGGTCTATCGCTGGCACCGTTAGGCTTTTGGCCCGTGCTGTTTTCCACAAGATTTTGCCCGCAAAGCCAAGAATTCAGTTGACCAAGCGGCAAAAGTTGCCACAATGTTCCCTTCATTTCCGAAGGCCGACGTAAGGCGCACAAGGGCTACCTTCCGACATGGAGGACAATGTTCGCCACTCATAGATGACCATAATTGGTCGGTCTAACGCCTAACGTGCAACGCCAATAAGAACCAACGGGACGCCGGGATTCCCAGTCCTTCGCGGATCAGGTTGTAGAGCTCCTTCTCATACCATGAGACGCCGATGGACATGTTTCGTGTCCGCTTCCCGTCGCGCAGGGTCGCCGCCGACAATTCGCGCATTGGGACAATCTCGACGCCAAGGTCAATAACGTCTCCAATGTAAAATGCGAGGTGCTTCACGAATAGATCATACGCCACTGCAAAATATTTGCCGAACTGCACCTCCACGGCCACCCGGTCCTTTACGAAATCGGTTTGATTGTACGAATGGTAGGCCTGACCTCCGGCTTGCTCAATGAGCTTGCGTTGGTTGTCCGGCTTTAAGTTCAGAGTGTCTCGGATCAGCTTAGGATTCTCCGTAACCCAAAAATCCGTGCGCTGTTCAGCCCATCCATGTCTGCGAAATTCTTCGTCAAAGGCACGATTCAACGCGCCCGGTGAATAGAGTTGCGCTCCGGACATCGTTTTTTCCTTGGAAACTTTTGTGCGGAATTGCGATGCTTCAACATTTTCGATGACTTGCTCGATTTCTGCCCAAAGATGGGGTTTTTTTGCAATCAGATACTCGTGACCGTTTAGGTGCGAGTAGTACTGGGCGATTCTCACGTCGCTGTCCGCAGCAACGATGGGCCAACGAAGCTCCCCGTCGAATTCTTGGCGTGCCCACCATTCGGCTTGCTCGGATCATAAACCGGCTTATCCATCGGGCGCGTTTTCAATCGGCCCGCTCGTAAATCATGAAGCCGCCGCCAAGCAATATCGACATACTCCTGGACAATATCGCAGCCATATCCCACACGGGAATGTTTGGCGGCAGCGACGATTGAGGAACCGACGCCCATATAGGGATCGAGCACTGCGTCGCTCGGGGAAGTCAACGCGAGGACGAGGCGTTCCGCCAACTCCACTGGGAACTGGCAGGGATGAATGGTCTTTTCGACATGGTTGTTTTTGACGTTTGGAAAGACCCAGACATCGCTCGGGTTCTTACCGAGCGGGTTGCCGGAGAGCTGGCCGACCTTCGGGCCCTTGAAGTATTTTTTCCCGGGATATTTCGACGGCACCCGAATCGGGTCCAGGTTGAAGACGTAATCATCCGACTTGGTGAACCAAAGAACAGTCTCGTGACGCCCGGACAGGCGCTTCGAGCAATGAAGGCCGTGCTCGAAATGCCAAACGATCCGGTTGCGCAGTTTCAGCCCATGCTCGCGAAAGATCGGATAGAGGACGATGTCGAGCGGGAAAATCTCGCCATTCTGCACGTGGTTGCCAACCTGCCAACAGAGGGAACCACGCGGGTGCAGGAGTCGAACGCATTCGGAGATCACCTGAGCCTGCGACTGAATATAGGCGTCCAATGGCGACCGCGATTCGTAGGATTTTCCAATATTGTATGGCGGCGACGTGACGATCAGTTGCATGGTGCCGTTGCCGAGCGGCCGCATGAAATCGAGGTTCGTCTGGCAAGCCATGACGGCGTCGCGGTCAACCTTGAGGCGGGCGAGTGTGGCGTTCATTATTCTGGTCCCCAACATTTAGCGCCAATATGTGTCAGAAGCCCATTACTGGAAACGGCGCAGATGTCGTTCCTATGTTGTTCTAAATTAGGCCGATGGTCAACAAGCATGATGGCTACCTCTACCGCTTTCGCTGAGGCTAGAACCGCTCTTATCGGATTTGCGTAACATCGCCATCATCGCGCATGTCGAGCTGGCGGGCTGAGACCGACTCGGCGATCACAATAATTCGAATGGCGGCTTTATTTCCGGCGCTCGTCCCGCACGCGCTTCGCCTTGAACTCGGTCTTGGGCAGGGTGCCGGGTGCGAGCACCTCGACCCCGACCTTGACTTCGCAGCGTGTTCGAACTTCGTCGGCGACGCGGCGCATCACGTCGTCGGGCAAGGCGTGGCTCGGATGTTCGAGACGCACCGACATGATGTCGAGACCATCCTTGCTCGTCGTCAACAGTATCTCGAATTCATCACCGGTGCCGCCGATCGCCCGCACGGCCTCCTCAAGCTGGATCGGAAACATCTTGATGCCGCGCAGATTGATGAGATCGTCGGCCCTTCCGGTGAACGAGCCGACGGCACGGACATGGGTGCGGCCACAGGCGCAGGGCGCATGATCGAGCAGTGTATAATCGCCGACCAGAAAGCGGAGCTGCGGTGAAGATTCCGTGTTGAGATTGGTGCAAACCGTGAGGCCGCGTTCACCATCGGGCAATGGCTGTTTCGTCGCCGGATCGACGACCTCCCAAATCTGCAAATCCTCCATCAGATGGGTGGTGACGGGCTGCCCCGGGGTTTGCGATGCCGAACACGAAAAGCCGCCAACATGGGGCGACGCCTCGGTGCAGCCATAGAATTCGACCATGCGCGCGCCCCACAGATCCTGAATCCGCTCACGCGTCGCCGTGACGCTCATACCCGGCTCACCGGCGACGAACAAGGTGCGCACCGCGGTCTGTCGCGGGTCCGCGCCCATGCTTTCCATCACCCGGCCGAGATGGAGCGCATAGGACGGGGTCAAAAGCAGGATGGTCGGCCGATAGCGCAGAATGATATTGGCGCGCGCCCGGGCGTCCATGCCGCCGCCGGGAATGGACGGGAGTCGCATCTTCTCCAGCGCGTATTGCACACCCCAGGCCCAGACATGCGGGCCATAGCCGGTTACCATGAACACCGTGTCGCCGTGCCGGAAATCCATCGAATGCAGCGCCCGCGCATTGGCCCAGGCACCCATTTCGCGGTCGATATGGCTATAGCGAAAGACGCGCGGAACCCCGGTCGAGCCGGAGGACGAGAACATCATCCAGCCGCGCTCGGCCCAGATCGCGTCATTCATGGTGGTATAGGTACCGTAGGGCGGGTTCTCGGCCGCGTCGGTGGCCATCTCCGCCTTGTCGACGACAGGCCACTTTGCGATCAGATCGTCGACCGATTTGATGTCGTCGGGAACGAGGCCCAGCCGCGCGAAACGCCGACGGTAGAAATCGCTGTTTTCATAAAGAAAGGGCGCAACAGCGGCGACCTTCTCGTCCTGGATCGCGCGGAGCTCGTCACGCGAGGCGGTATCGAGATGGGGCGACCAGTAGGCGTCGGAGCCAGGCCGGTCGTGATCTTCGCGCAAGCGCTCCAGCGTATCGAGCCAGCGGGCGCGGGTCGCAGTCGCACGGGGTTCCGTCATGCCCGTCCCCAAATCTTGTGGGCCGTGCCGACGATGAGATCGAGCTTGCGACGCTGATCGTCCCAACTCAATTCATTGCCGATCGCAACCGAGGCGAAACCGCACTGCCCCGACAGCGCCAGATTGTCGAGCGGGACGAATTTGCTCGCCTCCTCGACCCGACGCCGGATCGCGTCGGGGTCTTCGAGTTTCGGGTTTTTGGTGGAGATCAGGCCCAGCACCACCATCCGATCCTTCGGCACGAACCGCAACGGCGCGAAGTCGCCGGCACGCTCGGTGTCATATTCCAGAAGGAAGCGGTCATAATCGAGCCGTGGAAAGACGCGCTCTGCGATGCGGTCATAACCGCCTTCGGCGTACCAGCGACTGAAGAAATTGCCACGACACATGTGAAGGCCAAAAGTCACGCCGTCACGACGCAACCCTTCGATGAGGGCGTTATCCGCCGCGACATCCTGCTCGATCGCGACATCGGGATCGACACCCCATTGCCGCCACTCGGCGCGCCGTTTCTCATCCGTGTAATCGAACACATAGCGGATCGAATCGATCTGGATATAGGGTACGCGGTCGCTCACCAGAGTCGATATTTCGTGTTTCATGATCGCGACGAGATCGGCGAGGGCCTCATCGCGCGAGGCATAGACCTTGTCCGAAACGCCCGGCGCCCAATAGCGCAGAAACCAGGTCGGGCCGGGATTGGTAATCTTGTAGGGTCCGGGGGCGCGCGCCGCGAGAAACGACGCTTCCGCGCCATTGAGCCGCCGCTTCGCCTTGAGCCGGCCACCGATGACACGCTGGCGCCGTTTGGCATCGGGATCGGAATCAACCGCATCCTGCATCGGCACCGCTTCCGTCGGCGCTCCCCGCCAGCGCGTCTGATTCTGCGGCGCGCCGCGATTGGCCGCGCCGGCATCGACGAACCCCTCGAAGGCGTCAAGCGGACCGCTCAGCCACGAGCCGCGGCGGTATTCGCCATCACTGAAGATATCGAGACCGGCGTCCTTTTGTACCTGCAAGATCTTGAGAATTGCCTGGTCGGTGGCGTCCCGCAATTGCTCACTCGTCATGCGATGCTGGCGGAAGGCGCGAAACGCGTCGGTCAATTCCGGCGGGCGCAGGAAACTGCCGACATGATCCGCGCGGTATCGGTTCGCCATGTCATTCTCCCTTGCATCGCCGTGCGCGGCTTCTGTTTCGACCGACCGGCCGAATAACTCCATCGAAAGAATAATCGTTCATAACGACGCTCTCGTCGACTCCTCGAATGGGCCATGGGACCTTGCGACATTGACTCCGGCGCGCATTCGGCCAAAGTAAAGGCCTGTCCGCAAGGAGGCATGCCCGTGGCCGCGCCGCGTCCCTATTGGAAGGGGTATCTGAAGCTCTCGCTCGTGTCCTGTCCGATCGCGGTCTATGCCGGCGCGTCGTCGGGCGAGCGGGTCGCCTTTCGCATGATCAACCACCAGACCGGCCATCGCCTGCGTCAGCAATATGTCGACGAGGTGACGCGCGAGGTCGTCGAAGGCGCCGATAAGGCGCGCGGCTATGAATATGCGAAGAACGCCTATGTCGTGGTCGAGGATGCCGAGCTCGACGCGATCGCGATCGCGAGCACCCATACCATCGAAATCGACAAATTCGTGCCACGCGCGCAGATCGACGAGCGCTATTTCGAGACGCCCTATTACATCGCGCCGGACGACCCGGTCGGCCAGGAAGCCTTTGCCGTCATTCGCGAAGCGATGCGCGGCAAGAGCATGGTAGCGCTGGCGCGCATCGTGATGGCGCGGCGCGAGCGCGTCATGATGCTGCAACCCTGGGAGAACGGCCTCCTCGGGATCAGCCTGCGCTATGGCGCCGAGGTGCGCCCGGCCAAGGACTATTTCGCCGACATCGCGCCGATCGAGGTGCCCGCCGAGATGCAGAAGCTGGCGGAGCATATCCTCGACACCAAGGCCGCCGATTTCGACCCCGGGGAATTCGTCGATCGCTATGAGGAGGCGGTGGCCCAAATGCTGAAGCAGAAGCAGGCGGGGCTGCCGATACCGGCGATGACGTCGGAGCCGCGAGCGCCCAACGTGATCAACCTCATGGACGCGTTGAAGCGCAGCGTTGCGGCCGACCGCAATGGGGAGCAACCCGCGGCAAAGCGCGGCAAGAGCAAGAAACGCCTCGCGGGACAGGGCGAAATGCTGCTGCCGATCACGGGCAAGCGCGGCCCCGACAAGGCAAAGGCAAAGGCAAAGGCAAAGGAGAAACCGGCGGCGCGGCCGGCGGGGCGGCAAAAGAAGGCGGGCTGAGGCGCGGCGCGCCCCCCCTGCGTAAGCGAAGGTCAATCGGGGGGACAAAGGATGATGCGCGCGCTGGCCGACCTTTCGCCGTCCGGACGGATCGGCCGGGATGCACTGTTGCTGTGCCTGTCGGCGTTCTTTGCCGATCTCGGCTATCAGGGCGTGTCGGCGCTGTTCCCGCTCTATATCGTGTTCGCGCTGCACGAGCCGGTTTACTGGTACGGCGTCGTCACCGCGGTGGCGTTCGGCGGCGGATCGGCGGTGGCCTATATCGGCGGCCGTCTCGGCGATCGCTTCGACAAGAAGTATATCGCGATCGCCGGCAACGTCTTCATCCCGCTGATGGCGTTCTCGGGTCTTGCGCATGCGTTGTGGCTGTCGGCGGTTCTGTTCGTGCTCGGCTGGTGGGCGCGCTATTTCCGCTCGCCGCCGCGGCGCGCGCTCCTCGTCCATGTGACACCGGCCGCGGCGCGCGGCTTCGCCTTCGGCGTGCTCCACGGCCTCGACGTCGCGGGGGGCATGCTGTCGGCGCTGACCGCCCTCATCCTGGTGGCCCTGCACGTCCCCATCGCCACCATCATGCTCATTGCCATAATCCCGCTGGTCGTCTCGACCGGCATGCTGATCCTTGTACGGCGCGATCGGCTCTATCCCGAGGAGACGCCGCTGGCCGAACGGCGCGCCGACGATCCGGCATCGCCGCGCCAGGACCGCACCCTCTTCCTGATGTTGCTGGTCGCCGCGACGCTCTATGGCTTCAGCTTCTACAATCTCGGCTTTCCCATCCTCACCGCGACCCACGGGCACGCCACCACCACGGGCTATGAACTCGGCATCCTCGCCTTCGTCGTCTATCTCGCCATTTCCGCCGTGAGCGGCTATGCCCTCGGCGCCGGCACGGGGTCGCCGCTGCGTTCCCTGTGGCTTTGGGGTTATCTGCCGTCGGCGCTGGGATCGGGGCTGATCGGCGTCAGCGTGCTGCTCCACCTGAACGCGCTCGCCTTCTATCTTTTCGTCGCGCTGTTGGGGCTCGGCATGGGCGCGGTCGAGACCTTCGAGCCGACGCTGGTGTCGTCGCTGGTCGGCGCCACCACCCTGTCGCGCGGCATGGGCTATCTCTCGGTGTCGCGCGGCATCGGCCAGTTTCTGTCGAACCTCGTCATGGGCATTTTGTTCTCGCTGAGTCGCTCCCTGCCCTATTTCTATGCCTTCGCGTCGGCGTTGCTTGCCGCCGCCGTGCTGGCCGCGGCGCATTTGCGCTATCGCCGCCGCAATCGCGTCTGGCGGACGCCGTCATCGTGACGCAAGATCATCGCATGGAAACCAAGGATTGGAGGGCCGCCATCATGATCCCAGCGCTCGAAACCGAGTTCGTCTTTCAGATCCGGGTCGATTTCAAGGAGCGCCTCATGTTCGGCGAAACGCCGCGCGGCGGCCGCGGCTATGTGCCGCCGGTCGGCGGCTGGATCGACGGGCCGCGCCTCAAGGGCAAGGTGCGCGCCTATACCGGCGCCGACTGGGCCTGGATCCGGCCCGACGGCGTCTTGGAGCTCGATGCCCGCTATATGCTCGAGGCCGATGACGGCACCCCGATCTATATCCAGAATCGCGGCTATCTCTATCGCCACACCGGCGACCATGTACCGATCCGCGGCGCCGGCGACGCCAACACGCCGCATTATTTCGCCATCACCCCGACCTTCGACGTGCCGAAGGGCAAGCATGACTGGCTCGCCCGCACGATCATCGTCGGCAACGGCGTGCGCCATACCGATCCCGACCACACCATGTTCACCTATTACGCGGTGCGGTGATGCGCGCCGAAGATACCAGACGGGCCACCAACCCGCTGTTCAATGACAAGAAGCTGAAACTCGGCACCTTCTGCTCCAACCTTTCCGGCGGCTGCACCATCTCGTCGGCCGAAGGCATGCTCCAATGCGATTGGCCGAGCACGCTGCGCCTTGCCGAGCTCGCCGACGAGATGGCGTTCGAGGCGCTGGTTCCGGTCGGGCGCTGGAAAGGCTTTGGCGGCGAGACCGATTTCAACGGCCACGGCTTCGAATGCTACGCCTGGGCGGCGGGCATCAGCGCCTTGACCAAATATCCCGCGGTGTTCGCCACCTCGCATGTGCCGACCGTGCATCCGATCATGGCGGCGAAGCAGGGCATGACCATCGATCATATCAGCCGCGGCCGCTTCACCCTCAATGTCGTCACCGGCTGGTTCGCGCCGGAGCTTGAAATGTTCGGCGCGCCATTCCTCGACCATGACGCGCGTTATGAGATGGCGGGGGAATGGATCCAGGTCATCAAGAAGCTCTGGACCGCGGAGGAGGAATTCGACTTCGAAGGCAAATACTACAACATCAAGAAAGGCATCATGCGGCCGAAGGCGGTGCAGCGGCCGCATCCCGTCATCATGTGCGCAGGCGCCTCGCCGGCGGGCCGCGAATTCACCGCGCGGTACGCCGATGTCGGCTTCACCGCACTCGAGGCGCATGATCTCGAGAGCATGCGGGCGCGGGTCGACGCGCACCGCAACTACGCCTGGGACACGTACCATCGCGACATCAAGGTCTGGACCAACGCCTACATCTTCCAGGGCGAGACCGAGAAGGAAGCGCGCGACGACTACAAATACTGCATCTATGAGAAGGGCGATTGGCAGGCGGCCGACAATCTGGTGACGATGATGGGCATCAATTCGCAATCCTTCGCGACCGATGCGCTTGCAAGGCTGAAGGAGCATTTCATGGCCGGCTGGAACGGCTATCCCCTGATCGGCACCAAGGAACAGGTGGTGGACGGGCTTCTGACGCTGACGAAGGCCGGGTTCGACGGCACGCTGCTGTCGTGGCCGCGCTATATCGCGGGCATGGAGGAATTCCAGCGCGTCACCTATCCCCTGGTGGTGGAGGCGGGTCTGCGGTGATGCCGCCAGCGGGATTTGCGAGCGCCGCCGAAATGGTATGATCGCCCCATGTCGCTGCGGGCTCGCCTTATTCTCATGGTGGCCGTCGCGTTGGCCGTGAGCCTCGCGCTGGGCGGCACGCTTGCCACGATCGATGCCGCGCGGTCGCTCGGCCACGAGATGCGCACGACGCTCGACCATGCGCAGCGGACGGTCACGGGCAGCGTCGCCGTCGCCCGCACCTCGCCAGAATGGCGGCACGACCTCGACCGGCTCGTCGCCGCCTTGAAAAGCAACCCCGATCTCCGCGTCTCCTGGTCGGCGGGCGGGGCCACCGTACCACGCCTCGCACCGGCGATGCCGAAGACGGTGCCGACCTGGTTCACGCGGCTTATCGGCGTCTATCCGGAAACGGTGGCGATTCCGATCACCGTCGATGGCAAGACCGCGGGGGTGGTGAGGCTGGCGACGGCGCCCGGCCATGCCTTGCGCCGGGTGTGGGACGAGGCATTGGATTGGCTGATCGCCTGGGCCGGGTTCGCGCTTGTCGTGGTGCTGCTGGTCTATGTCGTGATCGGTGGGGCGATGAGGCCGTTGCGAGAGCTTGCGGCCGCGCTCGCGGCGGTCGGCCGCGGCGATTACACGGCGCGGATCGAAGGCAGCCTGCCGCCGGAATTGTCCCGCTTGCGCGACCGCTTCAACCGCATGTCGAGCGAGCTTGGCCGGCTCGCCGAGCAAAATCGCCGCCTTACCGCGGAGCTCCTGACCTTGCAGGAGCAGGAACGCAGCGATATCGCCCGCGATCTTCATGACGACGTTGCGCACCTGCTATCGGGCATCGACGGCGATGCCGCCGCCGCGGTTCGCGCCCTGAAGGACGGTCGCGGCGACGAAGTCCCTGCCCATCTCGCCGTGATCGCCGACGCCATTGGCCAGGCGCAGGGCCGGGTTCAGGAGATGCTGAGCCGGCTCCGGCCGATCGGCCTCGCCGAATTCGGCCTCGCCACGGCGATCGGCAATCTTGTCGAACATTGGCGCCACCGCCATCCCGAGATCATTTACCTGGTATCGATCGCCGCCGGCATCACCGGCTATGGCGAGACCATCGATCTCGTCGTCTATCGTGTCGTCGAAGAGGGGTTGGCCAATTCGCTGCGCCACGCCCGGCCCACCCGCGTCGCCATCACCATTGCCGAGCAGGCGAACCTCATCAGCGGCGACGAGGCCATTGTCATCGCCACCGCCGATGACGGGTTCGGCAGCGATGAGGATGCCGCGCTCGGTTATGCCTTGAGCGGGGTGACGGAGCGGGTCAAGACCGTCGGCGGGCGGCTCTCCCTCAAGGTGAAGCCGGGCCGCGGCCTCACCGTGACGGCGGTGCTGCCGCGGCCGCGGGTTGGCCGTTCGGCCGAGACTTTTTTGTCCTAAGCCTCAGATGGCGCCGAAAAGGGTGGTATCGCCGAGGTCGCGGCCGCGGGATCGTTCGAGTTCGTGGTTGTAGCGGCGGAGCGCATAGGCCTCGGTGACGAAGCCGATGACGTGATGGTCGGAGGCGCTGGCGACGACGGGCAGGACCTCGAGCTCGCTGTTGGAGAAACGGTCGAGCGCGGCGCGCACATTCTGGTGCGGCAGGAGGTATTGGACATCGCCGTGGCGGATTTCGAGCGCGGTCTTGCCCTCGAGCTTCAAGTCGGGGTTGTAAAGATCGGCGGTGGTGACGATGCCGGCGAACTCGCCCTTCTCGTCGGTAAGGAAGAAGCGCTTGGTGCCGCTCAGGGGGAAGCGCTGGCGCAGCTCGGCCAAGGGCAGGTCCACCGGCGCGGTATTGACGTCGCGGCGCATCAGCTTCTCTACCGTGAGATCGCGGATCCAGCCGACATCGAAGGCGCCGCGGATCGGCACGCCGCGCAAGTGGAAGCGCCAGGTGGCGAAGGAATAGCCGAACACCAGCCGCGTTACCAAGGCGGCGATGATCACCCCGGTCATCACCCCCATCGCGACATAGAAATCGGCGGTCAGCTCCAGAATCAAGAGGATCATGGTCACCGGCGCGCCGACGATCGAGGCGGCGACCGCGCCCATCCCAACCAGCGCATAGGCGAGCTGATCGATATGCCAGCCCGGCAGGAGCCAGATGAGGAAGGCGCCGACGGCACTGCCATAGAGGCTGCCGAGAAACAGCGACGAGCTGAAGAGGCCGCCGCGAAACCCGGTACCGACGGAAATCGCCGACGCCACCGCCTTCGCCCCGACCAGGAGCGCCAGCGTCACCGGCAGGATGTTGCGCCCCAAGACCTGCTGGATCGCGCCATGGCCGCTGCCCAGTACCTCGGGAAAGCCGAGCGCGATGATGCCGAGCGCGATGCCGCCGAACACCGGCCGCAGCCAACCCGGCACCGCGCGCCGCCGCAGGAAGCGCTCGAGCGAGGTTACCATCACCATGGTGGCGATGCCGACCCCGGCGGCGCCGAGCCCCAACAGCGCGAATAGGAGATAGTCCCAATTGCCGATCGTGATCGGATCGGCCACCAGGAACAGCGGGTTGGGGCCGATGGTGACCCGCACCGCCAGCGTCCCGGTCAGCGCCGCCACCCCGACCGGCGCCAGTACCATTGGCGAATAGCTGCCGATCACCAGCTCGAAAGCATAGAACGCGCCGGCCAGCGGCGCGTTGAAGGCGGCGGCGATGGCGGCACTGGCGCCGCACCCGACCAGCGTCCTCAGATCGCTGCGCCGCACCCGCAACAGCTCGCCGCAATTGGAGACGAAGCCCGCGCCGAGCTGGGTATAGGCCGCCTCAAGCCCGACCGACGCCCCGAACCCACCCGAAAGCAGCGTGTGGATCGCAAGGTTGATGCTGTCGATGAACGACATCTTGCCGCCATAGAGCGCGTTCGCCTCGATCGCATCGACGATGTCGTGCGGCCGCCAGCGCCGGATCAAGAGGCCGGCGATCCCGACGGCGAACCCGCCCACGATCGGCAGCACCACCACCCGCCACGGCACGAGCCCGATCCCATCGCTCAGCTTCTCATAGGAGGGGATCGCGAAATTGATCTCATGCATCCACTGCATGATCTCATGCACCATGACGACACTGAGCCCGACGATGAAGCCCAGCGCCGCCGCGATGATGATGAGCGCGATCTCGTTGTTGCGGATCTGGCGCCGGCCCAGCGACCGGATCAGCGCCCGCATCCGGATCCAGAGATCGCGCACCGGGCCGCGATGCGACCCCGGCGCATGGACGCCGGCCCCGGCCGTATCGCCACGCGCCAACGGGCCGGTCAGTCGTGCCGCCAGCCTCGTCGCGAACCGATAGGGGGCCAACTCGGCCATGATCCATTATAGGACCGGATTGTTTAAGTTGTTACTGCACTGCAACGAAATTGCGCCCGGCGCTATTCGGGCGCGCCCGCGCATCGCGTGCTTGCGCTTCCCGGCCGGTCGCCTGATATAGTGGTTCCGGGAGGCTGGCGGCGGGCAGGTCCCTCGCCAACCCGGTCAGGTCCGGAAGGAAGCAGCCGTAACGAGTTTCGATCTGGGTCGTTGTTCAGTCTCCCACCCTGACCCTCGTGACCGAGCCTGCGACAAAATGACCGAGCCTGTCGCCTACCGCGTGCTTGCGCGCAAATACCGGCCGCAGCGCTTCGCCGAGTTGATCGGCCAGGAGGCGATGGTGCGCACCTTGAGCAATGCCATTGCCACGGGGCGCATCGCCCACGCCTTCATCCTCACCGGCGTGCGCGGCGTCGGCAAGACCTCGACCGCGCGGATTCTGGCGCGCGCCTTGAACTGTGTCGGCCCGGACGGCACCGGCGGCCCCACCATCGCGCCGTGCGGCGTGTGCGAGCCGTGCCGCGCCATCGCCGAGGACCGGCATGTCGATGTCGTCGAGATGGATGCCGCCTCGCGCACCGGTGTCGAAGACATCCGCGAGCTGACCGACGGCGTGCGCTATCGCCCGGTCGCGGCGCGCTATAAGGTCTATATCATCGACGAAGTGCACATGCTGTCGAAGCACGCCTTCAACGCCTTGCTGAAGACGCTGGAGGAGCCGCCGCCGGACGTCATCTTCATCTTCGCCACCACCGAGATCCAGAAAGTGCCGGTGACGGTGCTATCGCGCTGTCAGCGTTTCTCGCTGCGCCGGGTGCCAATCGACCAGCTCATCGCGCATTATGCCCGGATCGCCGCCGCCGAAAGCGTCACGATCGACGGCATGGCGGTCGCGCTCATCGCCCGCGCCGCCGACGGCTCGGTGCGCGACGGGCTGTCGCTCCTGGACCAGGCGATCGCGCTCTCCGGTGGCGCGGCGATCGGCGAGACGATGGTGCGCGACATGCTCGGCATCGCCGATCGCGGCCTCGTCTTCGATCTGTTCGAGGCGGTGCTGAAGGGCGATGCCGCGGGGGCGCTGGCGCGGCTCGATGCGCTTTATGACGGCGGTGCCGACCCCGTGCTGGTGTTGCAGGATTTGTTGGAGCTGGCGCATTTCCTGACGCGCCTGAAACTCACGCAAGAGGCCGGTGCCGACGACCCGACCCTGGCCCAGACGCGGGAGCGCGGCCTGCCGCTGGCCGAGACGCTCGGCATGCCGCAACTCGCCCGCACCTGGCAGATGCTCTTGAAAGGCCTCGAGGAGGCGCAGCTCGCGCCGTCACCGCGCGAGGCGGCGGAGATGGTGCTGGTGCGGCTCGCCTATGTCGCCGATCTGCCGCCGCCGGGGGACCTTGTGAAGGCGTTCGCCGAAGGGCGCGGCCTCGCACCGTCGCGCACGCCGCAGCCCGGGCCGGCGGCCGGCGTGCCCGTCGCCATGGCGCGCGGCGTCCATGCCGTCGCGGCCGGCGCCGTGCCGCAAGCGGTGCCCGAAGCGCATCTTACCGCCGCGCCACCGCGAAGCTTTCGCGAATTGCTGGAATTGTTCGAGGCGCGGCGGGAAGCGATTCTCCGCGCCCATCTCTATGCCCATGTCCATCTCGTCGCGTTCGAGCCGGGGCGGATGGAATTCCGCCTGGCCGCCGCCGCGCCGCGCGATCTTGCCAACCGGGTCGCTGAGAAGCTATCGGCCTGGACCGGCGAGCGCTGGCTCGTCGGCATGGCCAACGCCGGCGGCGCGCCGACCCTGAAGGAACAGGACGAGGCACAGGAACAGTCGCGGCGAGGCGAGGCGGCGCGCCATCCCCTGGTACGGGCGGTGCTCGACGCCTTTCCGGGGGCGCGGATCGCGGCGGTGCGCGAGGTTGAGGCGCCGGCACCGGCGCCCGACGAGGTCCCGCCGCCCGAGGATGACGACAACGAAGGAGAGGCGTTCTGATGAAGAATATCGGCCAGATGCTGAAGCAGGCCCAGGAGATGCAGAGCCGCATGGCCGAGATGCAGGAGAAGCTCGCCGAATCGGAGGTCGGCGGCAACGCCGGCGCCGGCATGGTGGAGATCACCGTCAACGGCAAGGGCGAGGTGAAGCGGGTCAAGATCGACCCGGCGCTCATCGTCCCCGACGAGGTTGAGGTGCTCGAGGATCTGATCCTCGCTGCCTTCAACGATGCCAAGACGCGGCTTGACGCCCATGTCGCCGAGGAGATGGAGAAGTTGACCGGCGGCCTCAAGCTGCCGCCGGGATTCAAGCTGCCGTTCTGACCGCCTGACTAGGCGAAGTCTTCCGCGAGCGCCTGGCGCACCGCCTCCGACATCACCGCGATATGGCCATAGCGGGGATGGTCGATGCCGACCAGCACCTGGGTCGCGGGGTCGCGGAATTTTGCGATCTCGTCCAGGGTGAGGCGGAAGCGCACGAACTGTACCGCCGAGGCCTTGCCTTCGGGGCTGGTGTTCTCGCGGGTCGGATCGGGCTCACCCATGACGCGCGCGCCGCCGACCGCGACATACATGCGGCGCTCGATGCCGCCCAGTTGCATCAGCACATTGTCGCGGCGTTTCGGATCGTCGATCTCGAACATCACCGTCGCGACCAGCTCTTCCCCTTGCGGGATGAGCGGATTGTAGGCATCGAGCTCGTCCTTGATCTGCGCCTCGCCGCCGCGCTCGATATGCAGCATCTCATGCACCTGATGCCACATCGTCTGATAATTCTCGAAATAGAAAGTGGCGAACGGGCCGACCTCGACGCGGCGGTTGCGCTTCACCTCGCCGACCTCCTTCTTATAGTCGCGCCGCCGTTTCGCATAATCGTCGACATCGATGATATCGGCGCGGGTGATCTCGCGTTTCTGGCTCATTTGGGCAGCACTCCATAGGCGCGGGCGAAGAGCTCGATGGGGTGGAAGCTCTCCTCGGGCACGGGGTTGTCGCCTTTCGCGCGTTCCATCCCTTGGAGGATATGCGCCGCCGCAAGCGGGCATTCCGATGCGACGAACATCTTGTCGTTCTTGACCGCCTGGCGCGCGACCGGGGCGCCGACTTTAAGCGCGGTATCGAAATTTGTCTTCATCACGCCCCAGGAGCCGCCATGGCCGGAGCAGCGCTCGATCACCGCGACATCGGCTTCGGGGATAAGGCGCAGGAGTTCCGCCGCCTTGGCACCGACATTCTGCGCCCGTGCATGACAGGCAAGATGCACGGTGACGCCGCCGGGCAGCGGCGCCAAGCCCGGTGCCAGGCCTTCCTTCTTCGCGATATCGACGAGATATTCCACGGCATCGAAGGTCGCATGCGCCAGGCGCTTCACGGCGGGATCATCGGGCACGATGAGCGGCCATTCGAACTTCATCATGAGGGCGCAGGATGGCACCGGCGCCACAATATCGAAACCCCGATCGAGCCAGGACGCGAGTTCGGCCGCAATCTTCTTCGCCATCGCGGCGACGCGGGCGAGATCGCCGCGCTCCAACATCGGCATGCCGCAACAGCCGGGATAGACGATTTCGGTCTCGACGCCGTTCTTGGCCAACACGCCAAGCAGGGCCTCGCCGATCCGGGGATTGTTATAATTGACGAAGCAGGTGGCGAAGATCGCCGCTTTCCGCGCCTTGGCGGGCGCCTCGGCGTCGCGCGCGGGCGGCGCCTTCTTGGCCCGCATCGCGAAGGTCTTGCCATGGAATTTCGGCAGATAGGCGCGCCGGTCGATGCCGGTAATCTTCTCCATCGCCGGCCGCGTCAGATGATTGTCGGCGCCGCTTGCCCAGTTGGCGAGCGGCGCGACGGCACCGGCGAGCCTCCCGTTGCGATCGGTCTCGCTCAATTGCCGGGCGGTGAAATCGGATTTGCCGCGCGCGAGATCGGCCGCCCGCGCCCGCAGCATGAGATGCGGAAAATCGATGTTGAAGGGATGCGGCGGCACATAGGGGCACTTCGTCATGAAGCACATGTCGCAGAGCGTACAGGCATCGACCACGGTGCCGAGCTTGTCGCTCGGCACGGCATCGAGTTCGCCCGTCGTGGATTCGTCGATCAGATCGAAGAGGCGCGGAAACGAATCGCACAGATTGAAGCAGCGCCGGCAGGTATGGCAGACATCGAACTGCCGGCGCATTTCGGCATCGAGCTTGGCGGGATCGGTAAAATCCGGATCCTGCCAGTCAATGTCGTGCCGGGTCGGCGCGTCGAGGCTGCCTTCGCGCATGCTTTTCCTTATCGCTCGTTCCGATATTGCCACCCATCGTCCCCGCGCAAGCACGGACCCAGGGCAACCCGTCTTCGGTCGCCCTGGATTCCTCCCCCGGCTCGTTGGGGGAATCGCACGGGAATGACGCTAATCAAAGCCGAAGCGTCGAACCGCCGGATTAGAGCGTGTCGAGCGCCTTCTGGAAGCGGCCGGCATGCGACTTTTCGGCCTTGGCCAGGGTCTCGAACCAGTCGGCGATCTCGTCAAAACCTTCCTGGCGCGCGGTGCGGGCCATGCCGGGATACATGTCGGTATATTCATGGGTTTCGCCGGCGATGGCGGAGTTGAGGTTCTTCTTGGTGTCGCCGATCGGCTTGCCGGTCGCGGGATCGCCGACCTCCTCGAGATATTCGAGATGGCCGTGGGCGTGACCGGTCTCGCCTTCCGCGGTCGAGCGGAACACGGCGGAGACGTCGTTGAAGCCTTCGACATCGGCCTTTTGCGCGAAATAGAGATAGCGGCGGTTGGCCTGGCTCTCGCCGGAGAACGCGTCTTTGAGGTTGGTTTCGGTCTTGGAACCCTTCAATGCGGGCATATTCGATTCCTTCCGCGGGAATGGTGGGTCGGTGCGCCTTGCGCCATGCCTATATGCACCCCGGCGGAGTCCGAGTCAAGTTGTTTCGAATAATTCTAAAGTTCAGGATAGAGGATTAATTCGGCTTGTCTTTTGCGCCGACGCGGATAATCACATCGACGCGCCGCACGACCGTCCCGGGGGGCGGCGCCGGCAGATCCGTGACCTCGATCCGGTCGCCGGCGATGTCGCAGAGCTGGCCGTCATCCTCATGGAAGAAATGATGGTGGTCGCTGACATTGGTGTCGAAATAGGAGCGGCCGGGATTGACCACCACCTCGCGCAGGAGGCCGGCGGTGACGAACTGGTGGAGGGTGTTGTAGACGGTGGCGAGTGACACCGGCACCTCGGCCGCGCGTGCCTCGTGATGAAGCTGCTCGGCGGTGACATGGCGGTCGCGGTGATCGAACAACAGCCGCGCCAGGGCGAGACGCTGCCGCGTCGGCCGCAAATTCGCGGCGCGAATGAGGTCGATGGCGTTGGCGTAGGGGCGTGGGCTCGTCATGCGGGAAATATGGGTCGGGTCAGCCGATATTTCAAAAGGCGCATCATCCTAGCGTGGTCCCGGCGCCGTGCAAGTAGGCCCGACCCTCGCCTCACCATTTCGTGATGACGGCTCATTCCCCGGTCTTGAGCCGCTCGACCAGCTCGCGGACCGTCGGGATGAAGCCGTTGGCATAGTAGGGATCGCGGGCGAAGCGATAGGCGTTGTGGCCGGAAAACATCAGCTCGAACTCGACATCGTCGGAATGGCGGATCGCCTGAAGGGTCTTCTGGATACAGAAGCTTCTGGGATCGGGCAGCTTGCCGGTGGTCCCGGCCTCGTTCTGTGCCCAGTTGGAGAACATGCAGGCGGAAAGGCAGCCCATGCAATTGACCTGGTCGCGGCGGATATCGAGGGAGCCTTGCTGGGTGACGAAGACCAGCGTCGAATCGGGCGTGCGCAGCGCCTCGGTAAAGCCCTCGGCGATCCAGCCCCGGGCGCGAACACGGTCATGCGGCGTGACATAGACGGTGCGGTGGCGGGCGCCGATCTCAAGGGTCGCAACATGGTCGCCGACGGCCTCGACCGAAAACGGGATCTGGCGCTCCGAGCGGGCCTCCAATTCATTGAG
Organism: Allostellaceae bacterium; assembly: GCA_050729815.1. Classification (GTDB taxonomy): domain Bacteria; phylum Pseudomonadota; class Alphaproteobacteria; order ATCC43930; family CGMCC-115725; genus JAATGI01. The sequence continues at coordinate 30,098 of JBOHLV010000226.1, forward strand.
GAAGGCGTTGCGAACCGCCGAGGAATAAAATCCGGTCGGGCTGAACCGATTGAGGAAGATGTCGCCTTCCTTCAGTTGCAGCAGGCGCTGCTTCCAGGCGTCGGAGATCGGGCTTTCCTTGGTGAGGAGCGGCCGGGTCCCGAACTGGAACGCCATCGGCCCGAGCTCGGGATTGTCGAGCCAATCCTCCCATTCGCGCAAATTCCACACCCCGCCGGCCATGAAGATCGGCGTCAGGTCGAGGCCGAACTCCCGCATCAGCTTGCGCAATTCGAAGACGCGGGGATAGGGCGCCTCCGGTTTTTCCGGGTCCTCGACATTGGAAAGCCCGTTATGGCCGCCGGCGAGCCACGGGTCCTCATAGACGACGCCGCCGAGCCATTCGCCGAATTTGTGATAGGCGCGCTTCCAGAGGGCGCGGAACGCGCGTGCCGAGGACACGATCGGATAGTAATGGACATTGTAGTGGGCGCAGATCTCGGCGATGCGATAGGGCATGCCGGCGCCGCAGGTGACGCCGTTGATGAGGCCGCGGGCGCCGTCCAGGACGCCGTGGAGAATGCGCTCGGCAGCCGCCATCTCCCATAGCACGTTCATATGGATGCGGCCCTTGCCGCCGGACCGCTCGTAAGCCATGCGCGCCTGTTCGATGCCGCCGGCGATGGAATAGGCGATCAGCTCCTCATGCCGCTCGCGCCGGGTGCGGCCGCGATAGATTTGTGGCGCGACGGCGCCCAACGCGTCGAAGAAATCGGCATTGACGCCCGAAAACGTGCCGACACCGCCGCACGCCGCCCAGGCGCCCGAGCTTTCGCCGTTAGAGACGGAGATGCCCTTGCCACCTTCCACCAGCGGCAGCACCTCGCGCCCCGATATGATCAGCGATTTGAGCGCCTTCACCTCAACTCCTGTGCCGGGTTCCTTCCCGACCCCGCCGCCGTTCCCCTGGCATCACGGGATGTTTCAATTTATGACGTTCGCCCGCGAGAAGCAAATCGCGGAATCGGCCCGTCACGATACCGGCCACGCCTACGCCTGTTGCCGCGCGGTCTCCTCCTTCGCTGACAGATCCTCGCCGGTCGCCTGATCGACCCGCTTCATCGACAGCTTGATCTTGCCGCGATCGTCGAAGCCCAGCACCTTGACCTTGACCTGGTCGCCGACCTTGACCACGTCCGTCACCTTGGCGACGCGCTGCGGCGCCAGTTCGCTGATATGGACGAGGCCGTCGCGCGCGCCGAGGAAATTGACGAAGGCGCCGAAATCGACCGTCTTCACGACCTTGCCGGTATAGACGAGGCCGACCTCCGGCTCGGCGACGATGCCCCTGATCCAGTCGATCGCGGCCTGTGCCGCCGTCGCATCGACCGCCGCCACCTTGATGGTGCCGTCATCCTCGATATCGATCTTGGCGCCGGTCACTTCGGTGATCTCGCGGATCACCTTGCCGCCGGTGCCGATGACCTCGCGGATCTTGTCCTTCGGGATCGCGAAGGTGGTGATGCGCGGCGCGTTGTTGCTGACGGCACCGCGGGATTCGGCGAGCGCTTTCGCCATCTCGCCGAGGATGTGCATCCGGCCCTCGCGTGCCTGGTCCAAGGCGACGCGCATGATCTCCTCGGTGATCGAGGTGATTTTGATGTCCATCTGGAGCGCGGTCACGCCCTCCTCGGTGCCGGCGACCTTGAAATCCATATCGCCCAGATGGTCCTCGTCGCCGAGAATGTCCGAGAGCACGGCAAAGCCGTCGCGCTCCTTGATAAGGCCCATCGCGATGCCTGCCACGGGGCGCTTCAATGGCACGCCCGCATCCATCAGCGACAGCGATGCGCCGCACACCGTCGCCATCGAGGAGGAGCCGTTCGATTCGGTGATCTCCGACACGACGCGCATGGTGTAGGGAAAGGCTTCTTTCGTCGGGAGAAGCGGACGGACCGATCGCCAGGCGAGCTTGCCATGCCCGATCT
>JBOHLV010000227.1:0-16140 GCA_050729815.1 Allostellaceae bacterium
GGCACGGCCCGTCGACGGCGAGGTCGCCGGCCGAGCGCGCGACGTGCATGCCGCGCCCGCCGAGGACGTGGTGCGGCCGGACGAGCACCGGGTAGCCGATCCGCTCGGCGATCTCGACGGTCTCATCCGGCGTGGCGGCGATCCCCCACTCCGGTGAGCGGAGCCCATGCGCCTTGAGCAGGCCGGCGAAGCGCTCGCGATCCTCCGCGAGGTCGAGCGCCAGCGTCGCGTTCTGCTCTACCAGCAGCATGCTGACCTTGTCGTCGTGATTGATCTCGCGCAGCGTGCGGTAGATTTCCTGCACAACGAGCGGGGCAAGGCCGAAGGACGGCTCGTCGAGCAGGAGGAGGCGCGGCCGCAGCATGAGGGCGCGGCCGATCGCCAGCATCTGCTGCTCGCCGCCCGAGAGGGTGCCGGCCTGCTGCCGGCGCCGCTCCTTGAGGCGCGGGAACAGGCCATAGATATGGTCGAAATCGCGCGCAAGGCCGGCACGATCGCGGCGTAGATAGCCGCCGAGGCGCAGATTCTCCTCCGCCGACAAGCCGGCAAAGGTGCCGCGCCCGTCCGGGACATGGGCGATGCCGAGCCGCACCACATCCTCTGTCGCGAGCGCGTCGATCCGACGACCGTCGAAGGTGATCTCGCCGCGGCGCCGCACCATGCCGCAGAGCGCGCGCAAGGTGGTGGTCTTGCCGGCGCCGTTGGCGCCGAGGATCGCGGTGATGCCGCCGTCGCCGAGGGTGAAGGCGATGTCATGCAGCACCACGCCGTCGCCATAGGTTGCAGTGAGCTGCTTCACCTCAAGGAGAGCCGCCATCACGCCGCCCCCAGATAGGCACGGATCACCTCGGGATCCCTTTGCACGAGTTGCGGCGGACCTTCCGCGATCTTGCGGCCGAAATCGAGCGCGACGACCTTATCGGAGAGGCTCATGACCAGGGCCATGTGATGCTCGACGACCAGGATCGTGATGCCAAAACGGTCGCGAATCTCGCGGATCACCCAGCCGAGACCGGTCAGCTCCTCGTGATTGAGCCCGGCCGCCGGCTCGTCGAGCAGCAGCAGTTTCGGCTCGGCAGCGAGCGCGCGGCCAAGCTCGACCCGCTTCTGGAGGCCGAAGGGCAGGGCACTCACCACGGTGTCGGCCAAGGCATCAAGGTCGAGAAAGGTGACGATCTTGCGCACCCGCTCGCGCAACGCGCGCTCCTCACGGGCGACGCCGGGAAAGCGAAAGACATTGTCGACGAAGCTCGACCGGGTGCGGCAATGCCCACCCACCAGAATGTTGCGCGTCACCGACATCGAGCGAAAGAGGGCCAGATTCTGAAAGGTGCGGCCGATCCCCATCGGTGCCATCCGGTGCTTCGGCAGGCCGATCAAGGACCGGCCCTCGAAGCGAATGTCGCCAGAATCGACCGGATAGAGCCGCGACAGACAGTTGAACAGCGTCGTCTTGCCAGCACCGTTGGGGCCGATGAGGCCGCAAATCTCGCCGGGGGCCATTGAAAAGCTGACATGGTCGAGCGCGACGATGCCGCCGAAGCTGACCGCAACCTGATCGACTTCGAGCAGGTTGGTCATCTTGGGCCGCAGATTCGCGTCGCCGCGAAACGGCTCATCATTCAAAACTCCTCCCAGGGTTTTTATTTGTGGTTATCAGGCGGGCGGCACGAGAGTCAATTCCGCTCGCACGCGCGATCAGCTCCCAGATCGCCTCGGGCCGCTCGATATGGACGTTGTGGCCGAGCCCGTCGAGGATCACGGCATCCGCCGCGAGGCCTTGTGCCTCGGCCGCCGACAACATCGGGTCGCGACTGCCGACAGCGATCGTAACTGGCGCCGACGCCGCGCGATAAATTGCCGTAATATCCGGAAGATCGTCTCCCCCGTTGATTGCAGGGTCGGCGGCGAGACGATAGCGGCCCGCTTCCTCAACGATGCCCGAAAGCGCCGCCGGCGAGTCCTTGCCCACCAGGCCGAACTGGCCCGAGATTTTGAGATAGCGCTCGATCGCATCCTCGCGTCGGTCGAACCAACGAACCGGCGCCGATGCCAGCCGGCGACGCCGGCCGAGTTCGTCCGCGCTCCAATCCACCTTGACGCCGAAGGCAACGACACCGCGGACGCGCAGGCCGAACCAGCCGGTCGCCAGCGTTAGCGCGACTGCGCCGCCGAGAGAATGGCCGACCAGGAACGCATCCGCTTCGGGCGCAACAACAGTCGCAATATCAGCGGCATAGGTGCCATAGGCATAGGGCAGGGCGTGGCCGGAGCGGCCATGGCCGCGCAAATCCGGAACGAGGCAGCGGCCGGGCCAGCCGCGCGCGATATAGGGAATGAGCCCGGCCCAGACATCCCCATTGGCGCCCGAGCCGTGCAGCAGCACCAGTAATGGCGCACCGGCACCGACGGTCTCGACACGAAGCCGGGGGCTGACCCAGCGATCGCGAATTTGCGACATCGGGCGAGACTAGACATCCGGCACCACGGGAACAAGCGGCTCTCATAATGGGTTCCACGGGAGTGCCTTCGATCTTGCCGTCCGATCATATCCACGCCGATCATATCCACGCCGATCATATCCACGGGGCGGCGCTTTCTTCCCGCCGAACGATATTCTAACGTGCAGGCGTACCGTGGCGCAGGAGTCGGGGCATGACTCAGATTCGACTGGTGGTGACAACCCCCTTCTTCGTGCTACTGGCTGCTTCTTTCTGTCTTGGCCTTGCGACACCAGGGGCAGGCGCGGTCGCCGCTTCGTTGCGACAGGCCAAGACGCCGATCGCCGCGCCGCCGAGCGGCCCCGGCCTCGGCGCGGGCGGCATGCCGACCTTCGCCACCGATGCCAGGGAGGCAATGGTGGTCGATTACAATGCTGGGACGGTGTTGCTCGCGAAAAACATTGACCAGCCGATGCCGACCGCGTCGCTCAGTAAGATCATGACCGCCTATCTCGTGTTTCAGTATCTGAAAGAGGGCCGCATCAAGCTTAGCGACGCGCTGCCGGTCAGCGAGAAGGCGTGGCGTACCGGCGGTTCCAAGATGTTCGTGCCTTATCACGGCCATGTCTCGGTCAGCGACTTGCTGCGCGGCATGTTGGTCGAATCCGGCAACGATGCCTGTGTCGTGCTGGCCCAGGGGCTGGCCGGCAGCACCGAGGCCTTCGTGGCCGAAATGAATGCCGAGGCGAAGAAGCTCGGCCTCACTCACAGCCATTTCGCAAATGTCGACGGTCTGCCCGATCCCAGCCACTATATGTCGGCGCGCGATATCGTCACCCTCGCCGAGGACTACCTTCACAATTTTCCGCAATATTATCCGATCGTCGGGGAGAAGGAGTTCACCTTCGACAAGATCACCCAGCACAACCGCAACCCGCTGCTGTACAAGCATCTTGGTGTCGATGGCATTAAGACCGGCCACACCCAAGAGGCCGGCTACAGCCTGCTTGCCTCGGCGGTGCGGCATGGCCGGCGCATCATCCTGCTGGTCTCCGGGCTCGACACCGCCGGCGCACGCGCGCGCGAATCGGAAAATCTGCTGAACTGGGCTTATCGCGCGTTCGTCGATCTCGATGTCGCGAAACCGGGGCTTGCGATCGACGAGGCGCCGGTATGGTATGGGGTGAAGTCGACGGTTCCCGTGAGCACGCGGACCGACACCATCGTCACCGTGCCGCGGGGCGAGTTGTCGAAGGTCAAGATCACGGCGGTGTATGATGGCGAAATCAAGGCGCCGATCGCCGCGGGGAAGGCGGTCGGCACGCTGGAGGTCGCGCTGCCGGACGGGGAGACGAAGAAGTTTCCGCTAGTGACGCTCGCCGCGGTGAAGCGCCTAGATGCCATCGGGCGGATCGCCGATGCGCTCGCCCATTATCTTTGGGGGACAAGGCACTGAACGGACGATTTATCACCCTCGAAGGCGGCGAGGGTGCCGGCAAATCTACCCAGGCCCGGCGCCTTGCCGAGGCTCTTCGCACCACTGGCATCACAGTGGTCGCGACGCGAGAGCCCGGTGGGGCACCCGGCGCGGAGCTGATCCGCGACGTGCTTCTCAAGGGCGCGCCCGAACGCTGGGACGGCATCGCCGAAGCCTTGTTGATGGTGGCGGCGCGCCGGGCCCACCTGACACAGACCATCCGCCCCGCCCTCGATCGCGGCGATTGGGTGGTGTGCGACCGGTTCGCCGATTCGACCACGGCTTATCAGGGCCATGGCGCCGGGGTGCCGGTAGCGGCGCTTCACGAGTTGCATCGCCTCATCGCCGACGATCTGAAGCCCGATCTCACCCTCATCCTCGACGTCCCGGTCGAGCTTGGCCTGTCGCGCACCCAGCGCCGCAACCATGACGAGACCCGGTTCGAGCAGAAGGACATCCATTTCCACAAGCGCGTTCGCCGCGGCTTTCTTACCATCGCGGGCGAAGAACCGGGGCGCTGCGTCGTCATCGATGCCACGCGGCCGCCGGACGCGGTGTTCGGCTCCATTTTGAAAACCGTGCGTGACCGGTTGGGCGTCACGCTTGATTGCTGAGGCATGACGGACGAGTTCGACGGGCCCGTTGACGCCGACGACGCGACCGAAGCCGCAGCCGCGATTCCGCAACCGCGCGCGAATCCCGACCTCGTAGGGCAGCAGCGGGCGGAGCGGGCACTCATCGAGGCGTGGCGGTCGGGTCGACTGCCGCATGCCTGGCTTTTGACCGGGCCGCGCGGCATCGGCAAGGCGACGCTCGCCTTCCGCTTCGCCCGATTCCTCTTCGCCGAAGCTGGCACAGAGGGAGACCCCGTCGCGGCGCCGCCGACCAGCCTCCAGCTCAACCCCGCGACGCCGGCATTCCGCCGCGTCGCATCGGGAGGCCATGCCGATCTTCTTGTGATCGAGAAGGGTTACGATCCAAAGCGTAAGCGCCGGCGCAGCGAAATCGTAATCGATGACGTGCGCCAGATCGGCGATTTCCTCCATTTGACCCCGGCGGAAGGCGGCTGGCGGATCGTCATCATCGATGGCGCCGACGAGATGAACCGCAATGCCGCCAACGCGTTGCTGAAGGTCCTTGAAGAACCGTCGCGACGCGCCCTGTTGCTCATCACCAGCGCCAGCGCGGGGCGCCTCCTGCCGACCATCCGCTCGCGCTGCCGCCATCTCGCGCTCGATCTCCTTTCCGAGTCGCAACTCATTGGGTTATTGGGAAAATATCTACCCTCCGAGGCGCCTGAAAAGACCGCGGAGGTGGCTGCGCTGGCCGGCGGCAGCATCGGCCGCGCGCTCGACCTCACGGCCGGCGGCGGGCTTGGGCTTTACCGCGAAATCAACGACTTGCTGATGCCGTTGCCGACGCTCGACGGAATCGCGATCGAGCGTTTCGCCGATCGCCTCGGTCGCAGCGGCGCCGAAGATGCTTTCAGGCTTGCGACCGAACTCATTTCCGGACGGGTCGCGCGGCTCATCAAAGCGGCGGCAACGGGCGGGCAGGGCGATGGCGCGGACGATCCGCTCATCCATCTCGTGCCGCGCCCATCTCTTGATCGCTGGGTCGAGGTATGGGAAAATCTCAATCGGACTTTTACCCTGGTGGATGTCGTCAATCTCGATCGTAAGGAGGCAGTGCTCAACGCCTTCTTTGCGCTCGAAGATGCGTCGCGCTGATTGCGCCTCGTGCCAGACACACCCCTATCGATCGAGGTGGGAAGATGCCGCGCGGCGACCGATTCTATGTCACCACGCCGATCTATTATGTGAATGATGCACCGCATCTGGGCCACGCCTATACCACCGTGGCCTGCGATGCGCTGGCGCGTTTCCGCCGGCTCGACGGCGAGGAGGTGCTGTTCACGACCGGCACCGACGAGCATGGCCAGAAGGTGGAGAAATCGGCACTCGCCGCCGGCATGACGCCACAGGCATTTTGTGATCGGGTTTCGGGAACATTCCGCGCCATGAACGCGCTTCTCGGCATCGATACCCACGATTTCGTCCGCACTACCGAGCAGCGCCATCTTGACTGCGCCGCCGAGATCTGGCGCCGCATCGCCGCTCAGGGCGATATCTTTCTCGGCAAATACGGTTTCTGGTATTCGGTACGCGACGAGGCGCCCTATGACGAGAGCGAGCTCGTGAACGGCAAGGCGCCGACCGGCGCCGATGTCGAATGGGTCGAGGAGGAGAATTATTTCTTCCGCCTTTCGGCCTGGCAGGACCGGCTGCTCGCCTTTTATGAGGCCAATCCCGATTTCATCGGCCCGCAGGCACGGCGCAATGAAGTGGTAAGCTTCGTCAAAGGCGGGCTAAAGGATTTGTCGATCTCGCGCACCAGCTTCAATTGGGGCATCCCGGTGCCGGGCGACGACAGGCACATCATGTATGTCTGGATCGAGGCGCTGTCGGTCTATCTGACCGGCGCCGGCTTCCCCGACGAGACGAGCGAGACCTACCGGAAATTCTGGCCGTGTAGCCTGCACATGGTCGGAAAGGACATCATCCGCTTCCATTGCGTCTATTGGCCGGCCTTCCTGATGGCGGCGGGTCTCGATCCGCCCCGCCGCGTCTTCGGCCACGGCTGGTGGACGGTCGAGGGCCAGAAGATGTCGAAATCGCTCGGCAATTTCATCACGCCGAGAGCGCTCGTCGACAGATATGGGCTTGATTCCGTGCGTTATTTCATGTTGCGCGAGCTGCCGTTCGGCGCCGATGGCGATTTCTCACACCGCGCCATGGTGAATCGCATCAATGGCGACCTGGCCAACGATCTCGGCAATCTGGCGCAGCGCGTGCTGTCGATGATCCAGCGCTATTGCGGGGGCAGGGTGCCGGCACCCGGGCCGCTTGCGCCGGCCGACGAGGCGCTGCTCGCCGGCGCTGGCGGACTCCTCGACCGGCTGCGCCCGGAATTTGCCGTGCCCGCCTATCACCGCGCCCTAGACCATATCTGGGACGTGGTCGGCCAAGCCAACCGCTATGTCGATGAAGAGGCGCCGTGGGCGCTCAATAAATCCGATCCCGCCCGCCGCGACACGGTGCTTTACGTCCTCGCGGAAACCATCCGCCATCTCGGCATCTATATTCAACCTTTTATGCCAGGTTCGGCATCCAAGATATTGGATCAGCTTGATATTCCTGTTACGAAGCGCGACTTTGCCGCGCTCACCGCCGCGCCACTCGCCGCCGGCGTAGAATTGCCGAAGCCCGAAGGTGTGTTTCCGCGCTATGTCGAGGAAGAGGCCACCGATGCTGGTCGATAGCCATTGCCATATCGACTTTGCCGAGCCTGAGGCGCGGGCAGGGCTGATCGCACGGGCACGGGCGGCCGGCGTCGACACCATGTTGACGATCGGCACCGAGGCCGCCGATCTTAGGGAGGTCGTGGCGATCGCCGATGGCGATGCCGACATCTGGGCCACCGTCGGCATCCACCCGCATGAGGCCGAGGCGACACCCGACAGCGTGATCGAAACCTTGCAAGAAATGGCGACGCTGCCAAAGGTCATCGGCATCGGGGAGACCGGCCTCGACTATCATTACGATCACAGTCCGCGCGCACGGCAGCAAGAGATGTTCCGGGCGCAGTGCGGGGTGGCGCGCGCGGCCGACCTGCCGATCATCGTCCATACCCGCGAGGCCGATGCCGACACCGGCCAAATCCTTGCCGATGAAGGCATGGGCCGCGGTGTGCTCCATTGTTTTTCGAGCGGCAGAAAGCTTGCAGAACAGGCACTTGATCTCGGCTTTTATATTTCCATATCGGGCATCGTCACCTTTCGGAACGCCGAGGATTTGCGTGCCATCGTCGCGGACATTCCGCTCGACCGGCTGCTGATCGAGACCGACGCACCGTTCCTCGCGCCGGTGCCGCTGCGCGGCAAGACCAACGAGCCGGCCTTCATCGTCCATACCGCGGCAAAAGTCGCTGAGCTTAAAGAGATTTCGGTCGAAGAGCTGGGCCGCGTGACGAGTGACAATTTCTTCCGCCTGTTCACCAAGGCGGCACCGCCGGCGGCGCGCGCGTGAAGGTTACGATCCTCGGCTGCGGTCCATCCTGGGGTGTGCCCAAGATCGGTGGCGGCTGGGGCGATTGTGATCCCGGCAATCCCCGCAACCGGCGTCGCCGCGCCGGGATCGTGATCGAAGAGGCGGGCACCACCATCCTGATCGACACGCCGCCCGATCTGCGCGAGGCGCTGCTCGCCACCGGCATCGCGCGCCTCGAAGCCGTCATCTTTACCCACGCCCATGCCGACCATCTCCATGGGATCGATGATCTGCGCATCCCGTGCGTGCTTCTGGGCCGATCGATCCCGGCCTATGGCGACGCCGCGACCCTGGCCGAGATTCAGGCCCGGTTCGGCTATGCCATTTCCGGCTCGTACCATCCCGGCAAGAATGGCTATGAGTTTCGTGCCATCATCGAGCCGCACGAGGTGAGCGACCACTTCACGGCCGCCGGCATGCCGATCACAGCGTTCCAGCAGGATCACGGGCGTAAGACCAGCCTCGGATTGCGCGTCGGCAGGTTCGGCTATTCGACCGACGTCGTCGCGCTCGACGAGGCGGCGTTCGCCGCGCTCAACGGCGTCGAGGTATGGATGGTTGATTGCATGCGTCGCCGGCCACACCCGACCCATTCACATCTCGAACAGACGCTGCACTGGATCGCGCGGGTGGGGCCGAAGCGCGCGATCCTGACCCATATGGATGAGAGCATGGATTACGCGACGCTCTGCCGCGAACTGCCTCCGGGCGTCGAACCAGCTTATGACGGAATGACGATCGAACTGTAATTTGGCAAACATCCCATTGGCGTGACGTCATAATCAATAATTTCTCATAATATACATTATGCGATAATTCAAACCACATCCGCAGAGAGCCGGAGTGAAATTCGTTGAGCTTGAATCATCCCTCCTCCCGTCACCCGCGCCCCCGGATCACAGTCCGGGGGTGACCCGCGGGTCCATCGATGGGTCGCCGGGTCAAGCCCGGCGATGACGAATAAGGGATGCGCATAACCAGCCGAAAGTTGCGCTAAGGCAAATGGCAGATCGGATAATTCGCCTTAATCCGGGTCCAGGTCTGGGTCTCGCCGAACAACGGAATCCCGACATAGCCGCGCAGATGTAGATGCGCCGGATCAACCAGCGTCATTTCGGCATGGTACGTGTCGCCGGTCTCCGGATCGTAGATATAGCCGCCCCGCCAATGGCGCGGATTGGACGGATCCGGTTTGAAGTCGTACAGCATCACGAGGCCGCACAGCGGTCGGCCGCGTCGGCTTTGGTCGGGGTTGTTCTCGTCCCGCGCCGGCGCACCATGGCGAATCGGCCGATAGAGCCAGTCGAGCCGGCCGCAGATATCCGCGCCACAATGCCCGATCTCGACAACCGCGTGATGATTCGCCGTCAGCCATCGGCCGATAATGCCGCCCTCGCCCCGGGCCGCCGCAGCCGGCACGAGCCAAAGCACAGCGACGGCTGTTAAGACAAGGCCGGTCGTGAGGCGGCCTTGCGGGGATTTTCGGAACATCGCGCCGCCCGCGACCTCAAGGCAATTCATAGAGCGTCATCTCATGGGTGACGCCGCGTAACGCATGGCGCTGCGCTACCGGCACGACGCCGTTTGCCTCGAGTAGTTTGGCGGTACTAACCTGGCCAATCACGACGTCGGTGGCGAGAATGGAGCGCGAATCGGCCAGCGCCTGAACCCGGGCGGCGATATTGACCGTCTGGCCGAAATAATCCTGACGGTCGTTGAGCATCACGGCGAGGCATGGGCCCTCATGGATGCCGATCTTCAAGAGCAGGTTCTCGCCCTGCCCGTCCTCGTGGATGGCGGAAATCGACTCGCGCATTTTGAGCGCCGCCGACACGGCGCGATCCGGCGTTTCGAAGGTCGCCATGACCGCGTCGCCAATGGTTTTCACCACCGCGCCGGCCTCGGATGCCACGATCTTGTTCAAGAGATCGAAATGCTCCCGCACCAGGTCATAGGCCTTCAAATCGCCGACCCGATCATAGAGCGCGGTAGAGCCCTTAAGGTCAGTGAAGAGAAAGGTCAGCGAAGTGATCTTGAGGCGCTGATCGGCGTCGAGCGCGTCGGTGCGATAGAGGTCGCGAAAGGTCTGGTTGGTAAGGAGGCGCTTCGCCGTGAGGAACGGCTTACGCTTCGCCATTAGGTGATGGAGGTCGTCATCGGCGATCCATACACCCGGCAACAAGCGCCGTTCGGTCTTGTTCTCCAGCGCGAGCCGGAACGGCCCCGGCCGCATCTCCAGCGTTTGGTGCGGCATGTTGAACCGGTTGAAGACGAGCGACAGGGTCTGGCGTTCCTTCGTTGGCTCACCCTTGACGTCGATGAATTGGGCGGAATGGCTTACCGGTTCGAACACGATGATGAAGCGTTCGGGAAGCTGCAGCGACAGGCTCGCCTTCTCGCCTGGCGAGAGTTCGATGGCGTCGAGTTGGATGTGATCGAGCGCATCTTCCATGTTGTCCGGAAGATCGGCCCACGAACCCCAGAAGAGCTGTCGGTAGTACTCGGCCTCGCTGAGCGAATCGGGATTATGCGCCGCGATCCGGCGTACCCGCGGTGCGACGGTGAAGGTGACTTCGACCAGTTCGTCGAGCGTCGGCTCGTATCCCGTGCTGCAGAGCTGGCAGTGATATTCCGTCTCGTGGACGGTCTTTAACGTCGTGTTGGAATCGAGCACGCCGCCGCAGCCCGGACACAACACGTTCCACTGCATCTCGAAAATGCCGAGCTGCGTCGCATGAAGGAAGGCGCCAATCGCCTGATCGTCGGTGACGCCACGCGCCTTCGCAAAATCGATCACATTGATGCGGCAAAGGGCACGATCCGGCGCGTCGCGGACCAACTCTTCAATCGCCGCCGCCGCGGTAGGATCAGCCGACTGTCGTAGCGCTTCGAACAAGCCCGGCGCCTCATTCATGACCGTTCTCCGCTTTCAACGGCACCCGCGCCGCGCTCTATGATCTAGGGGCAGGACAACGCGTCGCCGGCCAAACGTCAATCACTTATACCAAATCCCGCCGAGCCGAACCGGTGGTTCGGATCGGCGGGACCTCAATCGCCGGCGCTCGCGTCCGCTCGCTTGGCTCCGCGCCATAGGGCGCGCGCTCGCACTTGCTCGCGATACCGCATCCCGACGAGTCATGCTCATCGGGATGCGGTATTATTGGTGACGGTCGATCGATAGATGACAGGACGTGGCTCGGCCGTATCGCCAACGGCTACATCGCATAAAAGGCCCTGTTCAGCGGCGGGTCAATCGACCACGATGCGGGCTTTGGGCACGCCCACGGAATACACCCGCTCAAGCAAGGCATCGGCGGCATCGACCGAAAGCGCGGGCCCGAGCCGCACGCGATAGACCGAGAGGCCGCCCACTGCCGCGCCGGTGATCTCAACCGGCGAGCCCAGCCCGCGAAGCCGGTCGCGAAGCCGCATGGCATTGGCTTCATCCGCAAAGGCGCCCGCCTGGATATAAATCCTCGTCGATGCGAGTGACGCGACCGGTGCGGCAGCAATCTGTTCATTCCGAGCGCCGTTCGATGCCGATGCCGGAATCGGCAAGGGCCGGTTTTCCGCCACCCGTACCGGCCGCGCCGGCCGTGATGGCGGCGCGCTCGATGCGACGGCGATGCCTTGCCTAGCGGACATCCCGGCTGCTTCGGCGACGCGCAGCGAAGGCCGAGGCAGCAACTGCACTCGTACCGGCGCTGTTCCTTGGCGCTCAAAACCCAGCAACTGTGCCGCGCGCCGCGACACATCGATGATCCGGCCCGGCGCGAACGGGCCGCGGTCATTCACCCGGACTTCGAGCGAACGGCCGTTTTCAAGATTGGTAACGCGGACGACGCAGGGAAGTTGCAGCGTCTTATGAGCCGCGGTCAGCGCGTTGAGGTTATAGATCTCACCATCCGACGTGGTGTGACCCTGAAACGCCTCGCCATACCAGGAGGCAATCCCGGTCCGGTTATAGGACCAGTCGGCATGAGGGGAATACCAGACACCCTTTACCTTATAAGATCGCCCGATTGTATAGCGGGCATGGCCTCTCGCCCAATGCCCCGCGTAATGCGGCGCGCTGCCGCACGCTGCCAGCGACAAAACACCAGCGCCACACACCAGCCACTTCAGCGACCCCCAAACCATGTTTCGCGCTTACCCGCATCTTTCGGTTGGACGTTATGGTTGATACTAGCGGATTTTGGCGGCGTCGGCAAGCATTCCTACAGCCGTAGCAAAGGCTTGCGAGTTGTTCCAGCGAAGTAAGGTCCGGAAATTGCCGTAAACGAGCAACGCGGGACCGCCCTGCCCCTCCGGCATCAGCAAAGAGGCCTTGAAGGGCGCCACCGGCAACGACCCACCATCAGCACGGCGCAATCCCAGGCGGCGCCACGCGATAAGCGGCTTTTCGACGTCGAGCCCGATGAACCGCGCCTGCAGGCGGCGTGGCACCCGCACGAAACGGCCCCAGGTCTGATCGTCCCGCCAACCCTTCTGGACAAGGTAATTGGCGATCGAAGCGAAGATATCGGCGCGGGAATGCCAGATATCGGGCCGGCCACGATGGTCGAAGCTGACGGCATAGTGCAGGAAGCTGGTCGGCATGAACTGGCACTGGCCCATGGCGCCGGCCCAGGAGCCGCGCAAATCCGCGGGCGCGATGTCGTCGCGCTGAACGATCTTGAGTGCCGCGATCAACTCGCGCGTGAACAGCCGGGCGCGACGGCCGTGATAGGCCAGGGTCGCCAGCGACGCAATCACCGGATAGTCGCCGGAGGACTGGCCGAAATTGGTCTCGATCCCCCACAGCGCGACAATGAAGCGCGGATCGACGCCATAGCGGCGGCGGACCGCGTCGAGGAGGCGGCGGTTGTCGGCAAGGTGCTCGCGCACACCTCGCCGACGCGTGGGCGAGGCGAGACGGTGGATATAGTCGGTGAAGCTGAGCCGGACCTCCGGTTGGTGCTGATCGAGTTCGATGACGTGGGACAGCGGCTCGATGCCGGCGAAGGCACGATCGAAGGTGGCGGGCGTAACGCCCGCGGTCAGCGCCTCGCCGCGGAAATGCGCGACCCAGCGCTGGAACCCGCCCGCCGCGCTCTGCGCGCCGGCCGCGGCGCAGCCATAGAGCACAATCCCGATCACGACTGGCGCCAATAATCGCTGTACGCTTCTCACCGTCCTGCTCCCTTGGCGATCCCGGGCCGCGCACTGTTGCCATGACGCCCCTCACGGCGCAACGGTGCCAGGGCGATTCGCGATAGCCAGTCAGGCGGCTTTCGCGACGTCGGCGCAGACCGGCAGCGTGATGGTGACGGTGGTGCCCTGCCCCGGCGCGCTGATAACCCCGAATTCGCCGCCATGCAACTCGACGAACAGCTTGCATAGCGGCAAGCCGAGCCCGGTGCCACCATATTTCCGGGTGATGCTGCTATCGACCTGGCGGAACGGTTCGAGCGCCGTCGGAATATCCGACGGATTCATGCCGATGCCGGTATCGCGCACCGTGAGTTCGACCATCGCGCCGACGCGCTTGAGTCCAACCGTGATGCGACCGCCGCTCGGGGTGAATTTCGTCGCATTGGAAAGCAGGTTGAGCACCACCTGACGCAGGCGGATGGCATCGCCGGCGATCCGCGGCAACCCGTCTTCGACCGTGATTTCGAGGGCGATGCCACCGGCCTCGGCCTGGATCCGCGCGATGCGGACCGCCTCCTCGACCGAGGCGGCAAGATCGGTCGGATTTTGCTCGATCTCCATCCGGCCCCATTGCAGCTTCGCGATGTCGAGCACGTGGTTGATGATCTGCAGCAAATGGCGGCCGCTGAACAGGATATCGCCGGCAAATTCCTTGTATTTCGGGGTTCCGACCGGCCCCAGCATCTCGGTCGCGATGATCTCGGAAAATCCGATCACGGCATTCAGGGGCGTGCGCAGCTCGTGGCTCATATTGGTGAGGAAATCGGTCTTGGCGCGGCTCGCGTCCTCGGCAGCCTCCTTGGCGGTGCGCAGCGCGCTCTCGCGCTCCTTCAAGGCGGTGATGTCCGAGGCGACCGCGACGAAGCCGCCGCTCTCGGTCATCCGCCGGCTGAGTTTCAGCCAGCGCCCATCCTCAAGCCGGATCTCGCCCATGCCTTCGAGCGCGTCCGTAAGCTCCGGCGGAAACGGCACGCCCGGCGTCACGTCATGGCCAAGATCGCCGAACAGGCGGCGGCCCTCGGCATTCATGACGGCGACCCTACCCCCGCCATCGGTCAGGATGACGCCCGCGGGTGAACTGTCGATGGCCACGGCAAGCCCGTCCTGCGCTTCCCGCCGGGCGGAGATCTCGCGTTGCATCATGGCGCGGATATTGTCGCGCATCGCCGCCATCGCCCGGAGCAGCGCGCCGAACTCGTCATGGCGATGGGCATGATCGATCGCGACATCGAGGTCGCCGGCGGCGATGCGGTCGGCGGCACGCGACGCCTCGGCGATCGGTCGCACCATCCGCCGGGTGAGAAGAAAGGCCACGAGGCCGCTGATCGCGAGCGCCAGTAGCATCGCAAAAAATGTCAACCGGCGGTAATCATGGATCGCTTCAAGCGCGCGTTGCCGCGCGGCAAGCCCATCCTCGGCGGTCAGCGTCACCAGCCGGGTGAAATCGGCCAGCACCATATCACCGCGCCGCGAGAGGCTTAAAGGATCATGCCCCCGGGAAATGGTGAGCATGCGATCCCGCCGTGCCACATCCCAACGGGCGACATCCCGCGCCGCGATCCGCGCCGCCGCGATTGCGCGCCCGGAACTCGCCCGCGACACCGCAAGCCGCAAATAGATGCCGGTTTGCCGCACCAACTGGTCCATGCGCAGGTCGAGCTTGCGCTCCAAGGCCGGGTCGCGGGTGCGTGCCCGTCGCGCCGCGCCGGCCTCCGCGCCGACGAAATCGGCGAGGCCGAGCCGGACATAGCTGATCGAGGCGAGCGGATTGTCGTACCGCGCCACCACCAGCTTTCCCGCACCGCCAACGTTGTTCATCCCGGCCAGGCCGAGCAGCAGGGTAATCGCCGCGAGCGCCGCGAAGGCGAGGAGAATCTTGCCGCGGATGGTCCGCGGCACATCGCGCAGGAATGTCAAGACCGCACGCGTCGGGCTCGCGGCACGAAGGAACCGGCCATGCGCCGGCCGGGCGAATTCGGGGACGACAGTCATGGCGGCCGTTATGCGCCGAGCACGGCTAAAATAGCCTTAACCACGCGCGGCCGACATGGCGCGCCCAACCAAATTTTTCTATGGTGGCGGGAGAACTTGGGGTGGCGGGAGAACCTGGCCCCCGGAAAGACGCGGATGAACGTCGGATTGGCCGATCACGTCGCAACGGCTTCCGTACCCCCGGAACTGAAGGATTCCATCGCCATGAAGACACTGCGCATCACCGCCGGCCCGTTTATCTTCGATGCCCGCTTCGAGGCGGCGGCGCCGCAAACCTGCGTGGCCTTCGCCAAGCGCATGCCGTTCGAAAGCCGCCTCGTCCATGTCCGCTGGAGTGGCGAGGGGGTGTGGATCCCGCTCGGCGATCTTCAATTCGGCGTCGGTTACGAACACCACACCTCCTATCCGGCGCCAGGTCAGATCATCCTTTATCCCGGCGGGATCAGCGAGACGGAGATTCTTCTCGCCTATGGTGGCGTGCGGTTCGCAAGCAAGATGGGACAGCTCGCTGGCAACCACTTCATCACCATGACGTCGGGGCTTGACCGTCTTGCCGAACTGGGCCGGCTCGCACTTTGGGAGGGCGCGCAACCGATCCGCTTTGCCGCGGCATGACCGCGGTGAGCGGGCCGGCCTCGATAACACCAGCGCGCGATAGATCTTTTGCGGCACGGGATGGCCGGCGGTAAGGTCGAGGCCGCGCGGATGGCAATACGCGGATGGGTGGCCGAGCGGTTGAAGGCACCGGTCTTGAAAACCGGCGGTGGCGCAAGTCACCCGTGGGTTCGAATCCCACCCCATCCGCCATATTGGCCAAAAGAGCCAGTTTAGAGAACGACTTACCGCCAATTGCCCTCGTTTTCCTGCCAAAGCCCTATCGTCGAGCAGACGGTTCCTCATAGCTTTGCAAGCCGGCTGCGCGGCGGGT
>JBOHLV010000228.1:0-20258 GCA_050729815.1 Allostellaceae bacterium
CCCCAGGCCAAGCCGGCGCCACCGCCGCCGCCGCCGCCGGTGCCGATGCAGAAGCCGACCCCGCCGAAACCCGCGCCAAGGCTCGCCCGCGCCGAGCGGGCGCCGCATCCGCCGCCACCCAAGCCGCGGCCGACGAAACCGCGGCCGGAGAAGGCCCCCGCGAAAACCCAGTCCTTCGACAATCTGTTGCGCAATCTCGAGAAGGACCAGCCGTCCTCCCGCACGAATCCCGCGAAGAAACCGGTCAGGACCGCGCAGCGCGCCTCCTCGCAGCCGGTTGCGCCGTTGGCGAGCCAGTTGCTGGCGAGCCAGCTTGATCTCGTCAAGGAACAGATCGAGCAATGCTGGGCCATCCCTGCCGGGGTGCGCCATGCCGCCGATCTTCAGCCCGAATTCCGTGTCGTCATGAATCCGGACGCCACGGTGCGCAGCGCGATGCTGATGAACACCGGCCAATATGGTAATCCGGCATTTCGCGCCGCTGCGGATTCGGCGCGTCGCGCGTTATTGAATCGGCGATGCCAGCCGCTCAAGCTGCCGCTGAATCAATACGCCCAGTGGCAGACCTTCACGATAACCTTCGATCCCAAGGATGTTAACTGATGAAGCGCTTATCGCTTGCCGCGTCTTTCGCCGCTCTTATTGCGCTGGGCTTCGTTGCCATCGTCCCGGCGGCGCATGCCGAACTGCATCTCGACATCACGCGCGGTACGATCACGCCGTTGCCGATCGCGATTCCGAATTTCGCCGGCGTCGATGAGGGCCAGCAGGTCGGGCATAACATCACCCAGGTGATCACCAACGACCTCGCCAGCTCGGGCCTGTTCAAGCCCTTGGACCCGCGCGCCTTCATCGATAAGGAGGCGGCGACCCGCAACCCGCCCGATTACAGCGACTGGCGCGTCCTTAATGCCCAGGCACTGGTGACGGGCGATGTCCAGCTCCAGCCCGACGGTAAGCTCCAGGTCGAATTTCGCCTATGGGATGTGTTGGCGCAGCAACAGCTTACCGGGTTGCGCTACACTGGGGACGAGCAGAACTGGCGCCGCATCGCCCATATCATTTCCGACGCGATCTATAAGCGTATCACGGGCGAGGAAGGGTATTTCGACACAAGGATCGTCTATGTCGCGGAGACCGGGCCGCTCGACCATCGTATCAAGCGGCTCGCCATCATGGACCAGGACGGCGCCAACAACCGCTATCTGACGAGCGGCCGGGCGCTGGTGATGACGCCGCGCTTCTCGCCGACCGCGCACGAGATCACTTACCTCTCCTATGCCGGCGGCCATCCGCGCGTCTATCTCCTCAATATCGATACGGGGCAGCGCGAGGTCTTGGGCGATTTCCACGGCATGACCTTCGCGCCGCGCTTCTCGCCCGACGGCAACAAGGTGATCATGAGCATCGCCGACAGCAATGGCGCCAGCAACATCTACACCCTCGATCTCAAGACCCACCATTCGGTCCGCCTGACCAACGATTCGGCGATCGACACCTCGCCGTGCTATTCGCCGGACGGCACTCGCATCGTCTTCACCTCCGACCGTGGCGGCTCCCAGCAACTCTATGTCATGAATGCGGACGGCAGCGGCGTCCACCGCATTACCTTCGGCGCTGGCACCTATGGCACGCCGGCCTGGTCGCCGCGCGGCGACCTTATCGCCTTCACCAAGATCGAAGGCGGCCGGTTCTATATTGGCGTGATGCGGCCCGACGGGTCGGGCGAGCGGCTGCTTGCCAACGGCTTTCTGGTCGAAGGGCCGACCTGGGCGCCGAACGGGCGCGTGCTCATGTATTACAAGCGCACGCGCATCGAATCGCGAGGACATGGCGGCGAAAGCCATCTCTACAGCATCGATATCACGGGCTATAACGAGCGCGAGATCGTGACACCGACCGACGCCACCGATCCGGCATGGTCTCCCTTGATTCCCTAAATGGCCAACCCTATAGTCGCGCGTTTTTGCCAGGCAGCAATAATAGCCATGGATGCAGCGCCACCGGAACGAGCGAGCCAGGCAACGGTTTTACACCTCATCATCGGCAGCATCGGCGAATGGATGCTTCTTCAAGGAGTCAGAACATGAATCTGCGGCTCTTGAGCCTGGTTGGCGCGTGTCTGTTGGTTGCCGCCTGTACGCAGACGCCGTCGAGTACGACGACGACGAGCACGGGGAACCTGCGCGGGCCCGGCACCGGGACCGGCATGGGGGTGAGCAGCTCGACGATCGCGCCCGGCACGAAACAGGATTTCGTCCAGAATGTCGGTGATCGGGTATTCTTCGCCTTGAACCGAAGCGATATTTCGGCCGAGGGCCGCGCCACCCTCCAGCGCCAGGCGCAATGGCTCCAGCGCTACAGCAACGTCACCGTGACCGTCGAGGGCCATTGCGACGACCGCGGCACGCGCGAATACAACCTCGCCCTTGGCGAGCGTCGCGCCGCGGCGGCAAAACGGATCCTCGTGGCGTTGGGCGTCGCGCCCAATCGCATCTCGATCATCAGCTATGGCAAGGAGCGGCCGATCGTGGTCGGTGACAATCCGCAGGCCTGGGCCCAGAACCGCGTCGCCATCACCGTGATCAACTGATCGCGCCGGTATCATGAACGAGGCGTCGGCAAGGTCGGAAAAAGGCGATGCCGGCGCCTTGTTTTTGCCTGGATCGAGGGCGCGGGCGTGGCAATATGCAAAGCCGCGTGCGACCTTGCGCGGTACGACAGATCGGCCGTTGGACATCATGCGTCATTCCCTTCTCACCGCTTGCCTTCTGGCGCTGCTTCTGGCGCTGGCGGCGCCTTGCGCCATAGCGCAGGATTATGACAGCAACCTCCAGCAACTCGGCGACCGGGTGACGCGGCTCGAACGCGACATGACCGCGCTCGAGCGTCAGGTCTATCAGGGCGGCGGTAACGGCGGCCCCGCCCTTCAGCCGGGCTCGCTCGCCGCCAATAACGAGCTGCAAATGCAGCGGATGAGCGACCAACTCCGCCAGATTACCGGCCAGATCCAGGACCTCGAGCACCAGATCAATGAGATGAAATCCGGCATGGCGAAACGCGAAAGCGACGTCGACATGCGGCTGGAGGCGCTGGAGCAGAAGGCCGGCATTGCGGGCGCCGGACCGGCGCCCGGCACTGCTGGCGCCGCCTCCCAAGGCCGGCCGAACCAGCCGAACCAGGCGGCAGCCGCGACGCCACCGGCGCCACCCAATCGGAGCGGCGGCAATGGCGCTGCCGCCTCGCCACAGCCGGCGCCGGGCCAGGTGCTGCCGACCGGCTCGCCGCAGCAGAAATATAATTACGCCTTCGGCCTGTTGCGCGAGGCCAATTATCCGGCGGCGGCCAATGCCTTGAGCGCCTTCGTGAAGCGCTATCCGGCGAGCCCGCTTTCCAGCAATGCGCTCTATTGGCTCGGCGAAACCTATTTCGTCCGCCACCAGTACCAGACCGCGGCCAGTGTCTTCGCCAAGGGTTATCAAAAATATCCCAAGGGCAACAAGGCGGCCGACACGCTGTTCCGGCTCGGCAGCGCGCTCGGCCGGCTGGGGCGCAAGGCCGATGCCTGCCAGGCCTTCGCCCGGCTCGATCGCGACTTTCCCATCGCGCCGGCCAATCTGAAGCGTCGCGAAACCCGGGAAAAGCAGCGCGCCGGCTGCCGCGGCTGAAGACCCGCGAATGGCGCGGCCGTGCGATTCCGCCTTGCCGGTCGACACCGGCGAATTCGCCGCGCTGATGGCGGCGCTCGGGCCGTATGAGCGCGCGCCCCGACTTGCGGTTGCCGTCTCGGGCGGTGCTGACAGCATGGCGCTCCTCCATCTCGCCCGCGATTGGGCGACGGCCCAGGGCGGTAGCGTCGTCGCGCTCACCGTTGATCATGGTTTGCGTCCCGAATCGGCCGCCGAGGCGGGACAGGTCGCCGCCTGGGCGTCCGCGCTCGGGCTGCCGCATCATGTCTTGCGTTGGACCGGCGCGCGGCCCAAGGGCGACCTTCAGGCGACGGCGCGCCGGGTACGCTATCGCCTGCTCGATGACGCCTGCGCGGCGCTCGACATTCTCCATCTTCTGCTCGCCCATCATCGCGGCGACCAGGCCGAGACCTTCCTGCTCCGCCTTGCCCGTGGCAGCGGCCTCGACGGGCTTGCGGCGATGTCGACGATCGTAGAGCGGCCCCGGTGCCGACTAATGCGGCCGCTGCTCGGGATCCCGCGCAACCGCCTCACGGCGACGATCGAGGTGCGGGGGCAGGGCTGGATCGAGGATCCGAGCAATGACAACCCCGCCTTCACCCGGGTGCGGCTGCGGCAGAGCCGCGACATCCTGGCGCGGGAAGGGCTCGACGAAGCACGGCTTGCCGCGACGGCGGCCCGGCTTGCCGAGGCACGGGCGATCGAGGAGACGCTCGTCGCGCGGCTCCTGGCGCGGGTGGCGGCGCCGCATCCGGCTGGCTTCGTCCGGCTCGATCCTGTGATCTTGCGGGCGGCACCAGCGTCGCTTCGCCGGCGCGTCCTCGCGGCGGTTTTGGGCGCGGTCGGCGGCAACGAATATCCGCCGCGCGCCACCCGTCTCGATCGGCTCTGCCAGGAAATTTCGTCAGGGCTGACCCGCGGGCGCACATTGGCCGGCTGCCGTGTCACCCCCGCGCGCGGCCGGGTGCTGATCTGCCGTGAGGTCGCGGCGATGGCCGCGTCGGTGCCGGCGCCGCCGGGGAAAGAATCCTTTTGGGACAATCGCTTCCGGGTGAGCATGCCGGTCGATGCGCCGGCAGGATTGAGCCTCGGCGCGCTGGGACCGGCGCCGGTGCCGGCCGGCCGAGGCTCAATCCTGCCGGCGATGGTGCGGCGCACACTGCCGGCACTGCGGAATCGCGAGGGCATTGTTTCGGTGCCGGCGCTCCCCTATCTGCCAGAGGAAGCCCAAATGCCCGGCCATGCGTCCGTGGCGGTGCTGCTACGAACGACTCGACCGGCAACGGGGGCCGGGATTAAAGTTGTTTAATGGTTTGTGGTGTACCATCTATCGCGTGGACCATTAATCGAAGGCTTGTTGGCAGGTGACGGACCGGTGGTTATGATGATTGGTCGAGGGCCTGAACGGTGAATAATTTCGGCAAGAATCTCGTTCTGTGGATCATCATCGGCTTGCTGCTGGTGGCGCTCTTCAATTTATTCCAGAGCTCGACCACGCACAGCCCGCAAAACTCGCTGCCCTATTCCGCCTTCATCCAGGACGTCAATCAGGGCCAGGTTTCCGACGTTACCATCCAGGGCAACACCATTACCGGCACCTTCGGCGACAAGCGGACCTTCTCGACCTATGCGCCGAACGATCCGACCCTGGTCTCGAAGCTCCTGAAGAAGGGCGTGACCGTCAAGGCGTCGCCGCCGGAGCAGAACGTGCCGACCCTGTTCGGGGTGCTGATCAACTGGTTCCCGATGCTGCTCCTGATCGGCGTCTGGATATTCTTCATGCGCCAGATGCAGGGCGGCGGTGGCCGCGCCATGGGTTTTGGCAAGTCGCGGGCACGCCTCCTCACGGAAAAGGTCGGCCGCATCACCTTCGATGATGTCGCGGGCATCGACGAGGCGAAGAACGAGCTTGAGGAGATCGTCGAATACCTGAAGGACCCACAGCGCTTTCAGCGTCTCGGCGGCAAGATTCCAAAGGGCGTTCTCCTGGTTGGCCCGCCGGGCACCGGCAAGACGCTTTTGGCGCGTGCCATCGCGGGCGAGGCGAACGTGCCGTTCTTCACCATCTCCGGTTCCGACTTCGTCGAGATGTTCGTCGGCGTCGGTGCCTCGCGCGTCCGCGACATGTTCGAGCAGGGTAAAAAGAACGCGCCCTGCATCATCTTCATCGACGAGATCGACGCGGTCGGGCGCCATCGCGGCGCCGGGCTCGGCGGCGGCAATAATGAGCGCGAGCAGACCCTGAACCAGTTGCTGGTCGAGATGGACGGGTTCGAGGCGAATGAGGGCGTGATCCTGATCGCCGCGACCAACCGGCCCGACGTGCTCGATCCGGCGCTGTTGCGCCCGGGCCGCTTCGATCGTCAGGTAACGGTGCCGAACCCCGACGTGGTCGGGCGTGAAAAGATTTTGAAGGTCCATATGCGCAAGGTGCCGCTCGCGACCGATGTCGATGCCCGCATCATCGCCCGCGGCACGCCCGGTTTCTCGGGCGCCGATCTCGCCAACGTCGTCAACGAGGCGGCGCTGATGGCGGCGCGACGCAGCAAGCGCTCCGTCACCATGGCGGAGTTCGAGTATGCCAAGGACAAGGTGCTGATGGGTGCCGAGCGGCGCTCCATGGTGATGACGGAGGAGGAAAAGTCCCTCACCGCCTATCACGAAGGCGGCCATGCCCTCGTGATGCTCTATGCGGTGGGCCACGAGCCGCTGCACAAGGTGACGATCATCCCGCGCGGCCGCGCGCTCGGCGTTACCATGTTCCTGCCGGAGCGCGACAAATACAGTCAGTCGAAGATGGAACTCGAGGCGATGATGACGAGCCTCTTCGGCGGCCGCATCTCCGAGGAGCTGATCTTCGGTAAGGAAAAAGTGACGACTGGCGCCTCGGACGATATCCGCCGCGCCACCAGTCTGGCGCGCCGCATGGTGACGGAATTCGGCTTCAGCGAAAAGCTCGGGCCGCAACGCTATAGCGAAAACGAGGAAGAAGTGTTCCTCGGCCATTCGGTGACGCAGCGCAAGAACGTCTCCGAGGCGACCGCCCAGATCATCGACGAGGAAATCCGCCGGCTGATCGACGATGCCGAGCATCGTGCCCGCCAAATTCTGACCGAGCATATCGAGGAACTGCATCGCCTGGCGAAGGGCCTCCTCGAGTTTGAGACCCTGTCGGCCGACGAGATTCGCCGCATCATCCGCGGCGAAAAGATCGTGCGCGACGCCGGCGGCCCGATGGAGGAAACGCCGAAGCCGCCGGCCGGTCGCCGCTCTTCGGTGCCGCCTTCGGGCAAGGCCGCCGGCGGCCTCGAGTCGGAGCCCCAGCCCGGCGGGTGAACTCTCGCTTTGAACAAAGCAATGACCCTCCCCCCTTGAAGGGGGAGGAAAAGCAAATGGATCGTACCCGTCTCTGTCCGGAGGAGATACTTTCGGGCGCGGCGGCACAGGCCGCGATTGCAGGGGGCAGGGCCTTGCCGTTGGCGGGCGGAGCCTTGGCCTTCGCCGCGGTCGAGGCGATCGTCCGCGTGCCCGCCGGCGGCAGCGTCTCGACCCATCTGACGCTTCCGGAATTGCGGGAACGGGCGGCGGCCGAGGACCGGGCCCAGACGATCGCGGCCGAGCTAGCGCGACTGTCGGTGCCGCGTCCCCTCTGGGCCGGCTTTACGCTCGATCGCCCGCTCATCGTGGGCATCCTCAACATCACGCCCGACAGTTTTTCCGATGGCGGCGATTTTTTCGATGCCGCAGGCGCCGCGGCGCATGGCGAGGCGATGCTGGCCGAGGGCGCCGACATCATCGATATCGGTGGCGAATCGACTCGGCCCGGTGCCTCACCGGTATCGCCGGAAGAAGAGTGTCGGCGCGTCGTGCCCGTGATCGAGGCGCTGGCCGGCGCCGGTGCCACGGTCTCGATCGATACACGGAGACCCTTGGTGATGCGCGCCGCGCTCGATGCCGGCGCCCGCATCATCAATGACGTGACGGCGCTCTCGGGTGATCCCGAGAGCCTTGGGGTGGCGGCGACGAGCGGCGCGCCCGTGGTGCTGATGCATATGAAAGGCGAGCCGCGCACCATGCAAAGGACGCCGTCCTACGACGATGTCGCGCTCGACGTCCTCGACTATCTCGAAGCGCGAATCGCCGCCTGTGAGGCCGCCGGCATCCCCCGCGGGCGCATTCTGGTCGACCCCGGCATCGGCTTCGGCAAGGACCAGATCGACCACAATCTGCCGCTCTTGCGCTGGATCGCGCTGCTCCATGCCACCGGATGCGGCGTGCTGGTCGGGTTGTCGCGCAAGAGCTTCATCGGCCGTCTCTCCGGCGGCGCGGCGCCGAAGGACCGCGTTCCCGGCTCGCTCGCGGGAGCGCTCTGGTGCTGGGGCCGCGGGGTCCAGGTGATGCGGGTCCATGATGTCGCCGCGACCTGCCAGGCATTAACCATCTGGCGCGGCATCCGGGACTCCGCCGGTTGACGCGAGGCACTGCGCGGTAGCTGAATGGCGCGGCATGGCATGAAAGGGTCGGGATGACGCGAAAACTCTTCGGCACCGACGGGATTCGCGGCGCCGCGAATATCGAGCCGATGACGCCGGAAACCGCTCTTCGCGTTGCGATGGCGACGGGTCGGGTGTTGCGCCGCGGCGATCATCGCCATCTCGTCGTCATCGGCAAGGACACGCGGCTCTCGGGCTATATGATCGAGCCGGCGCTGACCGCGGGCTTCATCGCCATGGGCATGGATGTCGATCTGGTCGGGCCGATGCCAACCCCGGCGATCGCGATGCTGACGCGGTCCCTGCGGGCCGACCTGGGCGTCATGATCTCGGCCTCGCACAATCCCTTCGAGGATAACGGCATCAAGCTGTTCGGTCCCGACGGCTTCAAGCTCTCCGACGAGATCGAGGCCGGGATCGAGGCGCGGCTCGACGAACCGGACGGCCGCGCCACGGCGGCGGCGCTAGGCCGGGCGCGGCGGCTCGACGATGCCGACGGCCGCTATATCGAGGCGGTGAAATCGACCTTCCCCAAGGGTCGGCGGCTCGACGGCGTCAAGATCGTGATCGATTGCGCCAATGGCGGCGCCTACCGGGTTGCGCCCAAGGTGCTGTGGGAATTGGGCGCCGAGATTTATCAGATCGGCGTCGTGCCCGACGGCCTCAACATCAACCGCGATTGCGGCGCGACCCGGCCCGAGGCGATGCGGGCCGAGGTGGTGCGCCGCGGCGCCGATATCGGCCTCGCCCTCGATGGCGATGCCGACCGGCTCATCGTCGCCGACGAGATGGGACACCTCCTTGATGGCGATCAGATCATGGCGCTCATCGCGCTGCGCTGGCGCGCGGCGGGGCGGCTTGCGCCGGCGGGTCTCGTCGCGACCGTGATGTCGAATCTCGGCTTCGCGCGGCTGCTCGAGGGCCACGGCATCCCGCTCACCCGCACCGCCGTCGGCGACCGCTATGTCGTCGAGGAGATGCGCCGCGCCGGCGCCAATCTCGGCGGCGAGCAGTCGGGCCATATCATCCTTGCCGACCACGCGACGACCGGCGACGGCCTCATGGCGGCGCTTCAGGTGCTAGCCGCGATTGTCGAGCATGAGGAGCCGGCGAGCCACGTCCTCGACCAATTCACCCCGGTGCCGCAGATGCTGCGCAATGTCCGCCATTCGGGCGGCGCGCCGCTCGATGGGCCAAAGGTGCAACAGGCGATCGCCCAGGGCGAGCGGCGCCTCGGCGGCGCCGGCCGTCTCCTCGTCCGTCGCTCTGGCACCGAGCCGGTGATCCGTATCATGGCCGAAAGCGAGGACGAGGCGCTGATAACCGAGATCATTGCCGAGATCGAGGCCGCGATCGTCGCGGCGGCCGCGGGGGAAACCGGCCAGGCGGCGGCATGATCGGCCGAATCCTCGTCGTCGCCGGCCCCGATTCGGGCGGCGGCGCCGGCACCGAGGCCGATATCAAGACCGCGACCGCGTTCGGCGCTTATGCCGCGACTGCGATCACCGCGCTGACAGCCCAGAACACGCTCGGCATCGACCAGGTGCTGCCGGTGCCGGCGGATTTCGTCGCCCGCGCGATGCGCGCGGTCCTCTCCGATATCGGCGCCGACGCGGTGAAGACCGGCATGCTTTATGACGCGGCGACGGTCGCCGCGGTAGCCGATGCGCTCGATGAATTGGCGCCCCAAGTGCCGCTGGTGGTCGATCCGGTGATGGTGTCGTCGAGCGGTACCCGTCTGCTCGCGGAAGACGCCATCGATCTCCTGACGCGCCGCCTCATTGCCCGCGCCGCGGTGGTGACGCCGAACCTGCCCGAGGCGGAAATTCTGCTGGGCCGCAAAATCGCCGATCTTGCCGAGATGGCGGCGGCGGCATTGGCGCTCGCGGCGCACGGTCCGGGCGCGGTCGTCATCACCGGTGGCCATCTCGCCGGGCCCGATATATGCGATGTCGTTGCCATCGATGGCGAGATCGACATTCTCAGGGCGCCGCGGATCGACAGCCGTTCGACTCACGGCACCGGCTGCACTTTTGCCACCGCGATCGCCGTCGGCCTCGCGCAAGGCATGGTGCCCCGCGCCGCCATCCGCCGCGCGCGCGATTACGTCCGCGCCGCGATCCGCGCCGCGCCGGGCCTCGGCGGCGGCAACGGCCCGCTCTATCACTTGCCGCCGGATTAATCCGACATCACGCCGATGCGGATGGTCCAGGGCGCGATGCGGGTCGTGCGCAGGATGTCATTGGCGCTCCAGCTATCCCATTCGAGCTTTTCCTTGATCTCCTGTTCGCCAGAAGCGCGGACGATGAGGAGCGCCTCGGGCGTGCCGTTGAGTGGCCCGGCGAGGACGAGGAAGCCTTCTTGATGGAGCCCGTCCATGAACTGGGCATGGCCCTGCCAGTCATATTGCTGTTCCACGGGCACGTCCGGCTTCCAGGCGCCACCACGGCTGCGGATCACCGCATAGAGACGGCGCTCGCTCATGATGCCTCCAGGCGCGGTTTGGCATTCGGGGTCTTGGTCATATCCTTGGCGGGCCAGCGCTCGGCGAGGGTGGGCAGCGGCGTTTCCTTCCCCGTCACCCGCTCCAAAGCGATGCTATAGACCGTGATCAGGTCGAGGCGCGGGAAGAATCCTTGGGGCCGCGCGGCCGCCGGCTCCTCCCATTCGGGCCGGTGATATTTCGTCAGGAGCGCCTCGCAAAACCGCTGCTTCGCCGTCCGGTCCTCGACCACACGGATGCGGCCGAAGGCGATGACGCTCTGATAGGCGAGCGAACTGTCACACTCGAACCGGCCATAGGCGAACACCTCGCCGGGCGCGTCGATCTCGAACGCGACCCGCGCCTCATGTTCGACATTGCGCCGCAAATGGCCGCGCGCCGCAGTGTTGTGAACCCAGATCTCGCCCATCATCCACACATAGAGCAGCGGCACGCAATAGGGCCAGCCATCGGGCCCGATGGTGGCGAGCCGCCCCGAGTGGCCGGCCGCGAGGAGCGCGCGGGCTTCGTCCTCGCTCAATGCCTTGTCGGCGCGGCGCACCGGCGGCGGCAGGGACATCGCGTCGCTTGCCTGGCTAGATCATGCTTTCGAGGAGCGCCGTCAGTTCCGCCGGCTTCTCGCGATGGACGGCATGGCCGCACGGCACTTCGGCGGTCTTCCAGCCGCTCGCCGCCCGCACCCGGTCATAGAACTGGCGGAACGGTGTCGGCTGGTAATTGCCGGCGAAGATATAGAGCCGGTTCTGGATGGTCTCGCCCTTGCCGGTGAGCTTCGCCTTCTCGACGAGGGTGCCGATCGGCATCGGCGCGCGCAGCGCCTTTTCCGCCTCGCTCATGCCGGCCATGCTGCGCTCGGGCGAGGGGATGGCGATGCCGCCGCGCTCGCCGGCTTGTCCGAACCGCTCGGCATTGTCCCCCGGCGTATAGTCCCAGAGGCATTTGCCGTTCTCGGGCAGGAAGGCGTCGATATAGACGAGGGCGCGCAGCTTCTCGGCCACCCGGTCGGCGACGCCGGTCACCACCATCCCGCCATAGGAATGGCCGGTGAGGATGAAGTCCGAAAGCTGCTCGCAACGGATGGTGTTGCATACATCCTCGACATGGGTCGAAAGGTTGATGCCGCCATGGAAGAGGTGCGAGCGCTCGCCGAGCCCGGTCAACGAGGGATGGAACACGCGATGGCCGCGCGCGCGCATCGCCTCGACGAACGGCGTCCAGGCATAGCTGCCGCCCCAGGCGCCATGCACGATAACGAAGGTTGCGGTCTTGCTCGCGGTGCTCATGGGGGAACCTCCCGGTCCTTTGCCGACGACGACGACGGGCGACAGACTACAGGCGACGGTGACGGATGACACGGGCATTTTCTGTCGCCTGTCCTCCCGTCCTTCGGGAACGTAACCCGGCGGCGGGGGTTTGAGTTGCGGTGAGCAACCACATTGAGGAGTGATGCATGACCAGAACCCTGACCGCTGCGCTCGCCGTGCTCGCCCTGGCCGGCGGCGCCTTCGCCGTCGCCCCGGCGATGGCCGACAGCTACAGCAGCACCACGACGGTGACGAAGACCAGCCCAGTCTTCGGCTATCACGACGGCTATTGGACGGAAAGCCATACTTGGCATCCCTGGGCCAGCCCCGGCGCGCGGGTTCATTTTCAGCGCACCTATCATTCGCATTATTATTCGGGCATGCACTCCCATTATGCGCATAAAGGCTGGCGCGAGCACGATACCTGGTGGTCGAGCCACTAAGCCCGGCGCATTCCCTCACCCCCTTCTACTGCAATCCTCTCCGCCGGTGGCGGAGAGGATTGGGCGGTGTCGAGCCACGCCCTGGGTGTGATGAATTGAGGAATCAAAAGAAATAAGTATTGTGTCCCCGTGATGATTCCGTGATGATTCCAGTATTGTGTCCTCGGAATCTCCCGCAAGATAGCGAGAAGTATCCCGAGCGGATGCGACTGCGTACACGCTGAAGCTCTTGTTCACCTAGTCGACCGTGAGCAGCATCGTAGGCGGCGATGTCGTCGTCGCAGGCAGTCGAGACCCCTTCGCCTATTGCGCCCTGCCTCCGGCATCCTTCCCGCGCCGCCACTTGCCGCCGTCAGTTCCGCACTGCGAAACAGCGTTTTACGAATTGACAGCGACGTTAGAAAGACGATGATGTCAATCGCTGTGATGAGCACGGTTGGGACATCAATGACGCTGCGGAGCGCTTCGATCACCGCAACCGGTCCGGCCAACACCAGTGGAACTGCGGCGGTGGACCGCAGGTTCGTAGTCGCCCTGGCCCGTGGGCTCGAGGTGTTACGGGCCTTTCACCCCGGCGACGGGATGCTCGGCAATCAGGAGATCGCGGCGCGCACCGGATTGCCGAAGCCGACGGTGTCGCGTCTGACCTATACGCTGACGAGACTCGGCTATCTCACCAGGCTTGACCGCTTCAACACCTATCAGATTGCGCCGGCGGCGTTGACGCTCGGCTTCAGCGCGCTGGCGCAGATCGCGATCCGCCAAGTCTGCCGCCCTTATCTCCAGGCACTGGCCGACTATGCTTGCGCTTCTGTGGCGCTCGGCGCTCGCGACCGGCGTGCCATGATCTACCTGGAGCATTGCGTCTGCAATCGGGCGCTGAGCGTCCACCTCGACGTCGGTTCACGCATTCCCATCGCGTCCTCGGCGATGGGCCGAGCCTTCATCGCCGCGCTGCCTCTCGATAAGCGCGCGGAGCTGTTTGCCGAGTTGGAGCAGCGCTACGGCAATGACTGGCCGGCGCTGCAGACCAGCCTAGAGCAGAGCATGGACGATTTCAGCCGGCGCGGCTTCGTGCTTTCGATCGGCGAATGGCGTGGCGACATTAACGGCGTCGGCGTGCCGCTTGTGATGGCCGACGGCTCGGGTGTCTACGCGTTCAACTGTGGCTCTGCGGCCTTCAGTATCACGGCCGACCGCCTCGAACACGATGTTGGACCGCGGTTGGTCCATGCGGTGCGCAGCATCGAGGCCGTCGTCAACGGCGGCGGGGCGGAAACCGAGATCGGCGTCAGCCAGCCCGGCTGCGTCGGAGAAAAAATGCGCAAGCTGGAGCGCCACACGAATGTTCGACCGACGGACGGGCGGCGCCGGCGCCAGGTCGGTTGACCGAACCGCGCCGCCACACGCCATAAGGCATTGAGGGAGACTACAACCTCAACGAGGTTACGGGTGTCAGCAGCCAGGGAGCACAATATGTCTAGCAAAGACAGACGGTTGATCGGACGGGCAAGGTTGAGAAAGGCAGCGCTGATTTGCGCCGGGGTTGGGCTCGGCGCGCTGCCCCTGGCCGCACAGGCAGCCAAGGCGCCGATCACCATCGGCATTACAGCGCCGCTTGGCACCATCCCCGGCAAGGCGATCGCCAACGGCGCCACGCTCGCCGTCGACGAAATTAACGCCAAGGGCGGCGTCAATGGCCGTCACTTCAAGCTGGTCATTGAGGACAATCACCTGTCGACCGCCGATGCTATCCGTTCGTTCCAACGCATGGCGAAGCAGGACAACGCGATCGCGATCATCGGCGCGTTCACCAGCGAGAATGCCCTTGCCCTGGAGCCGTGGTCGGCCCGGCTGCACGAGCCGTTCCTCGTCACCGGTGCAGCGTCCAACAAGATCTCCGAATATGTCCATGCCGACTACAAGCAGCGCAAATACATTTTCCATGCCTATGTTCCCTCCGCCTATCTCGCGCTGGCCGTTTGCGACGCCGCCCATGACGTCTTGGTCGGCGAGCTTCATATGAAGACCGCCGTCGTCATGAGCGAGGATGCGGCCTGGACCAAGCCGCTCGATGTCGGATATGACAAATGCCTGCCGAAGGCCGGGCTCAAGGTGCTGAAAAACATCCGTTTCGCCCCGAACACTTCGGACTTTACGCCGATCTACCAGAAGATCGAGGGGATGCACCCCGATGTGATCATCGCGGGGTGGGCCCATGTCGGCGTGCAGCCGACGGTGCAGTGGGCCCAGCAGAAGGTGCCGATCCCGCTTGCCGGCATCAACGCCCAGGCTGGTTCCGATGCGTTTTGGAAGGCCACCAACGGCGCAACGCAAGGCATCATCACCACCAGCACGGCGGCACCGGGTGTAGCGATCACGCAGAAGACGGTGCCGTTCAGCAAGTCTTATGAGAAGAAGTTTGGCGTCTCGCCGGCCTATTCGGCTTATTCAACCTACGACGCGATCTATGTGGTGGCCGCCGCGCTCAAGCGGGCCAAGTCGACCAAGCCGGATGCGCTGGTCGCGGCGCTCGAGAAGACCAACCTGGTCGGCACTCAGGGCAGGCTGGTGTTCCAGGGGCCGAAGGCCAAGTTCACGCATGCGCTGAAGTATGGTGCAAAATATACCAGGGGCGTCGAGATTCAGTGGCAGGACGGCAAGCAGAAATGCATCTGGCCGCTCAAGCTCGCCAACGCCAAGCCCGTGTTTCCGAGCTTCGTGAAAGTCTCGGCAGCTCAGTGAGCACATCGCCGGCGGCCGGCCCCCGGGTCCGGCTGCCGGCACGTCCGGCCCACTGAGGGGAAAACGCGTGCTCGCCGTTCAGATCCTGATCGACGGTTTCGCCATCAGCACGCTCTATGCGCTCGGCGCGCTTGGCTTCACGCTGATCTTCGGCGTCTCCGGCGTGCTCAACCTGTCGCATGGGGCGCTGCTGGTGG
The DNA here is from genome assembly GCA_050729815.1 of Allostellaceae bacterium. GTDB lineage: Bacteria > Pseudomonadota > Alphaproteobacteria > ATCC43930 > CGMCC-115725 > JAATGI01. Next base: position 15,375 of record JBOHLV010000228.1, read on the forward strand.
TGGCGGCGATGGCCGCGTGGTACGTCGGCGCGACATTCAACTTCGGCGTCGGCGCCGCTGCCCTGGTGGGCATCTTGGCCGGCGTCGTCATCACCGTGGTCACCTACCTGGCGGTGGTCCGCCCGGTCGAGCGTTCGCGTGCCATTCCCGATCGCGAGCGCGAGCTGTTCGTGCTCACCGCCACCCTGCTGTGGGGCGTGATGATCCAGGAGGCGCTGGAGTATGCCTTCAGCGACACACCGATCTCGGTGAAATCGCTGCTTGAGAACAACATAGACATCGCCGGGGTCAGCACGCCCGCCAACGAGTTCGTCATCGCCGCGATCGCTTGGGCCGTGATGGTGCTGTTGTGGCTGCTGGTGAACCGCACCAAGGTCGGCAAGCGGCTCCTGGCCGCTTCGATCAATCCGCGCGCGCTCACCCTGCTCGGCTTCGAGCTCGATCACGTCTATCTCACGGTGTGGGTGATCTATGGCGTGCTTGCGGGCATCGCCGGGGTAATGCTCGCCACCTTCCTCGGTTCCGGGCCGGGCTATATCAACGGACTCACCGCCAGCGCCTTCACCATCGTCATACTCGGCGGGCTCGGCTCGGTCACCGGCACGCTGGTCGCCGCCTACATCGTCGGCTATATGGAGACGATGACGGCCTATCTGGTCTCACCGGCGCTGCGCAACGTGCCGGCGCTGGTCCTCCTCGTCATCGTCCTGTATGCGCGGCCGCAGGGTTTGCTGGGGAGACATTAGATGAGGGGAGCCACGATCCGCCGCCTCGCGCTGCTCGTTGTTGTCGTGTCGATCCTCGCCGCAGTACCGCTTGACGCCGGCTATTATGTGCTCGGCGTCTTGACCTCCGCGTTCTACTTCGCGGTCTTCGCCATGTCCTGGGATCTTTTGTTCGGCTATGCCGGAGAGGTCAATTTCGGCCCGAGTTTCCTGATTGGCCTCGGCGGTTACGGCGCGGGGATCGGTAACGCGCTGCTCGGCTTGTCGCTGCCGGTTGCGGTCGCCTTCGGCACTGGCTGCGCGGTGATCGGCGGCATCGCGCTGGCGATTCCGGCGTTAAGGCTTCACGGCCCCTATCTTGGCCTGATCACGCTGGTCGCCGTGCTGCTGCTGGAACAGGCGATCGTGATCTTCGCCGGGGTGTCCGGCGGCGAGATCGGGCTGTCGGTGCCGGACGTTCTGTCCGTCAGCAGTACGGCGAATTATGAATACGCGCTGGTGTTCATGGTGGTGAGCGCGGCGATCCTGTGGCTCATTGCCCACTCCACGCTGGGCATGATCCTGCAAGCGACGGGGCAGGATCGGATTGCAGCGTCGGCGCTCGGCTTCAACGTTGTGAAGCATAAGATTCTTGCCTTTGCTATTTCGGCCCTGTTCTCGGGGCTGTCGGGGGCGCTGCTGGTGTTTTACATGGGCACCGCCTCGGTCAGCGCGGTAGTCGACATCGCGATCAGCGTCCAGGTCATCATCGCCGCCGTGCTCGGCGGGCGACGCACCATCATCGGAGGCGCCATCGGCGCGGTGTTCCTGATCGTCGCGGGTGAGTTTCTTCGGCCGATCGGCCAGCTTTCGGACTTCGTCGTCGCGCTGATCGCGTTGGTGGTGATCGTGGTCTTTCCCAACGGCCTGCTCGGCCTGCTGCCGGCAAAGCGGCGGGCATGACGACCGCAGCCGAAGCGGCGCCCTACGCCGTGCCCGCCGAGCCTGCGCTTGTCGTGCGTGGCTTGACCATGCGGTTTGCCGGGCTGGTCGCCGTGAAGGCGCTCGATTTTGCCCTATATCCCGGCGAGATTCTTGGGCTGATTGGCCCCAACGGGTCGGGCAAATCGACCGCCATGCAGGTTATCATGGGCGTCTTGCGGCCGACCGCCGGACGCGTGGTGCTCGACGGACGGGACATCACCGGATGGCCGACCCACGACATCGCGCGTGCGGGGATCGGCATCGTGTTTCAGCACTCGCGGCCGCTGCGCCTGCAGAGCGTGTTGCAGAACATTCTGCTCGCGCTGTTGCCCGACCGCATCACCCGGATGTGGCCGCCGCCGGGCGCGGTGGAGCGCGCCATGACGATCGCGGACGAATGCGGGCTCAGCGAGGTGCTTGAGCGCAAACCGGGAACGCTGCCCTTTGCCGACCTGCGCCGCATGGAGCTTGCCAAGGCGATTGCCCGCGATCCGCGGGTCGTGCTGCTCGACGAGCCTTTCGCCGGGCTGACCAGGACCGAGGTTGAGGATTTCTCGGCGTTGATCGGCCGCTTCCGCGACCAGGGCCGGGCGGTCATGCTGATCGACCATAACGTCAAGAGCATCGCCGCGCTGGCCGACCGCGTGCTCGCCCTTTCCCTCGGTGAGAAGATCGCAGAAGGCACGCCGGCGGAGGTGATGCAGAACGAGACGGTGCGGCGGGTCTATATCGGCGGCGCCATCGAAACCCATGCGCGGGCGGAAGCGGAGATCGCGGCGCGCAAGCCCCTGCTGCAGATCGAAGACCTCAGCCTGTTCTACGGCAAGGCCCAGGCGCTGGAGAAGGTCTCGCTCACCGTTCATGACGGCGAGTTCGTCTCCATCGTCGGGCTCAACGGCGCCGGCAAGTCCTCGCTGTTCAACGCCATTTCAGGCCTCGTACGCTATCACGGGCGCATCGCCTGGGAGGGAACGACGCGGGGCGCCGAAAGCGCGGCAGCGATTGCGCGCGCAGGGATCGTGCAGTGCCCTGAGACGCGCGAGTTGTTTGGAACGATGTCGGTTGCCGACAACCTTGGGCTGGCGGCACAGCGTCTTGATGCTGGCGCGGCCGCAGCGCGCCGCGACTGGCTGTTCGAGCTGTTTCCGATCTTGAAGGCCCGCGCCGCGCAGGAGGCGCGCACGCTGTCCGGCGGCGAGCAGCAGATGCTGGCGATTGCGCGCGCGCTGATGATGAAGCCGCGACTTCTGATCCTCGACGAGCCGACCCTCGGGCTCGCGCCGGTCATTCTGGCACAGCTCTCCGAGGCGTTGGCGCGACTGCGGGAGGCCGCCGAGACCACCATGGTGCTTGGCGAACAGAACGTCACCTTCGCGCTGCCTCACGCCGACCGAATGTATCTACTCGAAAACGGGCGGATCGCCTGGCAGGGCACGCCGTCGCGCTTTGCCGCCGAAGTGGGCACCGGCTATCTGTGACGTCACGTCCTGGTTGTAAATTCGCGCGCAATAGTGGCTCCAACGCGGTGTGTCAGGCTCCCTTCCTTTTTCCGGGAAGGGCGTCGGGGGATGATTGGCGTGGACCCTATTGAAACCAGAGTCGCCCCTTCTGGCGGTTCTGACAACGGCGGATCGCGCATAGCGCGCACGGCTGTCGATCCGCCGGCCGGACAAATCGGTGAAAGCACCAGCGTTCTCGGGCGTGCGGCCGTATCAGGAATATGAGATTGGCAACGGCTAGTCGCTCCGGCACGGACTCGCGCCACGCACGCGCGCCATCGGAAAAGAGCACGCAGGTACTGCTATCGTCCGACTAACACATTCGCTTCCTGGTCATAACCGATTGAAAATATTGGTGAGCCCGGCGGGATTCGAACCCGCGACCTCCTGATTAAAAGTTTGTGATCCACGCTTTCTGGTCGTGTCCGTCAATAGCCGATAGCCATATATACCAAGTATCTAGGCCGCAAATCGTTGCCGGCTGTTTCCGGAAACTTGATCTTTGGTGGTACCTATGTGATACCTAGCGCCACATTCTTTGCCGATCGGCAAGCCGGAAAGAAGGGGCAAAGACGATGCAGGGGAAAATCACGAAGCGCTCGGTTGACGCGTTGAAGCCGGCGGCCGGCGGTGCCGAGGCGATGCTATGGGATGCCGAGTTGAAAGGCTTTGGCGTGCGGGTGCAGCGCGGCGGCGCCAGGAGTTATGTTCTACACTATCGCGCCGGCAGCGGCCGGGGCGCGCCACTCCGCAAGTTGACCATCGGTCGGCATGGATCGCCCTGGACGCCCGAGACGGCCCGCAGCGAAGCCAAGCGCCTGTTGGGCGTGGTGGAGAACGGCGCGGACCCGGCCGCCGACAAGATGGCGCGGAAGGCGGCGCCGACGCTGGCCGAATTCGCGGAGCGGTTCCTGGCCGAGCATGCCGAGGCGAAGCGCAAGGGAAGCACGGCCGCCGAATATCGGCGCCTCTTGGACAAGATCATCCTGCCAGCCTTCGGCAAGCGAAAGGTGGCCGACATTGCGCGAGCGGAGATCACCAAGCTTCACCACGCCAACCGCGCCGCCCCGTATCAGGCCAACCGGGTGCTCGCGGTCCTATCGAAGATGTTCAATGTCGCGGAGCGCTGGGGCGTGCGGGCGGACGGCTCCAACCCGTGCCGCCATGTCGAGAAATACCCCGAGAGGAAGCGCGAGCGGATGCTGTCGCCGGCCGAGTTGGCGCGGCTCGGGGATGCGCTCGCGGCCTATGACGGCTCTCCCTATGTCGTTGCCGCCGTCAAGCTACTGGTCTTCACCGGTGCGCGGCTCCGCGAGGTGCTCGGGCTGCGGTGGGAGTGGATCGATTTCGAGCGCGGCGAGGCGCGCCTGCCCGATAGCAAGACGGGCGCAAAGACGCTCCACCTGCCGCCGCCGGCCTTGGCCGTACTCGCCGAGTTGCCACGGATAGAAGGCAACCCCCATGTGATCGCCGGGGCGCGCGAGGGCGCGGCCTGGGTGAACCTGGAAAAGCCGTGGCGGGCGATCCGCAAGGCGGCGGGGCTTGATGACGTGCGGCTTCATGATCTGCGGCATGCCTTCGCCAGCGTCGCCGCGTCGAGCGGAATGGGCTTGCCGATCATCGGCAAGATGCTCGGCCATACCCAGGCACAGACACGGCCCGGTACGCGCACCTCGCGAGCGACCCGGTCAAGGCCG
>JBOHLV010000229.1:0-15332 GCA_050729815.1 Allostellaceae bacterium
GCCGATCTTCCAATGCCCATAGGCCTTGTTCATGAGCTGGTCGAAATAGACGAGTTGCGACGACCAGATCGTGGTACCGGCCGCCACGGGCGCATCGGCCAAGGGCGGTCCCGTGTTGACCAGCGCGGCGCCGGCGGCATAGGGCACCCCGATATCGACATCGCTCGTCGCGAACAGCAGCGGCGTTCCGTCATTGATGTCGCCGGCGAGCGCGAAGGTGTAAAGATCGCACATCATGACGCCCTGCGGCCGTCCCGCCAGAAACGCGGCCAGTGCGCCGCTGCTTGCTTCCCATTTCGCCGGCTTCATCACACGACTTTCATGGTGGTGAAGGCGAGCTTTTTCAGTTCCCAGAAATTGAACATGAAGCTCGAAAACTCGGCGGTATCGTCATCGAAACGACATGGCCAGTTGTAGGAAAAATCGGCCGTCACCGGCGCGCTCGACGCCGGAATATGGCTCGCGTCGAACTCGAAGCCATAGGTGAAGCCCCAATCGGGATCGGTAAGGAAGCTGTAGGTCGATGGGTCCTGGACGACATTGGACACCCGCACCGTGACCGAGCTTTGTGTCGCGTCCTGGATCGGCTCGGTGATGAGCGACAAGGTGCGCACAAAGTTGAAGCTGCGGTTGGCGCCGTCGCCGGTGCCGAGAACCTGGCCGGCGACGGCGTTGTCGTACATATCGCTGAAATGAAACGGCAGCGCCGCGCCCGCGACGAGCTGAAAGAAACTCGTCAGCAATTGCCAATCCTGATTCTGTGCGTCGGAGCCGAGATAGCTGAAGGCAAGGTCGTATTTGTAGAGGCCATAGCTGTAGAGCTGGAGCCGCGTCTCCTTGCCGCTGATCGCCTTTTGTTTCAGGGTCGATTGAACGGGGCTGCGCTGCACCGGCCACGCAAGGCCTATCAGCGTCGGAAAGGTCGGGATCGTCGCCATTGGCAGAATCAGCCCCCCAAGCCCGTCGAGAAAGATGAGCGCCGAGCCGTCGATTGTCGCGATGGTACCGAGCATGTCATCAATAGCTCCCCCGCACGCTGGGGTTGGCGGCAAGATAGGCGCCGAGATTGCGCGTCAAGGGCCGCATCACGGCCGGATTGTTGAAGAGCGCCAGCACCGATTTGGCGTCGAGCGCCGAGACCTGCGGCGCGAAGGTGACGTTGACCGCGGGCGCGGATGCGCCGCCGCTATTGCCCCCGCCTAGGGTCGCGCGAAAGCCCGACGCGAAGCTCGCCGGCATCACCGCTTCGCCGGCGTGAAGAATGCCGGCCATGTCTTGCGGGATTTCCCAGGCGCCGACCGCGAAAGCCGAGATCGATCCCGCCGCGGCATAGACCGCGGATTCGCCGGCTGCGGCCGGCCCTGCCGCGGCTGGGCCCATCAGCGGCGCGAGAAACGCGAAAATACCGGCGAAGGTCTGGCCGGCATCGATCGCGATGGATCGGATCGCCGCCCCCACCTGCGCGATGAGACTGGTCCCGGCGCCAGTGGTTTCGGCGGCACTGCGCGCGGCGACGCCCGCGGTTGTGGCGGTCGTCTTCTGGCTTTCGGCAAAAAGATGCGCCAAAAGGCCCTGTTGCGCGGTTCGCCGGTCGATATCGAGCCCGAGCGCGCTCAACAGCGCATAGTTGGTGAAATATCGGAGGTCGCTCGCAATCTCGGATTCGACCAGTTGACCAGCCATCTCTAGGAGCGATCGCGACAGCGATTGCCGCCGCGTCAGCACGTTGCGCACGAATCCCGCTTCCGCATTGTCGATCTCGCGCAGCATGCCGCGCCAGCTCGCGATCGCCGTTTCTGTCGTGGCATGCGCCGACCGGGTGAGGACGGCAAGCGACGCCCCGGCATTCTGTGCGGCCTGGGCAAAGACGGGACTCAGCGCGTCACGCGCGACCAGTCGTACCTCGACGACATTATCGGCCATCGGCCGTAATCCTTCCGTTGATTACGCTCGTTTCAGCGTCGCGGTATTGAGCGTCCCGCCGGGTGCCAGCGACATCAGAACGTCGAACGAGGCCGCCGGTTCGGCGGTCGGTTGGAATCCGACCAGCGCCCGCAGCAAGAGGTGCGGGGGTGGGTATTCGTGCCAATACCGCATCAGCGCGCGATAGCGGGGAATCGTCAGCGCGTCGATTTCGGCCCAATGCCAGCCGGTCGCCGCGATGATCTGGGCATAGACGAAATCCCAGTCGGTCAATCCCCCGCCCGGGCTTCCCCCGGCGGTGTCTCGCGTTCGATGTAACCGCTCAAGCCGAGCACCGCCCGGGTCGCCGTTACGAGTTCCGCCTTGGTTCCTTCGAGATCGAGGATCGCGTCGCGATCCATCCCGGGATGCGTGCGACCGAGGGCGGTTGCCAGCACATCGATCGCGACGTCGAAATCGACGCCGGCCGGCGCTCCGGGTTTCGCGGCGCGGCCGAGTGCCTCCTCGATGTCGCGCAACTGGCGAAAGTTCAGCGCGCCGACCCGGAACCGTTGGCCGCCAAGCGTGATCGTAATCGTATCGGCCATCATGACGCCTCGCTGAACGACCAGTCGAGCACGTTCCCGTCGGCATTGGCGAAGACCGAAAAATCAAGCTCCGGGATCGTGAAATCCTCGAGCTTCGTTGCGTAGGAGAGTTTGGAGCTGACGCAGTTATAGAGCGATACCGTCGCGGTCTTGCCCTGGAAGGTGGTATAGAGCTGCGCCGAAAAAGTCGGGGTCGTGCCGATCGGTTGATTGACGAACGCGATCTTCTGCCCGCCGGACGCGGCGGTGTAGATGTAATTGATCAGCACGGCCTTGCCGGCATCACCCGAACTGAACGTATAAACGCCGGCGCTGACGCTGTACGCGCCGGCGTCGGGTGAGCTCGCGGCCAGGGTCAGCGGCAACCCGGTGGCGGCATAGACGACGCCGTAATCGGCAATGAAGGTCGCCGCGTGCGCCACGGTCACGGTATAGGGACTGCTCGCGGGCACGGCTGCCGCCTCGCCGATGAACGAGGCGGTATAGCCGCCCGAAACATTTGTCCCGAAGAACAGATTGTTGAAGGCAAGGCCGCTGACTTGCGCCATCTTCGCCTTGCCGGTCATCTTCGCGGTGCCGCGCGCGATTGCGACGGCGAACTGGTTCTGGCCATAAAGCTCTTTCGTGGTGAAGCTGAGATCGAGCTGCACCTCTTGGATCAGGCCGAAATTCACCGGCGTCGAATTGGCGATATCGGTGCGCGCGCCGAGCAACACGCCCGAGCCGAATTGAAACATTGCCATGAAGCGGCTCCTTCAAGAGCGATGGAAATCAGGGAATAAGGATGCGAACCGGCACGATCGCCACGGACTGGCCGCCCAGCGTGCCCTCGTCGGTCTCGATCTTGCCGTTGATGAAGGCGCGATAGGCGAGCCCGCCCAGCGTCCGGGTGTTAATGGCGAGGTCCTCGCCCGAAAGCGGCATCAGCGCCGCCTCAACCGCATCGAGCAGCGGATTCAATATCGTAGTCGGCGCGCTGGTCTCGTCCGGTGCGTGGCAATAGAGATAGAGATCGACATCGCAACTCCATTTGGCCGGAAGGCCGCGCTGCTGCTCCGCCGTCTCGCTTTTTTGCACCATGAACAAGGCCGGCTGCTCGATGGCGGCGACATCGGACCAATGACGCAGGCGCCGGCTGGCGGTGGCAAATCCGGCCGCGCTCTGGATGAGCGCGAACAGCGCGCCATAGATCGGCTCACGGGTCATGCGCCCGCCTCCTCGGCGACGGCATCTTCGATGCGCGCGGGCACATCTGGCGCAATCTCGGCAAGCGCCGCGCGCAGGAAGGAATGCGCCGGATAATTGACTTGTCGCGTGTAGGTGTGCACCTCAATGGCGCGCGGCCGGATCGAGCGGCCGAACGCGTGCCGGATCGTGCGCAGATGGGCGCGCACCGTTTCGGTGCCGTGGAAGCCATATTCCTGATAGCCGGCATAAGGGACGTCGCCGGCGCCGAGTATCACCGTGGTTGTTCCATCCGTTGCCTCGACCTCGAATGAAATCCCCGCGGCGAGCCGACCGGACCGCCGTTGCAGGACCGCGCCGCCGAGCTTGTCGCGCACGCGGTCCTGCAATTGCGTACCGAGAATTGCCATGACCCCGAGAAGGCGCGCGTTGAGCCGGTTGGCAAATCCGTCGAGATATTGCCGGACCGCGTCGCCGCCGGTGACTTCGGTGACGATCATGGCGTGAAGTTCCGGCGATATTGGCCGATCAACGTCTGCACGTCGGGCGGCATGTCCTTCTGGGTGAAGGCCACGACCTCACCGGCGAGATTCTTCGATACCTGGCCGATGCGGTCGCGCTCCTTGTAACGCAACACGATGAGTTCGATGCAAGCCTGCTCGAGCTCCGGTGGCGTCGCGGCATAGCCCGCGGCATAGCTCACCCTTACATTCTGAAAGCCGGGCGTGAATCGCCAGCCCTGGAGATAGAGCATCGTCGGGCTGAAGACGAAGCCCGGCGACAACGCGTCCGGCGCCGGCCCGATCGCGATTCCATCGATCGAAAGCGACGCCACCGCGCTTACCGGCGTATTGGCGAAAGCCAGCTTCCGGCCGCCATCGCCGTCGCGTATCTCGCTATAGGATTGCGAGGCGATCCCGCGATTGAGCCAGGTCTCGATGAATTGGCTCGCCGCGGTGATGAGCCGCGATAGCAGCGTATCGTCCACGGTCGAGGTCAAGGGCGGCGAGAGCCAGCCCTTGACGTTTTCAAGCGTGGTGAGGTCGCCGGCCGCCATCCTGCCGCTCCGCTCGGCTCAACCGTTGGCGATGTTGGTGATCGCGCCGAGCGCGAAGGGCGCGTAGATCGCAAGCACTTCCTCGGCATAGACGCCAACCTCGCGCTGGCGCGTGCGAAGCGGCCAATCGACACGATGATAATCGCGGCGGGTCTTCATCTCGGCGACGTTCGGCACTTCGTTCGACTGATAGACCGGCGGCAGGCGCTCGCACCATCCGATCAGGGTCCCGGGCGGCAGGTCGGGATGCACCTTCACCGGGATCTTGACGCCGCCATCGACGGCGAACGGGTTGTAATAGAACTCGACCGCACCGGCCGCGACGATGGCATAGGGGTCGAGCGTGTCGGTCGTCGCCTCATAACGCAACAGCGGCGCCGAGCCTGCCGACAGCACCTTGTCGGTGATGTTCTTGAGTTCCTGGCTGTTGACATAAAGCACCGTCGGCGACAGGCGATACCCGTCCCACATCGTTTGCAGCATGGCATCGATCTCCTCGATCGAGCCGCGCCCCGAGGCGGTGAGCGTGCTGCCGGCGCCGGCAGTGCCGGTCGCCAGCGTCTTCACATAGGCATTGTTCGCAGGGTTGAACGCCGCCGTCAGCAACCGTCGAAGGCGAGGCTCGCATTGAGGGAGCAGTCGGCGGTGATGGCGCTCGCCGCCTGCCGGTCCGAGGTCAATGCGGCATCGAAGCTCACGCTGTTGATGGTGGTGATGGCCTGCAGCGTCTCCGATCCGGCGGCGCCGACATACCAGGCATAGGCAACCCCGCCCGCGACCGGCGTGAGCGCGGCGTAAAGCGTCTGGCCGGAGCTCACGGCCTGCGTCGCATTCGCCGACTTGTTGGAGGAGCCGGCCTTCAGCGTATAGGAATTGCCGTCGGCGCCGGTGAAGTTCTGGGACGTCGCAACCCCGCCCGCGAGGCTCGAATTCTTCCAGCCCTCGAATGTGAGCGCCACCACGATGACGGAATAGGTCGCCGCCGACAGGCTTGCGCCGCTGCCCGAGGCGGAAAGGCTCGGCGTTCCGGGCGTGCCAAGCGCGAGCGACGCATTGCCGCCAAGAATGCCGCATTCCTCCTTCCGCATCATCTTCTGCAGAAGGCGCAGCGTCATCGTCGCGTCGAGATCCTCGAAGCCTTGCGCCGCGGCTTCCGCCTCGAAGCTCAACTGGTCTTCCTCGCCGATGGTGACGAAGGTCGCCGACTTGGCCGAGGTGCTATAGGACATGCGCGCCGAGCGCTGACCTTCCGGAACCCACCCCATCGCGTCATAGCCGGAACCGGTGATCGCATCGACCGCGCGCCAGCTCGTCGCCGTGCCGGTGCCGCCGCCGACCCGCGCGATCGAATTCCGGATCGGCGTCACCGTCGGATAAAGGTTCTTCGAGGGCGCTTGCAGGTCGATCGCGGTCAGCCCGCTCGACAGCGTGATGCTCTTCGCAAGATCGCCCGATTTCGCGAGCGCCTGCTTCATCAGGGAAAGCGTGTCCTGCGTGACGCTACCGTTCATATCGTTCTCCATCGGGAAAGGTGGAAATGGGATCAGCGTTAGATCGGGCGCGGGAATTTGAGCGCGAGCTTGGTCAGCTCAAAGGCGCGCTTCTCCGGCGGCAAGATTTGCAGCCGGGCGACGAAAGCATCGATGGTTTCGCCGCCGCCGGCCGTGGCCATGTTGCCATCCTCTTCCTTTGAAAAGGCGATCGCCTTCTGCAACCCACGCGGCGGCAGCGGTTGCGCTTCGAGTGCCTCGATCCGCTTCGCCAACTGCGCCACCTCGTCGGCGAGCGGCATCAGCTTCAGCAACTCGTCGGCATGGGCGTGCTTTTCTGAGGCACCGGGGCAATGGGCGCCGAGTTCGGCCGCGAGATCGTGCATTTCCTGTACCCGCGCCAGATCCGCGCTGCTGTGGCGGGCGCCGATCTTCATCGTCGCGTCGGCGGGCGCGGGCTCGCGCTTGAACAGCTCGATCACCGCCTCGGGATTGGCCGGCCGATCGACCAGGCTGATCTCGAGGAGATCGACGCCGGTGATGACGTGCCGCGCCTCGGGGTCGCGTTCCGTGACGCGACCGCCGATCGAGAAGCCCTTGTAAACGCCCTCGACCACTTTTGCCCAGGCTTCGTCATCGACGATCTTGGCGACGAGATGGAGTCCCCGGTCGTCGAGCGCGGCCTCGCGGGCGACGCCGACGGCGGAGGGTTGGTGCATCTCGCGAATATTGGCAAAGCGCATATAGTCGGGCAGCGCCGCCTCGATCGCCTCCTTGCGCACGATCTCGCCCTGGCTGTCGAGCGTTTCGGTCGAGGCGTAACCGAAGACGAGATGCTGGCTGTCGTCGATCTTGGCGATCGGCGCGAAGAGCTTCATCGCGGGGACTCCATTTTGGATACGAGAAAGGATGGGTCGTCAGAACCCGTAATCGCCGTCGCGAAAGAGGCGCCGCTCATCCTCGCGCCGCCGCGTTAGGCCGGGGTTGGTGGTCAGCACGCCCTCGATCCGCACCTTGTTCCAGCGCGGGAATTGGTCGGCCGCCGCCGCGAATTCACCGTCGTTCAGCTTCGCGAGTAGCGTCGAGCGCAGGAACGCACCCGCGCCGACATTGAAGGTGAAGGAGACGAGTGCATCGAACTGATGCTGATTGAGCGCGGTCGCCACATCATTTCGAATGGCCGACTCCGCACCTGAGGCATCGCGACGCAACAGCTCGCGCGCCGCGCCTTCGAAAATCCCGTCGCGAAATCCCTCGCCCTCGCGCAAAAGATGGCCATAGCCGATGGTCGGATTGCCGGCGGCATCGCGATAGACATGGGCGCGAAAGCCTTCATGCCGGGCGATGAACGCAACGCCGCTGGCGCTGAGGCCCATGCCCTCATTCATCGAGGCTCGCTCCGATCAGCGGCACCGGCCCGGTGGTGGTCAGCACCGTCGGTCGCTCACCGCCGGGCACCGGCTCGAGCCCGATTTCGGCACGCACTTCATTGACGCTCTTGATGCCGTTCTTGACATAGGTTTCGGCGATGCCGGCCGCGATTGCGAGGTCGGGTGCGATATCGTCGCGCCACTCGAACTCGAGGTCGCCGGCATCGAACTCGGTGACGATGATGTAGTCGATGAGCGCCTTGATCCAGCTCTGGATCGGCGCGAGGCCCTCCGACAGCGCGGTGTCGTGCGCGGTCTGCGCGGTGGCGCGGTTCATGTGTTCGACAAAGGGCTGCGGCGAGATCGAGAAGGCGAAACAGATGACCCGCGCCAGCCATTCGTCATAATCGTTCTTGAGTTCGGCATCCTTGGTCGGGATAAACGTCTTGGCGACCCCGCCGGGCACGAACTTGGCATGCCGCCGCTGCGCCAGATTGCCTTCGAGGAGCGCGTCCCAATATTGCTGAAATTCCTTGATCTGGTTCGGCCCCCAGCTTTCGGGCGTGCCGATCAGCGCCTCCGGCACATTGCCTTCGGTGTAATAGCTCAGTTGGAACATCTGCCGGCGCAGCGCGATATTGACCGTCATCACGATCTGCTCGACCGGCGAGAAGCCGTAAGCGCGATGGGTGCGCAGATTGCGCGGCCGGTAAAGGAGGTCCCCGGTCGAGAGATCGACCGCGGGCAGGCCGTGCAGCACCTGTTGATAGGCGGGGTCGGGCGCCGCCGGCGTGCGGCCGTCAGCATTGAGGAGCCGTTTCACGGTGGCGCCGTCGATCGGCTCGAGCGCATGGAGCCCGCCGGCCCGCGTCCGCCGCAAATAGATTGCGGGCGCGTCGATGACGAACAGATCTTCGAGCAATTGGCGCAGCCAGGCCGACCAGAAATTGACCCGGTCGGGCATGCGCAGGAAATTCTCGATCTCGGCGATGCGCGGGTCGCGCCCGGCCGCCGCTGGATCACCATCGGGCAGCGCGCGATGACGGATGGTCCATTCGAGCCGCTCGATCTGGTCTTTGCGCGTTTCGATCACGGTGCGCAAGAGGTCGCAATTGTCGGCGAGCGCGCGCAATTGCGGGAACGAGATCGCTGCGTCGGCGCGCGGTCGGGTCGTGAGGTTATAGCCGACCGGATAGTCGAATTGCCGGCCGGCGACGTCCGCCGGCGCCTGCGGGCGCAGCGGCTGCATCGGTCCGAACCAGGTCGTCGGCGTGACGCCGCTGATGATATAGCGCACGCCCTGCCGCGCCCGTCCGATGAGGCCCGGCGCAATCGGTGTGGCTTGGCCGCTTTGGCTCATTCGCTCCTCATTTCGCGGTACAGCCCGCGGTAATAGTCGAGAATCCCGCCGCCGCTCTCGAGCAAGAGATCGCTGATCGCCCAGACGAGCGCGTCGACCCGGTCGGGCGAATGGCCGGCATGTTCGCCGGTTCCGGGGCCCGCTCCGGGGACGAACGCGCACATCTGGTCCTCGAGTTGCGGCAAGGTGCCGACATGATGGACGCGCCCCTGTTCATAGAGCGCGGCCACCGGTTCGGCGCGCACCCATTTGCCGCGGCTCGCATGGACGGCGCGGAACGCCGCATTGGGGTCGATGATGCGGAGCATCGCCGCCACCATCTCGCCGCCGTTATTCACCTCCGCGACGATGCGGTCGGCGCCGTGGCTCGTATAGGCGGCGACCGCGCGCCGTGCCCATTCGAAGGGTCCGAAGCGCCCCGACAGATCGTCGAGCACATAGGCCTCGCCATCGCGGGCAAGCCCGGCGACGATGATGCCGGTCTCGTCCGCCGTCTCGCTCGCGCTCGCCGCCGGGTCGATTGCGACCGCGATGCGCGTCATCGGGGGCGCGACGGGGACGCTCGTCCGCTCGATAAGGCCGCGCGACCACAGCGCGCCGGGCACATCTTCCAAGAGTTCGGCCAGCAGCTCCTGCCGGCCGAGCCGCGTGCCCTCATACCGTTTCAGGATCGCGTCGAGGAATCCGGGCGCGAGGTGTTCACGGTTTTGATAGGTGGTGCCACGTGTCACCCGGGTGCGCGGATCGGCGATCAGCGCGCGCACGAGGCGCCCCGGTTTCGGTGTCGTCGTCACCACGGCGCGCGGGTCGCGGCCGAGCCGGAGGCCCAGCATCAGCATGTCCCATGCGCCGGGATGGCGCCAGGCGGCGAGCTCGTCGCACCAGGCGGCGTCGTGCTGCGGTCCGCGCAGGCGGTCCGGCTCCTCGGCGGAAAATGCCATGGCGATGGCGCCGTTTTGCCACACGACGCGCCGCCTCGATGGCTCATAGCGCGGCCGGTCGTGATCGGGGGCGATCGTGAGGAGGCCGCTTTCACCCTCGATCATGACGTCGCGTGCATCTGCCGCGGTTGGCGCGACCAGCGCGATGCGCCGCGCCCGTCCGGTCCGGACGAGGCCGCGCACCCATTCCGCGCCGGCGCGCGTCTTGCCGAAGCCGCGCCCCGCGAGCAGGAGCCAGACCCGCCAATCACCTTGCGGCGGTCTTTGTTCGGGACGCCCCGCGAACGTCCAATCGGCGCCGATCGCTTTGGCGTCGTCCGCGTCGAGGCGGCCGCGCACGCGCGCCCGTTCCGCCGCACTGAGAGTGTCCCAGGCGGCGCCGAGTTCCGCACTGTCGGACGGCGCGAATTCGGCCTCGTTCTCCGACATTCGCCCTCACTCCGTCACCGCCAACAAAAAGCCCCGGCCGAGGACCGTGCCTCGCCGGGGCGGAATTCTCATGTTGGCAAAACCCTATCACATCGATCCGGATTTGTCAACGTAAAAAACGTACACCTCGGCCCGTCATCGCGGCGGCGGTTCCCAGGCTTAGCGCAGTATGGCCTTGCGGACCTTTGCCATCGGCAAGAGCATGCGTTGTTCCTGGCGGGGCGCGGGAAGGTCGTAAAATCCGATCCGGCGATACCATTGCGCGGCCCGATCGTCGATGGCGTCGAGGACGATGAAATGCGCGCCCGCCTGGTCGGCGACGGCGACGCATCTTTTGAGGGCATCTGCCATCAGCATTGTTCCGAGGCCACGACCTTGCACCGTCGAATCCACCGCGATGGTCGAGAGATAGATCGCCGGGACTGTCGGATGTCGTGGCATCCGCCGCTGGTCCTGCTCGGGGAGGCTCCGAATATCGATCCCGTGGGCCGATAGGGCATAGTAACCGATGATCTTCGCAACTGGCGGTTCGGTGGCAACGAAAACCTTCGTGAAATCCAGGTCGGCTTGCTTTGCGGCCGTGCTCTTGAGGAAATTATCGAGGCGTTCGTGGCCGCATGAAAAAGCCGCCCGATCGTGTTTCCGACGATCGAGCGGCGCTATCTCTAATCGGGAGAGCCAAGCTTCATCACGGCTCATCGGCCGGCGGTGACGCGGCCATGCAAGGCCATGACATCCTTCAATGCCTCATTAGGTTCGGCGTCATCAAAGGCGCGCATGAACGCGTCCCGATCCTCCGGCCGCAGCACGGTTCCTTCGAGGCGCCCGATCGTGTCACGGGCGGCCAAGACGGCATGAGCGGTGACGAATTCCGACGCATTCACGCCTTGAAGCTGTGCCGCACGCTCGATCAACTCTTTCGCCTCGGGCGTGATGCGCTGCTCCAGCCGGGCCGACCGCACGCCGTTCCGGCGATCAGTGTCTAATACCGTATCGCGATGAGCATGACTCATCGGGATGCGGTATCGCGAGCAAGCGCGAGCGCGCGCCGCATGGCGCGGAGCCAAGCGCGCGGATGCGCGCGCCGGCGATTGAGGTCCCGGTGAGCCGAACCACCGGTTCGGATCAGTGGGATTTGGTATAACGCCAACACGGGATTGCTCCTCAAGAAATGCAGGCTACCTATGTACGGCAAATGCCGGACAAATGTCAAGGTATGTTGCATCCGGTCAACAAATATTGTGATCAGCACGCGATTTTGCGGCCGGGTCCGGTACACCGGCGCGGACCGTTCAGCGCGCGCTGGCGGTTCTGCGCTCCGTGTCGTTGGCCGGTTCGCGTGCCTCGATTGCGCCATCGGTGCGCATCTGCCTGGCGACCTCTTCGATGGCTTTGACGAGGCCGTCCCGCATCGCTTCGTCGGGGGCGTGGCGCAAATCCGCGCACAGCCGGTCCAGTTCCGCTTCGAGGTAAGAGGCGTCGTCGGCCATGAGGAAAGAGCCCTTTCATCGCCATCGTTTGCCCCCGATTCCCTCACGGGATAGAACACACCAATTCTCCAATCGTGGCACGTACTTTTGCATAAAAAGCTAGATTACTTTGCGGGACGAGGCATGTGCCCCCACTAATAGTGCGGACGGCCCGCCGCGGCGGTTGCGGCCGGTCTCACGCCCCGTTGCCGTGGTCGCCGTTGCCGTGGTCGCCGTTACCACTGTCGCCGCCATCGCCGTCGCCACCCCGTTCCGCGATGACGCGCGCGATCTGTTTCTTCAGCGCGGCGCGCGCCTTATCCTGGGCGGCGGTGTGCAAATCGGCGGCGAGCGGGCCGCCCTGCTTGCCGAACACGCCGAGATGACGGGCGAGCGCGTCGAGCGCGGCGCGCTTGTCGTGCAGCTTGATGCGCAAGCCCCGCCCGCGGCCGGTTCGCCACAGATGGGTGATGGCGGCCGCATCCTCCTCGGATATCTCCCAGAGGTCGCGCAGCTCGACGCCGCCGTCCTTGCCCCGCTTCACCAACCGGCGGATATCGACGAAGGCAAGCTTGGCATATTCCCGCATCACCCGATCGGCATCGATTTCGGTGCGCCGCGCCCGGGCATCCATGCCGTCGGCCACCGCCGCCGCGACCGCCGGCTTCTTGAGCAAGGTGAAGCAGGCGCGGCGGGCATAGCTCTCTTTATAACCGGCGCGCAGCGCGGCCTGGGTCGCGTTGAGGTCGATGAGATATTCCCGGGTGAAGAGGAGCTGCTTTGGCGTCACCTGGCATCATCCTTCGTCGCACAAAAAAGCGCCGGTGGAAAACCACCGGCGCTTCATGGATCATGCGGATTCTATACCAGATCGATCCGGATTTGTCAACGGAAAAAACGTAAGTCTGGGTCCCGCGGCCTCATTGGAATTTGTAGTCGAGCCCGACCCGGATGATGTCGCTCGAGAAATCGAGACTCTGCGGCACCGTCGCGCCCGGCACCGTGTCGTCGAACGTGTGCTGATTGCCGAGATCGACATGAAGATATTCGACCTTGGCGGACCAGTTCGGCGCCAGCGCCGCCGCGACGCCGGCGCCCGCGGTCCAGCCGGTATTGATCGAATTGCCGGAGCCGATTGCGGCCGCATCGGACTCGGCGCCGTGAAGCCCGCCATAGGCGAAGCCGCCGGTGGCGAAGGGCATGATCCGGCCGAAGCTGTAGCCAACGCGGCCGCGCACCGTGCCGAGGAAATCGAGCCGCGATTCGCAGTAATCGGGCGCCCCGCCACCACAGACCGCGTTGCGGTCCTTGCCGGCGATATCGGTCCAGGAGAGATCGGTCTCCGCGCCCAGCACGAGATGGTTCGGCAACTCCCAATTATAGCCGAGCGTGCCGCCGACGAGGCCGCCGCTGCTGGAATAATGCCCGCTGTTGAAGCCGGTCGGATCGGTCTGGCGGTTTGCGCCCCAGCCATAACCGCCTTCAACGCCGGCATAGGGCCCGGTCCAGTTCACCGCCGGCCCAGAGAAGAAATTTGGCATCTGCGCCGCGGCGGTGCCGCCCGCAAGCGCGGTGGCGGCCATAAGGGAGACTGTCCCCAACAAGAGCTTACGCATAAAGCACCTCATTTTCCTGCCCCGTGAGGAATCCGGCCGCGACGATGGGCGGTCGGCGATGCCGGGGGCATCGACATCGTTTTCAGAAGGCCGGCATGTAGGCGCAAAGCGTGGCGGGAATTGAGGAAAACCATGGCAAAACCGAGGGCAATTGACGGAAATTGTGTCGCCTCAGCCACGTTTCAGATGCGCTTCCAGCATGCCGAGGGCGCCGACCAGGACGCCCGACGCCGCCTCCTGCGACACGGTCCGCCCGGCCCAGCCCTGCCGCAACGCCCAATCCTTGAGCCGCCATTCGCAGCCGACGACATGCCAGACGCAGGAGCCGGCGGGCGAGGCGATGCCGCCCAGCGCCACCAGCGCCGCCCAAACGCGGCTGCGCGCGTCGGCCTGGCGCAGCGAAAGCGGCGCCGCGGACGGTCGCGTGCCACCGCGAATCCGGCCGAGATCGGGCACCCGAAGCGGATCGAGGCTGGCGCGATGAAACAGGACGCGAAAATCCTCGGCCGCCTGATACATGGCGGGCGAGATGGTCTGGCGCCGCAGCATCAGGGCGATGGTATCGAGGCCGCGATAAGGCCGCGCCGGCCGCCCCTCGTCATCGGCGATGGCATGTTCGAGACGTTCGATCCCGCCCTGGGCGAGCCGTTCGGGCGTCGGTCCCTCGATCTCGTTCCCGGCCTTGGGCGCGGGCTGGTTCCGGCCGCGTTTCATCGCGGTCATTCCTCGTCCCGTTGGCGCGCGCCCGCGACATCGAGACAGGCGGCGATATCGGCCGGCGCGTCGGCGCTGTCGAGTTCGGCGACCGCGACGCTGGCAAGATGGGCGAGATCGCGCGGCGGGCCGTCCCGCCCCGCGGCTGCGCGTTGAAGGCGGCGGATGGTGCGCGCTCCCGCCGCCGATTCCGGCGCCACCGCGCAACGGGCATGATGCGTGGCGCAATAGGCGGAGCCGGGCAGCGCCGGCGCATCGCAAAATCTGGGCGCTCCCGGTCGCGAATCCGGCCCTACGAAGCCGCAGGTCCTCGCCAATGTTGCTTGTTTGTTCAAATCATGAACAAAATCGGCTATCCGGGGATCGACTGGCTGGCGCATGACAAATTCTCGGGCACAGATGGGGAGACGCGATGTACGCACATTACGTTGAAAAAGTCAAGGAAAAAGCGTCTGGCGCCGCGCCGGCCGACGCGTTAAACTACGACCCCATGGCAGGGGAAGTTTCGGCGGTTTCGCGCCGCCTCAAGGAAATCCGGCGTCGCGCCGGCCTCTCGATTCGCGAGGTGGCCGAGGCGCTCGGCATGGAGCATGGCAGCTCCTATCAGCATTACGAGGACCGCTATCGCAAGCCGCTCCTGCCGCTCGATCTCGTGCAGAAGCTGATGCCGATCTTCGCCCGCGCCGGCGCCGATCCGGCCGAGCTTTATGCCCTTGCCGGGGTCGATGCCAGCGGCACCCACCTCCTCCAATCCGATGCGGGCGGCGAGGGCTCGGGGCGGATGATGCGGATCGAGGAACTCGATATCCGCGCCAGTGCCGGCGGCGGCCTCACCGCCGAGGCCGGCCGGGTGCTCGATACCTGGCAGATTCCGACCGCGATCATCCGTGGCTATTCGACCGCGCCGGCATCCGATCTGCGCATCATCACCGTCATGGGCGACAGCATGGAGCCCACGCTGCTGCCGGGACAGCGCGTGCTCATCGACACCGGCGACCGCAAGCCGAGCCCGCCCGGCATCTTCGTCGTGTGGGACGGGCTGGGGCTGGTGGTGAAGCGGGTTCAGGCGCTGCCGCACAGCGAGCCGCCGCGGGTCAAGATCACCTCCGACAACGGCAAGTACGACCCCTACGAGCGCACGCTCGACGAGGCCTATATCCAGGGACGCGTCATCGGCCAGTGGCGCTGGCT
>JBOHLV010000230.1:0-5187 GCA_050729815.1 Allostellaceae bacterium
GTCACGCTCCCCGGATTTCGTCACGATCTGTACGCGACAAATCTGAGTGCGTTCCAGGGCTCTTCCTTCGTGCGCCGATTCGGCCCGGATCTTCGGCGTCACGGACTCGAGTTCGTGCGAGCGCCGAAGGCGTTCTGCTCGGTCTTCCCCGATGGCGATTTGGTGGGCGTCACGACGTCGGTCGAGGAAACGCTCGCAGATTTGCGGCGTCTGTCCGTGCGAGACGCCGAAGCATGGCGCTCGCTGATTGTCCGTTTCCAACGCACCGATGTCGCGCTCTTAAATGTGCTCCGCCATCCCATGCCATCGTTGGCGAGTTTCGGCATGCCGTTCTTCGGCTTGCGATTGGCGTTCCAGTCCTCAGGGAGCTTCGTGAACTCATGGTTTGAGGATCCGAAAGTACAGGCGCTCTGGGCGGTTTGGGGTCTTCATCTCGACTTTCCGCCCGAGATCCGCGGCGGTGCACTGTATCCATTCCTCCAATGCATGCAGATCCAGCAAAACGGTCTTGCCTTAGGAAAGGGCGGTGCAGCGATTATGATCACTGCGATGACGCGGCTGCTTGCGGAGTTGGGCAGCGAGTTGCACCTCTCCTCGCCGGTATCGGAGATCGTGATCGACCGCGGTAAGGCCGTTGGTGCGGTCTGTGGAGGCGAGACGCTGCTCGCTCGTGAAGCGGTGATCGCGAACGTGACCCCGACGGTACTGTTTCGGCTAGTCAAACGTGGACTGCCACCGCGGCGCTATCGCTACGGTCCCGGCACCATGATGATCCATCTTGCGTTGTCGGATCTTCCGGATTGGCGCGCGCCGCGAGCGCGCGACTTCGCCTATATCCATGTTGCGCCGTCACTTGCCGCAATGTCCTCGGCCTATGACAATGCGCGACGCGGCGTGCCGCCGGACGACCCGGTGCTGATCGTCGCCCAACCAACCGTCGTTGATCCGTCGCGGGCTCCGCCTGGCCGGCACGTGCTCTCGATTCAAGTGCGCGTCCTGCCGCCGAGCGTCGATGGAGAGCGCTATGGGGATCACATTCTGGACATACTGGAGCGTTATGCGCCTGGCCTACGGAGGAAGATACTGGCTCGTCATGTGATCTTGCCCGAGGATATGGAACGGTCCAATCCGAATCTCGTTGGCGGCGACAGTCTCGGTGGGAGTCATCATCTGGGCCAGCACTTCATTTTTCGTCCGTTCCTGGGCTGGTCGCGCTATCAGACCCCGATCGAGCGGCTATTCGTTTGCGGCGCATCCACGTGGCCGGGCGCCGGCGTAGGCGCCGGCTCCGGCTGGCTTCTCGGGCAGATGCTGACGCAGAGATAGCGGGTCGGCGAAACCCAGGCGCCGCGACAACCCGTCGGCTCGTCGGCGGAATGTGAGGTCGAAGCAGCCATCGGTCGCGATCGCGGTGATCATTGTTGCCGGGTATTCGCGCACCGTGGCCCGCAGCGTCGTCTGGCAGCCCTTCGCCTACTGGCGTCGAACGCTGCCGGTTGGCATCGGCCATGAGCAGCCCCTCATGGGCATCCGAGATCACGAGCTTGACGCAACGCAGGCCGCGCCGGGTCAGCTTGGGCGGGAAGTCCGTCCAGAGGACTTCGGCCTCCGATGTTCCGATCGCCATGCCGAGAACCTCGCGTCGTCCGTCACCATTGACGCCGACCGCGATGATCACCGCGACCGAGACAATGCGACCGTCGCGGCGCGCCTTCACATAGGTCGCACCCAGCCAGACATAGGGCCAATCGCCTTCAAGCGGCGGATCGAGGAAGGTGGCGATCTTGCCGTCGATCTCGCCGCACAGCCGGCTAACCTGGCTCTTCGAGATGCCGCTCATCTCCATCGCCTTGACGAGATCGTCGACCGAGCGCGTCGATACACCCTGGATATAGGCCTCCTGGATCACGGCGGTCAGCGATAGGGTGCACGGACTCAGCAGTATATGTGAAACCGCTCGATGCATGTCCTCACGACCTCGTCGGGGTCGCGGCGCCACCAGTTGTTCTGCGAGAAGATCTCGACCTCGATCGTGTCGCGATAGCCCGCGCGGTCCATCCACTCACGAATTCGCCGGATGTCGATGCAGCCGTCACCCATCATGCCCCGGTCGTAGCGGATGTCGCCCGTGGTCTCGCGCAGCCAATCACTCACGTGAAAGCCTTTGAGCCGGCCTGCGGCCCGCTCGATCTGACGCTCGAGGTCCCAGTCCCAAGAGAGGTTATAGACATCGACCGCAACCCCCAACCCCTCGACCTGATCGCATAAGTCGAGAGCGTCACGTAACGTGTTCAGTGGCGACACTGTTGCTGCGTAGATCGGATGAAGCGGTTCGATGACCAGCTGCAGGGAGGACGGCGCTCGCTGCTTCAGGGCGTATAGACGTTCGGCCAACACCCCCTTCATCTTCTCCGGGGACATGGTCATGGGTGGGCCGGCCAACATCAGCAAGCTCTCGGCGCCGATCTCGGTTGCCTCATCGAACGCGCGCAGGATCTCGTCCATCGCACTCTGTACATCTCCATCGGTCGCCACGGGAACCCGCACGGGCGTAAGCGCCACCACCCGCATCCCGTAGTCGCCGAGCATTCGCCGGGCAGCCGGTTGACCGAGCTCGGCCAACTTGTCGCGCCACACGGCGACGGCGTGTACGCCATGGCGTGCGTAGCCGCGGATTGCGTTATCCAGCGCCCATGGCTTAGTCGTGATCTGATTGATCGCCAGTCGCTCGACGCTCACCAGAGCCGTCATACCGTTAGCCTCCCTTCCGTCAAATCGGTAGGATGGTTCGATCCGCCAAGTTTGACCAATTGGTTAAATTACACGAAAATTCCACGCGTGGCGACAGCGGGTAGCATCCTAATTTCAGGGCAACGAATCCAGGTTAAGGCGCTGGAGCATTGAGGATTGAAGCGAGGTAGTCATAGGCCCAACCGGCGAGTTTGCGTCGGAGCTTGATGTTTTTTTGTACGTGGCGTGACGCGCGAGGTTGATGGCGAAGTGTCTGACCACGGCCATGTTCGTGGCGCCATATCCGGTTCTAAGGCGTGCCAGCAGGTTCCCCGTCGGGCCCGGCAGTTGCAGAAGTTGGGGCATACGGTGAAGCTGATAGCGCCTAAGCTTTCGAAGCCATATGTCAAGCGCGGCAAGAACGATGCCGCGGATGCCGAAGCGCTGTGCGAAGCTATGAGCCGGCCGACGAT
Organism: Allostellaceae bacterium; assembly: GCA_050729815.1. Lineage (GTDB taxonomy): Bacteria > Pseudomonadota > Alphaproteobacteria > ATCC43930 > CGMCC-115725 > JAATGI01. The sequence goes on from JBOHLV010000230.1 coordinate 3,204, forward strand.
GCGCTTCTGTAGCGCGACAATCTGGGTGGGAGGCGGGCGACAATCTGGATGAGAATCCGGTGTCGCGGCCTAGTGATGATCGCGGCACTGATTGAGACGGGCAATAGTTTTTTCAGGTTGATTGTCGCGGCGCGTCAATCGGTGTTGATTTTGGTGGGCGTGTCGATGTTAGCGGGTGTGGCGTATGAGGCTGGGCGGCCCGGCCCTCGCTTTCTGTCGATGGCTTCGCGCCGGCGGTAGCTCTCGACATTCATCTCGAAGATGGTTGCATGGTGAACGAGCCGGTCCACGGCGGCGAGCGTCCTGGCGGGATCGGGAAAGACTTTTCCCCAGTCGCCGAAGGGCTGGTTGGCGGTGATCAGCATCGATCGCCGTTCATATCGGGCACCGATGAGTTCGAATAGGACGCTGGTTTCGGCCTGATCCTTAGTGACATAGTGCGGATTCCGATGAAGTCGCCCCTGCGGACCGAGATGATGGCGCCCCTGGGTTACGACATGATGTCGTCCCCTTGGGCCGGTGCCGCGCTGGCGTTTTGATAATTGGCACCTGGCCGTGTATCGTGCCATCTGGAACCAAATTCCCGAATTTCCGAAGGCGATTCAACGCGTTCCGGCCCCGCTAACTTAGAGTCTAACCAACAAGAATCTAACGATTTTGCTGTTGATGGTCGGTGGGATCGGTGGACAACCCGCGGCACCCCCCGATGATCGGCATGCCCCCTGTTCCCGCTGGCACACCACGTCGATGCCGCGGCTCGACGGCAGCCCGAGCCGGCACGAGGAACGAATCACGCGGGGCCACTGCTATGTCGAACGGCTCGGCATCGCCGCCGTTTGAGCGCCCATCCCGGGGCAATACGCATCAATTGAGCGTCGTCAGAACTTTCCCGCGGCATCGGGTGCGTCACCTTCCCGATCACCATCGGAGCAACCCATGACCAACGACCGTACCGTCGGACGGATGCCGCGCGACGCCTCGCCGCCGCTCACCACGGTCGAGCTGACTTGGCTCGAAGACCGTATCGAGAACTGGATCCGCTTCGGCCACGAGGTAGAGGAGACGATCCTCGATCGCCGCCGGCGTCTGCTCCGCTTTCGCCCAAACAGCCTCTTCGCCTTCGTGCGGTGGGCGTCAAACGATTTCGGCACCGTCGTGTCGCGCATCGATGTGGTGCGCACGGTCGATCGCAGTGAATCTTATCAGACCTTGCCGTTCGTCCGGCCCGGCGGCGAGATTTTGCTCCGCATCAGCGGTTGGCCCAAAGTTGAGCGCGTGCTGCAGGCGATTGATGCCGTCGAGGCACTTGGCATCGATCCCGCGGGCATCGCGCCGGACTATTGGCGGCAGCTCCACAACCGGCTTGTCGCCGGCGAATTGCCCCGGCCTTACACCCGGGAGCAGCATCGCGCCTGGCTGCTGCGGCGGAGGCTTGCCTCATGAAACGCGACGGCTGGGCAATTGCTGCTACTACCGCGGCCGGTCTCGCGCTCTGGTCTTCCGTATTTCATCCCGCCCCGAAACTGCTGTGGAACGCCACCGCCAGCGTCCCGATCGGTCTCTATGGCGTCGGTCCCGCCCGCCCGCTGCGCGTCGGCGAACTCGTCATCGTGGCGCCGCCCAATCCTCTCGCCGGCTTCCTCGTCCGCCGTCGCTATCTTGGATTTGGGGTCCCCTTGGTGAAACACATCCTCGCCCTTGCCGGCGCGCGCGTTTGCCGGGAGGGCGGCGTCATCACCGTCAACGGCGCCGTCACGGGTAAGGCACTGGACCGGGACCGGTTTGGCCGCCCGCTTCCAGCCTGGCAGGGCTGTCGCGTGCTCGAACCTGGACAGGTCTTCCTCATGAACCGCAAACCGCTGGACTCGCTCGACGGACGGTACTTCGGGCCTTTGCGCGCAACCACCATCGTCGGCCGCGCGCACCCCATCTGGACATTTCCTCGGAGCTGAACATGTTGACGCCCCTCTTTCGGCATTGGGTC
>JBOHLV010000231.1:0-2069 GCA_050729815.1 Allostellaceae bacterium
TCTTGGCAGCGTGATCAGCATCCGGAATACACCTTAAATCCGCTGCCAACCTGTCCAACAATACAGGACCAGCTCAGTTCGATTCCCGCACACCGGCACGGGACAAATCCTGATTGTTTTCATTTGCGGGCGCGCCAACCGCTCCACCAAAGGCAAGTGGCCTTGCCGTCGGAACCGTCATTGAACCTGCGGAGTTAAATGACAGAGGTCGATTTGGTTTTCGCGCCGGAGCAGCGGCGCGCCGAGCGGCCCGCGACCACGAGTGCATCATGCCGCAAACTGTTGGCGATTTCGTCATCGAACGACTTCATCAGTGGTTCGTCACGAAGGAGATGGCTGCGTTCATGGCGTCGGCACATGCCGATGCACACCCAGTCGACGCCGCCTGGTCGGACCCGCTGGCGGCGGATCGGCCTACTGTTATCGAATTCAAGGCCGATCCCGAGGTACCCTCGCTGCCGCCGCACATCACGTTGAAGCGGGCCAAGCCTTTCACCGGTACCCTAATCGCAGGCGATCCGGACAAAAGGGGAGTTATCGTTGGCACCACACGCGAGCTATTGGCAACCGTCCTGCCGGGAAGCGATTGACCGATGCCAGAGGCAGCCATCGCGCACATCATCGCTCGTGCCTATGAAATCGAGACGGACGCGCCGGAAGCGGATGGCACCCTCGAATGGGACCGCACGACATTGGTGCTGGTCGAGATCGAGGCGGGCGGCGAGACCGGGCTGGGCTACACCTATGCCAATCGGTGCCTCGTGCCTCTCGTCGAAAACACACTCGCCGCTCTTGTCGGCGGGAGATCGGCATTGGATATTCCGGGCGCGAACGCGGCGTTGTGGCGCGGCATCCGGAATCTCGGCCGGCCGGGGCTGGTCGCGACCGCGATTTCCGCGGTCGATATCGCGTTATGGGACCTCAAGGCGAAATTGCTGGGCGTCCCGCTGGCCGTCCTGCTCGGTCGGGCGCGTGAACACGTGGCGATCTATGGTAGCGGTGGGTTCACGTCATATTCGGATGAGCAGTTGCAGGCGCAGCTCGTTGGCTGGGTTGAGCGCGAGGGGTGCCGTTGGGTCAAGATGAAGATCGGCAGCGAGCCTGACCACGACCCGGCGCGGGTACGAGCCGCGCGCCGGGCGATTGGCGGGCATGGGCTGTTTGTGGACGCCAACGGCGCCTTTTCGCCGAAACAAGCGCTGGCCTTGGCCTGGCGCCTTAATGATGAGGGTGTCGGCTGGTTCGAAGAGCCGGTCTCGTCGGGCGATTTGGCCGGCCTCAATCAGTTGCGCGAGCAAGGCCCGGCGGGCATGGACATCGCAGCGGGCGAATATGGCTACACCCTCGACGATTTCAGGCGCTTGGCCGAACGTCCGTCCATCGATGTGCTTCAAGCGGACGTTACCCGCTGTGGTGGCATCTCTGGCTTTCTTCAGGTCAGCGCGTTATGCGACGCACATCATATCGATCTGTCGGGCCACTGCGCCCCGTCGGCGCATCTCCATGTTGCGTGCGCAGTTCGTCGATTGCGCCATCTCGAATGGTTCCACGATCATGTTCGCGTTGAGCGTTTGCTGTTCGACGGCGCGCCGGAGCCGCGCAATGGATTTGTCGAACCCGACCTGGCACGCCCCGGACTTGGCCTCACTTTTAAGGAACGCGACGCCGAACGCTATCGGGTGTGCTGAAGCTTTGTCGCGGATACAGGACGATGCCACGGAACGTGCCAGCGCCGGCTCTAAAGCTCGCCGCGCGCGGCCAGCGCCCGGATGCGATCGGCGGTTCGCATCGCGATGCTGGTGATTGTTAGCGACGGGTTGACGCCGCCGGTCGTCGGAAAGACCGAGCCGTCGCAGACCCAGAGATTGGGAATGTCCCAGCTCCGGCAATCCGCATTGACGACGCTGGTCGCCGGATCGTCGCCCATGCGCGCCGTCCCGGCGAGGTGGTTGGTGTCATCCTCCTGGCGGAAGATGCCGGTCGCGCCCACCGCCTCGAGGCTCGTCTGCATCTGCCCGAGGGCATGCTGGATCAGCGCCTTGTCGTTGTCGCCCCAGCTATAGGTGACG
>JBOHLV010000232.1:0-5275 GCA_050729815.1 Allostellaceae bacterium
TCGGCATCCTCACCTTCATGCAGCGGATGCTGACCGTTACCGGCTCCTATGTCGGCTCGCTCGCCGAGATGAAGGAGCTGATGGCGCTGGCCCAGGATGGCCGCGTGCCGCCGATCCCGGTCGCGGCTCGCCCGCTCGACGCCGCGAACGCGGTGCTGCACGATCTGCGCGCCGGCAAGATCGTCGGCCGCGTTGTGCTGCATCCCTGACCACGTCGGAAAATTCGAACGACCAAGACGGCACTTTCATCTTGGGCATCTCTTGCGAGTCGGCTAATCAAGGTGGATGGCCCTATTCAACCCTAAGACGCTCGAAGCCGCGCTGCAAACCTTCGACTTTGCGCCCGGTGAGGCGTTGCAAAACGCCGCGTCCCATTGGGCCGGGCTGATGCGTAACGGGTTCCTGCTGAGCCGGAAAGAAACCGCCCTCGAATCCGACTTCAAGCAATATGTCGTGCAGGGGGTCTTAGGCTACCGTTCTTTCGACACATCGGGGACCGCGACGGTCTCGCAACTCCTCGACGGCAAGGCGCGAGACTTGTTGGAACGGAGCCTCCACGAAGACAAGGACATCACCAACAAGCTTTATCAGGAGTACCGGGGGGTTCGGGAAAACCTGCTGCATTTCATACGCAACCAGCACGCGGAAATTCCCGCGGAAGACGCAATTGCCTTGGCGCAAAAGATTCTCGATCGCGTCATTTTCATTGCGTTTGCCGAGGACACGGTTTTGCTGCCGGATGACAGCATTCGCAGTGCGGTGGATTTCACCGACCCCTACGGCGATCCGAAACCGAAATGGGAGTATCTGAAACGCCTGTTCGATGCCGTCGATCACGGCAATCCGCGACTGAAAATTCCGCCTTATAACGGCGGGCTGTTCGCGACCGATCCGCGGCTCGACGCGCTCGCCATTCCGGATCACCTCATCGACCAATTCGGCGCCATCGCGACCTATGATTTCGGCAGCCAGGTATCGGTCACGATTCTCGGCCACATCTTTGAACAATCGATCACCGATATCGAACAAAAGCACGCGGAGGTCCGCCGCGAAGCACCGCCGAGAACGTCAAAGCGCAAGCGCGAAGGCGTGGTCTATACCCCGGATTTCGTCACGCGCTTCATCGTCGAACACACGATCGGCGAGCATCTGCGCGAACGGTTCGAGGCGCTGTTGGCCGAACATTCCGACGGCGAGGATGCCACGGGCGCGGTTCGCTGGCGCGGCAAGGGCGCCGAATTATCATTCTGGCGCGCCTATCTCGAATGCGTGACCGGGCTGCGGATTCTCGATCCCGCCTGCGGGTCCGGCGCGTTCCTGATCGCGGCATTCGACTTTCTCAAAGCCGAACAAACGCGCGTTCGCGAGCGGTTGAGCGAGCTTGAACCCGCGCTCCTGGTTCACTGGAGCGCCGACACCGACATCGAGATCATTACGCGCAATCTCTATGGCGTCGATGTGAATTCGGAGTCGGTCGAGATCACCAAACTTTCCTTGTGGTTGAAGACCGCCAAGCGGGGCCGCCAGCTTGAATCCTCGATGCGACGATCCGCTGGGGCAACAGCCTGATCGAGGATTCGGATTTTCACCGTCGCGCGTTCGAGTGGAAATCGGCGTTTCCCGAAATCTTCGCCGCCGGCGGCTTCGACATCGTCATCGGCCATCCGCCCTATGTGCGGATGGAACTGATAAAGCCGTTCAAACCCTATCTCCAAACGCGCTACGAGGTCGTGGCGGATCGCGCCGATCTCTACGCCTATTTCTTCGAACTCGGCGTGCGGTTGCTAAAGCCGGGCGGCAGGCTGGGCTATATCTCGTCCTCCACCTTTTTCCGCACCGGCTCGGGCGAGGCCCTGCGGCGCTATCTGACGGACAAAGCCGAAATCGAATCCGTGGTCGATTTCGGCGACCGGCAGATTTTCGAGGGGGTGACGACCTATCCGGCGATCGTCACGCTGCGGCGCGGCAACGGACATTCCAGCGACGAAAATTTGCGGTTCTTGAAGGCGAATGTTCCGGCGGACGATCTGACGAAGGCGTTCGTCAAATCGTCCGAGCGGATGCCCCGCGCGCGGCTGGGCGCCGGCTCCTGGCGGTTCGAAAGCGATCGGCTGGATGAGATTCGCAAGAAAATGGCGGCCGGGCGCAAGACATTGTCCGAGGTCTATGGGGCACCCCTTTACGGCATCAAGACCGGCCTCAACGAGGCCTTCGTGGTGAGCCGCGAAACCCGCGATGCGTTGACCGCGAGGGACGCGCGCTCGGCCGATCTCTTGAAGCCGTTTCTGATCGGCGAGAATCTGAAGCGCTGGCATGTCGAAAGCGACGATCTGTGGCTGATCTATACGCCGAAAAATCGAATCGACATCAAGCACTACCCGGCCGTCCGCGACCATCTCGCGCCGTTTCGCCAAGCCCTCGAAAAACGCGCCACCAGGCAAAACTGGTGGGAACTGCAACAGGCCCAGGCGGCCTATGAACCGAGTTTTAATCTTCCGAAAGTGATCTATCCTCATTTCAATGACAGGCCGAATTATGCACTCGACGAACGAAATTTTTATTCGAACGACAAATCGTATATTATCCCCACGGCTGCTAACGGACTGAGCGCGTACTTGAATGCGAAGCCGCTTTGGTTTTTTTTGGCAGGATTAGCCCCAGCCGTTCGAGGAGGTTTCCGCGAGGCGCGCGTTCGGTACGTGAGCCAATTGCCCGTTGATGTTGAGCACGCGGAATTTGCCACGTTGGGGAAAAGTGTGGGTCGTGCCTCGGCATTGAGATTCGAAATTATCGGCAATGTTGTTCACCGCCTGGCCGACATCGGCGCGCCCAAGAATCTGGTGTGGGACTGGGCGGAAATGGACTTTGGCGCGTTTCGTGCCCGGCTAGCCAAGAGGTTCAAAATCGAAATCCCCGTTGCCGAGCGTGACGCATGGGAGCGCTATTTCAACGCCCGCAAGGCGGAGGTCGAGGCGCTATCCCGCCGCATCGCCGATGCGGAATCTGAGATCAACGACCGCGTCTATCGCTTGTTCGCTCTCGACCGCGACGAAATCGCGCTGATCGAGGAAGAGATCGCCGGACAATATTAGCGGTTGTATCAGCGGTCGTCCGCGGTCACGCCACGCTTTCGGCATGGCCGGCGGAGCGGCGATAGCGCCATACCGAGGCCGGCGGGAAGTTGCGCCACACCCGGCTCGTCACCTCGGCGATGAGGCCGACCCGCGCGCGGCGCATCACCGGCGAGACCGGGCCATAGGTGAATTGAACGAGGGTTCCGTCCTCGCCCATCAGCGCGAACGCCTGGTCGACGATGCGCTGCTGCATGTCATGGGGCATCGACAGGATCGGCAGGCCGGAGACCACGGAGGAGGCGTGCGCGATGCCCAAGGGCGCCAACAGCGCGCACAGATCGCGGGCATCGCCCTGGACGATGCGCAGCTGTGGGAAGCGCGACCGCAGCAGCGCCGCGAGCTTCTCGTCCGCCTCGATCACGACGAGCCGGTCGGGCGCGACGCCGGCATCGAGCAGCGCCCGGGTGATGCACCCGGTGCCGCCGCCCAGCTCCACCACCGTCTCGGTGGGTCCGGGGTTGATGGCACGCGCCATCGCGCGGCCCAGATGCGCGCTCGACGGCGCCACCGCGCCGATCTTCAAGGGCGCCCTGATCCAGCGCGACAGAAACAGCGCGAGATCGCCGTCATGCTGCTGCGGCTCATGCCGCGACAATTGGGAATCGGTCATGCTGTCGACATACCCCTTTCGCGCCGTGGCGCCGACGCTGCTCCGCGATTGAAGAGCTTTTGCGGCGAGATCGCAAGCGATTGATGAAGAGACGCATCGGGGCCGAGCGGTGCAGACGTGGCAGCCGTGAATTCGGAACGACGCCGCCAGGGTCCGCGTTGTTAAGATCATTGCGGGCTTCCTGCTCGCGCCACAGCTAAGGAGAGCTAGCATGATCCGCTATTTGCTCGCGGGTGTTGCGGCATTTGCCCTAATGACGGGCGCGGCCTTCGCCCAAGACAGCTATTCGTCGAGTACCACCACCGTGACACGGTCCGATACGGTCGCTCCGAACCCCGGCGCCAACGCGGTCGCGGGCGGGGCGAGTGGCGCGGCGGTGGGTGCGGCCATTGGATGCGTCGTGACGATTCCGATCGGCTGTGCCCCGGGTGCCGCGATCGGCGCTGCGGTGGGTGGCGGCACGGGCGCCATCGCCGGTGCGGCTGCGACACCTGAGCCGCCGCCACCGCCGGCCCATTACTATCCGCCGCCCCGGCGCTAAGCCGGCTTTGAGCGGGATCGAGAAAAGGCGCTCCGGGCCGCGGCCCGGAGCGTCTGCGATGGCATCATCGCATGGGGGTTGTTACGCCGCGCGTTTCTTGTCGCGCCGGATCCTGCCGTGCTCGTCGACGATGCGGAAGCGCACCGTGGCGTCGTCGATGGTGGCGCGGGCCCGCGCCTGCCAGGCCTCATAGGCGGCGCGATAGGTCCCGTAGGGGCCGAGCCGCTCTTCCGTCGCGCCCGGCGCCAGCTTCGTGAAGCTGGTATCCGCGTATTCACCACCGATCACCCAATAATTCGACATGTCAGTCCTCTTGTTGCACAACAATGCCCCTGGCTGGCCGCGCATCCGCGGGCCGGCTATGATGGCGCGCGGTACTTAACACAAAGCAAATCCAATGCCATACGCCTCGCTGCGCGACTTCCTGGCGCACCTCGATAAAAAGGGCGCGCTCGCCCGGGTCAAGGCGCCGGTCTCGCCCGATCGCGAGATCACCGAGATCCACACCCGCCTCCTTGCGGCGCAGGGGCCCGCCGTGCTGTTCGAGAATGTGGTGCGCGCTGACGGTTCCCGCTACCCCATGCCGGTCCTCACCAACCTCTTCGGCACGGTGGAGCGCGTCGCCTGGGGCATGGACCGCGAGCCGGCGCAGTTGCGCGAGGTCGGCGAGACGCTGGCGTTCCTGAAACAGCCGGAGCCGCCCGGCGGCTGGCGCGAAGCGCTCGAGATGCTGCCGCTCTTGAAGAATGTGATGGCGATGAAGCCGCGCACCGTCGGGAGCGCGCCGTGCCAGGAGGTGGTGCTGAAGGGCGCCGAGATCGATCTTGGCTATTTCCCGGTCCAGACCTGCTGGCCGGGGGAGCCGGCGCCGCTCATCACCTGGCCGCTCGTCGTGACGAAAGGGCCGGGCGACCGGCGCGAGGATGCCTTTAATCTTGGCATTTATCGCATGCAGGTGACCGGGCGCGACACGACGCTGATGCGCTGGCT
>JBOHLV010000233.1:0-7453 GCA_050729815.1 Allostellaceae bacterium
CCACTGCTCCAACGGCCATTTTTCGCGCGGGCATTCTTTCATGAACAAGCTCTAACTCCAAATCCCGCTGATCCGAACCGGTGATTCGGCCCAGCTGGACCTCAATCGCCGGCGCTCGCGTCCGCTCGCTTGGCTCCGCGCCGTGCGGCGCGCGCTCGCACTTGCTCGCGATACCGCATCCCGACGAGTCAGGCTCATCGGGATGCGGTATCAGATGATCAGAACAGCGCGATAATCAGGATGATCACCAGAAGGGCGCCGATCAACGACAGATAGAAGTTGAGATGGCCGGATTGAATGATGCGCAGGCGCCTCGTCAGCGCGATCACGAACCGCTCCAGCGGCGCGAAGAGATGCGGGCCGAAGATCGGCGCCACGTCATGGCTGAAGACGAGGCGCTTCACGAAATAGGGGCGGCCGTTGGCGCCGCTTGCAAGTTCTGGCGCAGCCTCGGCCGTGGGGCGATAGATGAAGCTGTAATAGGTGCGCAAGGCATTCGAGAAGGCGAGCGCGGTAGTCGCGGCGCGCACCGGGTCCTGATCGCGGCCGCCATACCAGACCGGCGCACGGCGCACGGCGAAGCGACGGCTCCACAAGAGGAGAAGGAGCGGGACCAGCGCGAGGCACGGCATCATGATCACAAGCAGGGTCGGCGAGATGAAGGCGAAGGTGCCGCTGAGCCGGATCGGCGCGCCGGTCGCCGGCACCAGGACGAGGCCGAGATGCATCTTCGCGACCGCCGAGGTCCCGAAGGCGTGGGCGACGACAGGGCCGAGCGCTTCGAGCCAGACCGGCATCCCCACCGCCAGCCCCAGCACCAGCGCGCCGAGCACCCCGACCGCGAGCGCGGTCGGCATCGGCACGCGGGCGCGTGTCGCCGCGCCGCGGCCCAAGAGACCGATGCCGAACACCTTGATGAAGGTGGCGAACGCGATCGCGGCGGTGAGGGCGAGGCCGGCGCCGGCGAGCGCGGCGGTCAAGCGGCTGCCAAGGCTGGCGAGGTGAAAGCCCTGGAACAGGGTCTGAAACAGATACCATTCGCTGACGAAGCCGGCCTGGGGCGGCATGGCGGCGAGGCTCATCACCGCGAACAGGGCGCCGAGGCCGAAGAACCACGAACTGCCCCTTAAAATCCCACGCTGCTTCAGCCGGTAGTTTCCGACCGCGCGATAGACGCCATCGGCGGTGAGGAACATCGCCCCTTTGCCGAGGGCGTGGCCCGCGAGATGCAACAGCGCCACCGTCCAGGCGAGGCCGGCGAGATCGGCGAGGCCATCATGGCGGAACATCAGCGCCGCGCCGATGAGGCACACCGCGATCGAGCCGTTCTCGGCCGAGGAAAGGCTGAGGAGTTCGCGCCAGGAATCCTGCTGAAAGGCATAGAGCGCGGTCAGGATCGCGCTCAGCACCGCGATCGCGATGACGACGATGCCCGCGATCGAGAACGGCAGCGCGTGATCGACCGGCAGCCATTGGATCAAGCCCCGCGACAGGCCGAAGAAGGCGGCATTGAGGATGACGCCCGACAGGAATGCGCCGGTGGCGCCGCTGCCGGCGCCATAGGCACCGGGGAACCATTCATAGAAGGGCAAAAGGCCGAGCTTGGCGCCGAACCCGACGAGCAGCAGCAAGCCGACGAAGAGCTGCTCCCAGCGTGGCATGGTCGCGGCACCGGCGGCGAAGTCGCGGAAGGAGAGGCTGCCGGCATGGCTGGTGAGAATGAGGAAGGCGAGGATCAGCGCGACCGCGCCGGCTTCGAGGAGCGCCAGCATGAACAGCACCGGCCGGCCCGAATCATTGGCCAGATTCTCGCCGAGGATCATGACGGCGCCGCCGAGGCTCATGATCTCCCAGGCGATGAGGAAGCTCACTGCGTCCTGGAAGCCGAACACGCCGAGCGCGCCGATGAGGCTTGCCGCCGCGCCGAAAATCCAGCTTGCTGGCCGCTTTGCCGGCGTGCCGATGGCGGCGGCGAGGACCGCGCCCGCAAGGCCGAAGCCCATGAGCCACAACGCGTCGGGCGCGAGGCGGAAGACCGCGCCTTGGGGACCGATGCCGAGCGCGGTGTGGATCGGGGCAAGCCCGTCCGGCAGCGCGAGGCCGATCACGGCAAAGAGCGCGACCCCGCCCAGGACCAGAAGCGCCCGCGCGACGCCGTTGGCGCGCCCCGCCAATCCCAAAATCGCAGCGATTACCCAGGAAGCGAGGGCGAGGACGAGGAGGCTAATCGCCAATCCGCCCCCCTCTAACCCGCTGCGGCACGCGGTCGAGGAACATCAAAAGCGCCTCGATGATCGCCGCCGGATTGGGCGGGCAGCCGGGAAGATAAAGATCGACCGGCACCACGTCTTCGAGCCCGTTGCCGCAGGCATAGCCGCCGCCATTGATGCCGCCCGAGACGGCGCAGGTGCCGACCGCCATCACCCAGCGCGGCCGCGGCATCGCCTCCCAGGCGCGGCGCAACGGCTCCCGCATCGCATAGGTGACGGGACCGGTGACCAGCAGGATGTCGGCGAAGCGCGGCGAGGCGGTGAAGAAAATGCCGAGGCGATGAAGATTGTAGAACGGGTTGTTGAGCGCCTGGAGTTCCGATTCGCAGCCATTGCAGGAGCCGGCATCGACATGCCGGATATGAAGGCTGCGCCGGAAGCCGGCTCGTGCCGCCGATGACGATGACGGCGTTGCCCTATTGCCGAGCAGCAAATCGTCGCGGTTCCGCACGCCGAATGCCCAATCGAACGAGGGGATCGCGGCCTCGGCGGGGCAGGCTTCGACGCAAAGCTGACAGGCGATGCATTTACCGTAATCGATGGCGAGCCGCTCCTTGCCCTGTTCTTCCGTTGCGACGGTGATCGCCTCGGTCGGACAGGCATCGGCGCAGTCGCGGCACGAGGGCGCGCATTTTTCGGGTGCGAAGCGCGGCATGCCGAGCACGCCTTCCTGGCCCGCCTCGGCCACCGCTTCCCGCCGCGGCCAGCGTGTCGTCGCCTGGCCCGCCGTCAATCCGAAGAGTGTCCAGAACGGCATCGCTTCCACCGCCTACCGGTCGCAGCCGGCGATGGTAAGGCCGAAGCTCGCCTCGTTGATCGCGTAATCCATCATGTTGCTGCCATGAACGGTGAAGGGGAACACCCGCCAGTTGGAGAAGGACGGCGATTTGATCTTGACCCGGGCGAGAGCGCCGTCGGAGCCGACATGAACGGCATAAAAGAGGGCGCCGCGCGGCGATTCCGCCCAGCCCAGCCCCTCCGAATTCGGCGGCGGCCGGCACTCGGCGCGGATCGGCCCGTCGGCAAGCGCCGCCAGAAGATGCCGGATCAACGCGAGGCTGGCCTTGATCTCCGCGATCCGCACCTGGGATCGCGCCTGCGCATCGCCGGCGGTCTCGACCGGCACAGTGAGCGGCACATCGCCATAGGCGGCATAGGGATGATCGCGGCGCAAATCGCGGTCGCCACCCGAGGCACGCTCGATCGGCCCCGTCGCGCCCTGGTCGATGGCGACCTCCTTCGGCAGAGGGCCGGTGGTGATCAGCCGGTCGAGATGGGAATTGGTATTCTGAAGCATCGTGACATAGCGCATGATTTCGGGCCGCGTTCGTTCGAGCGCATCGCCGAGCCATGGCGCCGGATCGAGATCGCGGCGCAAGCCCCCCGGGATCAGGAGGCCGCGCAGGAAGCGGCTGCCGGTAAGCCGGGCGTTCAACTGCTTGACGCGCTCCTCGAGCAGCTTGCCCTCGGCCGCGCCGACTTTGAGGGTCGTAGTGTCGGCAAGATGGCCAAGATAATGAAGATGGTTGTAGAGCCGCTCCATCTCGGCAAGGAGCGAGCGCAACACCCGCGCGCGCGGCGGCACGATCGTGCCGGCGGCCTGCTCCACCCCTTGGCAGAAGGCCAGCGCATGGGTGACGCTACCGACCCCGGAAACGCGCTCCGCCAGCGCCGTGGCGTGCGCCAGCGTGCGGCCCGCGAAGCGCTGCTCCATGCCACGATGCTTGAAGAAGAGCTGTGGGTAATAGTGGACGATATGCTCGCCGACATAGAAGAACACGAACTCCGCCGATTCGACGACATCGGCGCGCACCGGCCCCCAGGGCAGGCGCTGCACCTCCTCGTTCGGCACTTCGGGGATGCCGCCATCCGTCGGCGCGAAGGGCATCGGCGCGCCGGCCGGATAGGCGGGATCGAGCGGCGGTCGCACCGGATGCGCGCCCGGATGCAGCACCAGGGGATGGGGCTCGGGATGGTCCGAGAATTCGATGCCGAAGAGATCGGTCATCTCGCGCTCATACCAGCCGAGGAGCGGCACGGTCGCGGCAAGGCTTGGCACCGTCCCGTGCGGTGTACAGCGCCACAGCAAGAATGCCCCGTCCTGGCGCGCGAGATAGCGCAGCTCGATCCGGCCCGGCGCCGGATACCAGGCGTACGCCATTTCGATCCGCCCGCCGCGCGCGAGGAGCGCCGCGGCCTCGGCCCGAAGCGCCGACGCCTCGATCGGAATGGGCACGATGCCCGGCGCAATGCCGCTCGCGGTCAGGGTCATGGCATCCCCGGTGTCAGGGTCGCCGCGATCGAGGTCAGATAATTCCAGAGGTCGGCCGGCCACCACAGGCCCAGCACCAGGATCGGCACCAGCGCCAGCACCATCGGCACCGCGCACCACGAGCTGACCCGGCCGGCCGGCGGCGCATCAACCGCGGCCGGTTCATAATACATGCGCCGGAAATGGTTGAGGAAGCCGATGAAGATCACGATCAGGAGCGCCGCCATGACATAGACCGCCCAGGAGAAGTACGGCTTCATGCCGGCCCGCATGATGGTGAATTCGGAGAGGAACAGGCCGAACGGCGGTGCCCCGGTGATGGCGACCGCGCCGGCGAGCCAGATCGCGCCCACCGCCGGGAAATACCGCCCGACCTTGCCGATGCGGCGAATCTCCTTGGTGTCGTAGGCGCGCATCATGCTGCCGGCGCCGAAGAACATCAGCGATTTGTTCAAGGAGTGGTTCAGCATGTGATAGAGCGCGCCGGCGACGCCGAGGGTGCCGCCGAAGCCGAAGCCGATCGCGACCACGCCCATATGCTCGATGCTGGAATAGGCCATGAGGCGCTTTATGCCGCGCTGGCGCACGATGAAGAGCGCGCCGACGAAGAGCGATAGCGCCCCGAACGCCACCAGCGCGAGCTGTGGCAAGAGGCCGAGGCCGGCGGCCTTGGTAATGCCGAGGAAGCGCACGATGCCGATCATCGCGGTATTGAGGAGCGCGCCCGACAGCATTGCCGAGACCGGCGCCGGCCCTTCGGCGTGCGCGTCCGGCAGCCAGCTATGCATCGGCGCCAGCCCGACCTTGGTGCCGTATCCGACCAGCGCAAGAAGATAGGCGAGGATCAGCAAATCCGGATTGATCTTGCTCGCAACGCCGGCGAGCGCGCCCCAAGTCATCTGATAGCTCGGGCCCAGCACGAAGCTGCCATCCCAATAGAGCAGCACGGTGCCGAGCAACGCGAGGGTGATCCCCGCCGACACCACCACGATGTATTTCCACGCGGCCTCCATGCTCGCCGCCGCGCGCTCGAAGGCGACGAGGAAGGTGCTCACCACCGTGGTCGCCTCGATCGCGATCCAATAGATGCCGATGCTGTTCATCAGCGGCGCGATCAGCATCGCGAGGCCGAAGCCGGCGAACAGGGCATAGAAGACCCAGAGCCGGCCATCCTCCTTCAAGAGCCGCATATAGCCGACGGCATAGATCGAGGCGAGGCAATAGACGATCGCCGTGCACAGCACCACCCAGGCGCCGGCGCGATCGAGGACGATGTAATCGTGCCAGAACAGCATCGCCTTGCCGTCGATGAGGAACGGCAGCGGCACGGCACAGGCGAAGGCGATCACGCCGGCCGCGAGGTTCAGCCATTCCGAAAGACGCGGACCGCGCAACAGGACGCAGCCGACCACCGCCACCAGCGGCGCAAGCGACAGCGCAAGGAGAAGCCCGCCGATGATCATCCGACGAGCCTTCTAAGGCGCAGCGTGCTGGTCGAGCCGACATGGGTCATGAGATAGCGCACGAGCACGCCGAAGCAGGCGACGACGATGAGCAGATCGAACAGAATCACGAGCTCGATGAGGAGCGGCATGCCCGGCACCAGAATCTGCGAACCCAGGAAGATGCCGTTCTCGAGGACGAGCAGGCCCAGCACCTGGCTCACCGCCTCGTGCCGCACCGCCAGCATGAAAAATCCGATGAGCACCATCGACAGCATCACGGTGAGCGCCAAGACCGCGACCGTATGTTCGAGATGAAAGACCGTGGCGAGGCGATAGGCGACGGCGAGCGCGAACATCACGGCGAGCGCGCCGATGACGAGGGCCGATGAGGGTTGAAAGAGGATCTTGATCTCGCGATCGACCTTGAGTCGGCGGATCATCCGCCACAAGAGATAGGGCAGGAGAAAGCCGCGGAACAACAGCGTGATCGCGGCGACGAAATAGAGCTCGGGGTAATGACCCTCATATCCCACCGCCGCCGACAGCGCCGCGATCGCCCAGGATTCGGCGGCGAAGGCGTAGAGGTAATTCTTGAGCCAGCGCGAGCCCAGCATCACGAAGGACAAGAGCAGGCTCAAGATCGCGAGCAGGCTGAACAGCGACGAGGCGAGCGGGTCGAGATGCTGGATCAACATGGCGGGTCAGCTCAATTGCGTGCCGATGATCGACAGCACCGCAAGAAGGAACGCCGCCGCCAACGGCTCCTGATAGCGGTAGAAGCGCAGGCGCGATTGCGCCGTCTCGACAAACACGACGACGCACGCGACCAGGGTGAATTTGATGATCAGCGCCGCGGCGGCGCCCAGCGCGCCCAGCGCCGTCCCCTTGATCGACAACCCCCAGGGCAGCACCAGCACGTCGCAAAAGATGACGTAGAAGATGAATTGCTTCATCGCCGACGCCCATTTGAGGAGCGCGAGCAACGGGCCGGAATATTCGAGGATGCGGGCCTCCTCGATCATATAGACCTCGATATGCGTCGAGGAATGGATCGGCATGCGGTCGGTCTCGACCAGAAGCAGGATGAAAAAGGCGGCGACGACGAAGAGGTGCGCCGGGCTCCAATAGGCGGACCAGCTTCCCACCAGCAGGTGATTGACGACAAAAGGGATCATCGACTTCGCGAGCAACGTGATGCCGACGAAGACGAGGATCAGGGTCGGCTCCGCCAGGATCGACAGCATGACGGCGCGGCTCGAACCGATGCCGCCATAGGCGCTCGATGTATCGAGCCCGGCCAGGATGATCATGAAGGAGCCGAGCGTGAGGATGAATCCGCCGCCCAGAATGTCGCCCATATCGGAAAACGGCAGCGGATAATTGGTCAGCACCGGGATGAGAATCGGCACCGTCAACATGCAGGTGAAGGCGACGACCGGCGTCACCCAGAACAGCCACGAAGCGGT
>JBOHLV010000234.1:0-11160 GCA_050729815.1 Allostellaceae bacterium
AACCAGGGGTAATTGGCGTCGTTCATGAGCAGCAGTTGGCAAAGCGTGAAGCAGCCGAGCGGAAATGTGTCTTTGGCGAGTTGAGGGTGAAGTTCAAACATTTGACGAGACGTTATTATTTCTGTCACTAAAACGGAAATGAGAGTCGGATATTTGAATCTCTCGATTCCCGCTTTCGCAGGAATGACGATGAAGGTGATTCGATTTGATGGCCATTGCTCCAACAAGCGGAGCGCGACCATCCAAGGGACGCCAAAAAACGCCCCGAAAACGACCGAAAAAGCCGCGAAAAACCGGGTCTGACCCCGAAATAACCAGAAAGCCGGCCCCGCCAACGAGTTTCGCCGGATTCATGCGTCTTGACTTCGTTCTATTTATGTTCTACCCTCTGTTACGGCGCGGCATTGCGAAGTCCTGGCCCGCGACGACCGTTGGAGCGTCAGTGGGATTTGGGATAAAGCATCGATCGGGCAAGCCGCGGCGTCGGTCACATGTTTTTTTTGCAAAACGAACCCAATTGTTGCTGCGATTTCAACGGTTCTTGCCGAAAAAACGAAGCCAAATCGAAGCCAATACGAAGCCAATACGACTTCATTTGGTCCGGTTTGGCCACCGTTAGGTCGCGATTTACGCGTCCTAGAGTTGCCGGGAAATGCCTTGTTCGCAGCCGCCGCATTGCCTAGGCTCGCGCGATACTGCAACGCGGAATAAAGCATCATGCTGAAAGACGCCTTTATCTATGACGGGTTGCGCACGCCGATCGGGCGGCACGCCGGCGCCCTCGCCCGGATGCGGCCGGACGATCTCCTCGGCGGCGTCATCAAGGAACTGGCGACGCGGAACCCGTTTCCGTTTCCGATGTATGAGGACGTGATTGTCGGCTGTACCAACCAGGCCGGCGAGGACGCCCGCAATGTCGCGCGCCATGCGGCGCTGATGGCGGATTTGCCGGTCGAGGTCGCGGCGATCACGGTCAATCGCCTGTGCGGCAGCGGCCTTGCCGCGATGTGCGATGCGGCGCGCGCGGCCGATGCCGGCCAGGGCGACCTCTTCATTGCCGGCGGCGTCGAAAGCATGAGCCGCGCACCGTTCGTCACGGGCAAGGGCGAGACCCCTTATAGCCGCGAGCTTCGGGTCTTCGATTCGACCATCGGCCCGCGCTTCCCCAATCCGCGCGTCGCCGCTTCCTACGGCCAGGACACCATGGCCGAGACCGCCGACAATGTCGCCCGCGAGCATCAGATCGGCCGCGAGGAAAGCGATCGCTTCGCCGCCGTGAGCCAGGCGAAATATGCCAAGGCCAAGACCGCCGGCTTCTATCGGGACGAATTGATGCCGGTTTCGGTCGCCGGCGCCAGGAAGGGCCCCGCCATCACGGTGGCCGAGGACGAGCATCCGCGGCCGACCACGACTTTGGAAGGCCTCGCGGCGCTGCGGCCACTCAATCCCGATGGCGTGGTGACCGCCGGCAATGCCTCCGGCATCAATGACGGCGCCGCCGCGCTCATCATCGGCACCGCTTATGCCGGCGAGAAGGCGGGCAAGGCGCCCCGCGCCCGCATCATCAGCGCCGCGGTCGCCGGCGTGCCGCCGCGGGTCATGGGCCTTGGCCCGGTGCCGGCTTCGCAAAAGGCGCTGGAGCGCGCCGGCCTCACCCTCAAGGACATGGATGTCATCGAACTCAATGAAGCCTTCGCGAGCCAGGTTCTGGGCTGTCTTAAGATGATGGCGCTCGATGCCGGGGACGACCGGATCAACCCCAATGGCGGCGCCATCGCCATCGGCCATCCCCTGGGTGCCTCGGGCACGCGACTCGCCCTCACCGCGCTGCGCGAGCTGGAGCGCCGCCAGGGCCGCTATGCCCTCGTCACCATGTGCATCGGCGTCGGCCAGGGCATCGCCGCCGTGATCGAACGCATCCCCGCCTCATGAGTCCCGACGCCGGCGGGCAGGCCGCGCTCGATTATCTCGTCGACCGGAATCCGGCCGCCGGCAGCGTCGTCGACATCGCGCCGGGCGTGCGCTGGCTTACCATGCCGCTGCCGGGATCGCTTAATCACATCAATCTGTGGCTCTTGGAGGATGGCGCGGGCGTCGCGCTCATCGATACCGGCATCCATTCCGACACCAGCAAGGATGTCTGGCGCCAGGTGCTGGCGGGGCCGCTCGCCGGCCGCAAGGTGACGCGGCTCATCGTCACCCATGCCCATCCCGACCATATCGGCCTTGCCGGCTGGCTCTGCGAAACCCTGGGCATCGAGCTTTGGATCACCGAGACCGAATGGCGCAACGGTCGGCATTTCAGCCGCGATACCGGCCCGCTTCTGGTTGAATCGGGGCTCGCCCTGTTCCAACGCGGCGGCCTCGGCACCGAGGCGGAGCGCCGGGCATCATCACGCATCCTCACCCGCATCCCGATGAGCCCGGTGCCGGACGCCTACCACCGCCTCGAAGACGAGATGGCGGTCGCCATCGGCGGCCACACCTGGCGGGTCGTGATCGGACGCGGCCACGCGCCGGAGCATGCCTGCCTGTGGCAGAAGGAGCTCGATCTCTTCATCGCCGGCGACCAGGTGCTACCCAAGATCACGCCCAATGTCAGCCTGTGGCCCGGCCGCGACGACGCCGACCCGCTTGGCAGCTTCATCGCCTCGACGCACAAGATCGCGGCGATCGTGCCGGATTCCGTACTGGTGCTGCCGTCCCATAATCTGCCCTTCCACCGCCTTCATACGCGGCTGGATCAATTGCGCCGGCACCATGACGACCGCATGGCCGAGGTGATCGCCGCCTGCGACGACGCCAAATCCGCGGCCGATCTCGTGCCGGTGCTGTTCCATCGCAAACTCGACGAGCGCCAGATGGCGTTCGCGATGGGCGAGGCGCTGGCGCATCTCCAATATGGGGTGACGCTCGGCCACCTTTCCCGTACCGAGCGCGCCGACGGTACCTGGCTGTTCTCCCGGGTGTGAAAGAATAGAAAATGAACCACCAAGGCACCAAGACACCAAGGTGATCGAGCGCTCCATCGACCACGACGAGGCCGCACGTCAGATTGTCGATTCCGCTTTCGTGGTTCATCGCACGCTTGGTCCGGGCCTACTCGAATCCGTGTATGAACAGTGCCTGGCTTATGAACTTCGGTCCCGCAGCTTGCACGTTGCAAGTCAAATCGTCGTACCCGTCCAATATCGTGAAATCCTGATTGATGGGGGCTTTCGGCTCGATCTGATCGTGAATGACTTGGTGATTGTGGAGATCAAAGCCGTCGAGCGGCTCATGCCCGTTCACGAAGCGCAACTTCTCACCTACCTCAAGCTCGCGCGAAAGCGCCTCGGGTTTCTGATCAATTTCAATATTCCACTCATCAAAGACGGAATCCGGCGCCTTGCTCTTTGATTTCTTGGTGTCTTGGTGCCTTGGTGGTTAAACCGAACTTTCAATCTGCACAGCGAAGCCAAAATATGCCCGATTCCGAAAAGCCGCTTTTGCCACCAGCAACCGAGCGCGACTCCTATACGAGCTGGGCGCATGACAAACTGCGGCTTGGCGATACCGACCGCCAAGGCCATGTCAACAATGCCGTCTTTGCCACCTTCGCCGAGACCGGCCGCATCGAATTCATGCGCGATGACATGCTGGCGCTCGATCGCGGCGATCTGGGGTTTGTGGTGGCCCGGGTCGAGATCGATTTCCGGTCCGAACTTCACTGGCCGGGCAAGGTCGAGATCGGCACCCGGCTGGTCGCCGTGGGACGGACGTCGTGGCGCATGGAGCATGGCATGTTCGCCGGCGCGCGCTGCGTCGCGACCGCGGTCTCCGTCATGGTGACGATCGATCGCGCGACGCGCCGTGCGACGCCGCTGCCGGACGCGCTGCGCCAATGGCTTGAGGCCCACCTGTCGAACTAAACGGCCGGCGCTTCCAGTAACCGCCAATCGTTGGCGAGGGTGAGCTTAGCCTCGGTCCTGTCTTGCAAGCCGGCGAAGTCGAGGCCTTGGACGATTTCGCGCGCGACGAGGCCGTCGGGCGTGACGTCGATCACGGCGAGATTGGTATAGATGCGCTTCACCACGCCCGCCGCCGTCAGCGGGTACTGGCATTGTTTGCGGATGCGCGGCGCGCCGTCCTTGGTGTTGTGCTCGAGGATGACGCGGATTTCCTTGGCGCCCGCGGCAAGGTCCATCGCGCCGCCGACGCCGGGCGGCATGCTCGGGTCCTCGACCGTCCAGTTGGCGAGGTCGCCCTTCTCGGACACCTCGTAGGCACCGAGCAGCGCCAGGTCGAGGTGTCCGCCGCGGATCATCAGGAACGCGTCGTTGTGGTGGAAGAACGCGCCGCCGGGGATCAGCGAGGTGAATTTCTTGCCGGCGTTGATGAGGTCGGGGTCTTCCTCGCCCTCTTTCGGCGCCGGTCCCAAACCCAGAATGCCGTTCTCGCTGTGCAACACCACCTCGCGGTCCTTGGGGATGAAGTCCGACACCAGTGTCGGCAAGCCAATGCCGAGATTGACATAGGCGCCGTCGTCGATGTCCTGCGCCGCCCGCCACGAGATCTGCCGCCGTGACAACTGATTCATGTTCCGACCTCCACGATGCGATCGACAAAGATGCTCGGCGTGACGATGGTTTCGGGATCGAGCGAACCCAAGGGAACGATCTCCTTCACCTCCGCCACCACCAGGTCCGCCGCCATCGCCATCACCGGATTGAAGTTTCGCGCCGATTTACGATAGATGAGGTTGCCCCAACGGTCCGCCTTCAGCGCCTTGATGAGCGCGACATCGCCCTTCAGCGGCCGTTCCAGCACATAGGCCTTGCCGTCGAACACGCGCGTCTCTTTGCCGGCGGCGAGCCTGGTTCCGGCGCTGGTGCGGGTATAGAAGCCCGCGATGCCGGCGCCGGCGGCACGCATCCGCTCCGACAGCGTGCCCTGCGGCACCAATTCCAATTCGATCTCGCCGGCGGCGAACGCTTCCTCGAAGCAATGGGGATCGCTGGTGCGCGGAAACGAGCAGATCAGTTTCCTGACGCGCCGCTCCTTGATCAGTTTGGCGAGGCCCGCTTCGCCCGTGCCACCATTGTTGCAGGCGACGATGAGGCCGCGTACGCCGGAATCGAGCAAAGCCTCGATCAGCTCAACAGGTTCACCGACCGAACCGAAGCCTGCCAACAGCACGGTCGCACCGTCCCTGATGCCCGCCACGGCCGCCGCCATATCCTTCACTTCCTTGTCGATCATCTCATCGTCTCCCTACGGGCGGTTTTAGCGGATTCGAGACCGCGATGAAAGTTACCGCTATTTCTTCTTCTTGGGCCGCACGGTATGGATCGGCCGCAACGACTTGATATAGACCGCGATGGCGTGCCGGTCGGCGGGGATGAGCGCGCCGGTGCCTTTCACCACCTCGGCCATGCCGGAACCGACGAAATCGAAATCGGGGGTTTGGCCATCGGTGAGGAGCTGGGTGATGTCGGCGACGCTCCAACCACCGATGCCGCTCGATGGATCGGGGGTGATGTTGGGCGCGTCCTGGCCATCGGGGCCATGGGGATTTCCCGAATAGGCCATACTTTCATCGCGACCGCCCATGAAGTTGCGCGGCGTGTGACATTCCTGGCAATGCGCCACCGCCTCGGCCAGGTAGCGTCCGCGGCGCCATTCGGCGCTGCGGGTCGGGGTGGCCGGCAGCGGCCCCTCGTCGAAATAAAGGAGCCGCCAGAAGGTAAGCAGGAAGCGCCAGTTGAAGGGCGGCTTGATCTTGGATTGCCGGCTCGGCTTCGCCACCGGCTTCACGGTGCGCAAGTAGGCGTAAAGATCGGCGATATCGCGGTCGGTCATATGGGTAAAAGACGGATAGGGAAACACCGGATAGAGATATTGGCCGCGGCGCCCGATGCCCTGGCGCAGGGCGCGGCGGAAATCGGTCTCGCTCCAGGCGCCGATGCCGAAGCGCGGATCGGGCGTGATGTTGGGGGCATAGAACACGCCGAACGGCGTCTTCAAGGCCGGCCCGCCGGCGAGGAACGCGCCCTTATGCGCGCTGTCGGTGTGGCAGGAGGTGCAATCCGCGGCACGGAAGAGATATTCGCCGCGCTTCACGGCGTCGCTGCCGGTCACGGCAAATGCCGCCGCGGCCGACAGGACGAGCGAGATTGCGAGGGCTAGTGCCGCGGCATCTTTGCGCGATAATCCGAATGGCACGCGCCGCAACCGTTCTTGCCGAGATTGCCGATCGCCGCGAGAATCTCCGGCTTGTTGTTCTTCTTCACCGCCGCGCCGAGCCCCGCTTCCAAATCCTGGACATGCGGGATCTGCGCCGAGAATTTCTTCCAATCCGTCCAGATGTTGGGCTTGGCATAGGTCTTGCCGGGCAGGTCGGCCGTACTGGTGCCGGGCACGAACAGCGCCAGAATCTCGCCGCTGACGGTTTCGAGATCATCGACCTTGTAGCCGGCGCCGGCTTCGGTGCCGCCGCCGCCCTTGGCATAGGTGGCGATGTATTTGAGGTCGGCCGCCTGCTGCTTCATTGTCGCCTGGCGGTGCTTCACCACCTCGAGCTTCGATTGCCCGGCCGCCGAGACAGTGACGGCAAAGCCGACGACCAGCGCCAGCGCGAGACTGAAACCGGCCGCTCGCCAATGGGTTCTCATGCGCACCCTCCCCGGAAGTGAGGTCCTGATGATACGGGAACGGGCACCGTTCCGTCTCCCAAAAAAAGCGCCGCGGCCCTCAGCGCGCGGCAAACGCCGTTACCGCCCCGACCGCGCGGCGCCAGCCGGCATGGCGCGCTTGGCGCTCGTCGTCGGCCATGCGCGGCAGGAAGCGGCGATCGAGCTGCCAGCCGGCGCCGAACCCTTCCGGCGCGCCGACCAGTCCCGCACCGGTCGCGGCCAGCGCCGCCGCGCCGAACGCCGTCGCCTCGGCGGAGCGCGGCCGCTCCACCGGCAGATCGAGGAAGTCGGCGAGGCATTGCAGCATCCAGTCGTTGCGCGCCATGCCGCCATCGACCCGCATCGCGCCGGGCCGCACGCCGCCATCGGCGACGATGGCATCGAGGAGGTCGCGCGTCTCGAAGCACACCGCCTCGAGCGCGGCACGGACGAGGTCGGCGGCTGTCGTATCGCGGGTGAGGCCGAGGATCGCGCCGCGCGCCTCGGGCTGCCAATGGGGCGCGCCGAGCCCGGTGAAGGCCGGCACGAAATAGATTTGCGACGGCCGTACCGGCGCCGCCGCGAGCGCCGCCGTGGCATCGGCATCGGGGATGAGATGCAGCCCGTCGCGCAGCCACTGAATCGCGGCGCCGGCAATGAAGATCGAGCCTTCGAGCGCATAGGTGGCGCGGCCGCCAAGGCGATAGCCGATGGTGGTGACGAGGCGGTGGCGCGATCGGCGCGCCTCGGTCCCGGTATTCATGAGCGCGAAGCAGCCGGTGCCATAGGTGCTCTTGATCATGCCCGGCGCGACGCAGCCCTGCCCCACCATCGCCGCCTGCTGATCGCCCGCCATGCCGGTGATGGCGACCGGCGCGCCGAGGAACGCCGCCATCGTCGTGCCGAACCGGGCGGCATTGTCGAGGACCCGCGGCAGCAGCGCCGGCGGAATCCGGAACAGCCGCAGCAATTCCGCGTCCCAATCCTGGCGATGGATATCAAAGAGCATCGTCCGCGCGGCGTTGGTGGCATCGGTGGCGTGGACGGCGCCGCCGGTGAGACGGAAGAGGAGATAGCTATCGACGGTACCGAAGCACAGCGCGCCGCGTTCGGCCCGCGCCCGCGCCTCGGGGACATGATCGAGGAGCCAGGCGAGCTTCGTCGCCGCGAAATAAGGATCGATGACGAGCCCCGTTTTGGCTGCGATCATGGCCTCGGCCCCGGCTGCCGCGAGATCGCGGCACGCCTTGGCGGTACGCCGGTCCTGCCAGACGATGGCGTTGTAGACCGGCCGGCCCGAGGCGCGTTCCCACAGGATCGTGGTCTCGCGCTGGTTGGCGATGCCGATCGCGGCAACGTCATGCGCGGCAATGCCGGCCCGCGCCAGCGCCTCTCGGCAGACGACACCGGTATCGCGCCAGATTTCTTCGGGGTCATGCTCCACCCAGCCATCCTCGGGATAATATTGCGGCAGCTCCCGCTGTGCCGTGGCAACGAGGCTTCCGGCCTCATCAAACAGCAGGGCCCGGCTCGAAGTGGTGCCTTGATCGATCGCCAGAACGTACCGCGTCATCTTCGCGCTTCCCACGCCCGCGACCGATCGGGCAGAATTGGTTTGGCAGGCCCACTATCTGCGGTAATGAAATAATCGGCCCCGGCCGTAACAGCTTGGAGAGGAATGCCATGCGAACGCAAGTCGGAATCATCGGCGCCGGGCCGGCCGGTCTGTTCCTGTCGCATCTCCTGGCGCGCGCCGGCATCGACAGCGTCGTGATCGAGAACCGCTCGCGCGAGGAGATCGAGGGCACCATCCGCGCCGGCGTATTGGAGCAATGGGTGGTCGATCTCATGAAGGAGCTCGGCACCGGCGAGCGGCTGATGCGCGAGGGGCATTTCCATACCGGCGTCACCTTTCAGTTCCGGGGCGAGCGCCACCATATCGACATGGAGGCGCTGACCGGCGGCAAGCATGTCACCGTCTATGCCCAACATGAGGTGATCAAGGATCTGGTGGCGGCGCGGCTTGCCCAAGGCGGACCGATGGTGTTCTCGGTCGAGGATGTC
Organism: Allostellaceae bacterium; assembly: GCA_050729815.1. Taxonomy (GTDB): domain Bacteria; phylum Pseudomonadota; class Alphaproteobacteria; order ATCC43930; family CGMCC-115725; genus JAATGI01. Next base: position 8,718 of record JBOHLV010000234.1, read on the forward strand.
CGGCTCCACGATGTAGAAAGCGACCGACCCCGGATCACCTGGCGCGCCGAGGGTCGCGAGGACAACCTCGAATGCGATTTCATCGCCGGCTGCGACGGCTTTCACGGGCCCAGCCGCGAGGCGATCCCCGAGGCCGAGCGCACCGAATTCCACAAAATCTATCCCTTCGGCTGGCTCGGCATTCTGTGTGAGGCGCCGCAATCCTGGCCGGAGCTGATCTATTCCCGGCACCCGCGCGGCTTCGCCCTGCTCTCGACCCGGACGCCCGAAATCCAGCGCCTCTATCTGCAATGCGATCCCAACGACGACATCGCCAACTGGCCCGATGCGCGCATCTGGGCAGAGTTCCAGGCGCGCTTCGCCTATGACGGCTGGACTCTGGTCGAAGGGCCGATCTTTCAGAAAAGCATCCTCGCGATGCGCAGCTTCGTGTGCGAGACGATGCGGTGGGGCCGGCTGTTCCTCGCCGGCGATGCCGCGCACATCGTACCGCCGACCGGCGCCAAGGGCCTCAACCTCGCGGTCGCGGACGTGCTCGTGCTGTCGCGCCTCATCGCGGCGTTCTACCAGGGCGGCGACCGCGCCGGACTCGACCGCTATGGCGCCGAATGCCTGCGCCGTATCTGGCGCGGCGAGCGCTTCTCCTGGTACATGACGACGATGCTGCATCTCGACCCGAACGAAAGCGCGTTCGAGCAGCATATCCGCTATGCCGATCTCGATTATGTCGTCCATTCCCGCGCCGCGCTGACCGCGCTCGCCGAAAATTATGTCGGCCTACCGTTCGAGGACCAATAAGGCGGCGGACCGCCTCATTCGGGACAACAAGCGTAACGACCGCGGCGGATAGGCGCCGTCGCGGTCGCCCTGGCAAGCTTATATTATTCGGCCGGCACCGCGACGATGTCGCGCCGGCGGCGCGGCAGGTGGTGGTCTGCGATCAGCCAACGCTGGAGCCGCCCCGCCATCGCGATCAAGAGCCGCCGCGCCGGCGAGCGCGCCGCGAAGTGCGATGCGAACTCTCGGTTGATCTCCAAGGGACGCCAGTAATTGGCCTGCCATTGGCGATATGAGGCATGGAGTTCCGGCGCCTGGTCGTGTTTCACCCGCAGCAATGCGCAATCGCAATTGGCGCGAATTCGCACGCTGCCCGCGGCATTGAATTTGAATCCGTGCCGGCTGCGCAGATGGTGCAGCCAGCCGTCATCCATTTCGAATTCCTCGGGTGCGGTGCGCAGCGCGTCGATCATCGGGCTTACATCGAGATAGGCCATGAGGTTTCCCCTAGGCTCGAACCGTCCCGGACAACGATCGCGCGCGGTCCCCGGCGCGATCAGCCGGGGTCATCGACAAAACACCGGCGCGGAAGCTGGGTTCCCGGGCATGGCAGTCACGATGTCACGGCATAACCGGACTTGTCGGGCGTCGCACGGCCGCGCACAATGACGCCATGCCGACCTCTTCCCGCGCGGCCGCGGCGCCGCATTATCTCGGCCATCGGGAACGCCTGCGCGAGCGGCTGCTCGAAGCCGGCCCTGAGGCGCTCCATGATTACGAACTCCTGGAATTCCTGCTGTTCGGCGCCCATCCGCGCGGCGATGTGAAGCCGCTGGCGAAGGCGCTGATCCAGCGCTTCGGCGGCCTCGCCGGCGTGCTCGGCGCCGACAAGGGCGCGCTCCTCGCGGTGCCGGGATTGGGCGAGGCCTCGGCCGCGATTATCATCGCCGCCCGCGCCGCCGCGCTTCATCTCACCCGCGCCTCGATCCTGGACCGGCCGGTGCTGTCGTCGTGGCAGGCGCTCCTTGATTATTGCACCGCCGCCCAGGGCTTCGCCGAAATCGAGGAATTCCGCCTTTTGTTCCTCGACCGCAAGAACGCCCTTATCACCGACGAGCGGCACCAGCGCGGCACCGTCGACCACACCCCGGCCTATCCCCGCGAGGTGGTGAAGCGCGCGCTCGACCTCGGCGCGTCGGCGGTGATCCTGCTCCACAACCATCCCACTTAGCCCTTCTCTATCACGCTCAATCACGTTCCTTCCCATTGAATCACTTGAATGTTCTGGGTTGTCGTAGAGCCGGACGTTATGGCATATTGGGGTCGGTTTTGAGGGGGATCAGTCGCCCTTGTGACCCCAGTCGCCGACCCCTACTACCCGTCTGGCGACCCCACCTGTGAGCCGATGGGAGAGCCCAATGCCAAGCCTTACCGATGGAGAGATACGGCGCGCTCTGAAACAGGTTGAGCAGACCGGCACCATCGATCATGCGCCGGTCTATCCGCGCGAGGTGGTCAAGCGCGCGCTCCAGCTCGAAGCATCGGCCATCATCATGCTGCACAACCATCCCACTCGACCTATTTAGATCACGCTCTATCACGCTCCTTCCTATTGAATCACTTGAATTTTCTGGCTTGTCGTTGAGCCGGACGTTATGGCATATTG
>JBOHLV010000235.1:0-19496 GCA_050729815.1 Allostellaceae bacterium
GCGCGAGCCTGGTGGCGAGCGGACAGCCGATCCTCGTCCATCATGACCGCATTCTCGACGGTCGCGTATCGCGCTATGAGGCGCTATGGCTGCCGTTTTCCGATAACGGAACGGACGTGGCGATGCTGCTGTGCGCCTTGATCTACGAAACCCGCATACCACCCCGCGCGCGCCCATAGACGGCGGGCGTAACCCTTTCGATCGGCGCTCCGACCGGCCGCCATTTCGACCTGACCATCGGCCCGCAGCGGCATGTCACGCATTTCGGGCGGCGGCATCGGCCGGTCAATCCTCTTGCCTGCCGATCGGTGAAGGGGCATGAATCGCGATCGGGATAAAGCATAATAACTTTGTCCCGGCGCGAGGAGGAGAGAGACCATGGCCGAGCCGATTCGTTTTCCTGACGTCCCGGTCTATGCCGGTTGGGGCGCGCCGGTGCGCCTCGAGAGCGAGCTTCGCGATCTTGAAGTGGTGCAAGGCCGGGTGCCGGAGGATTTGAACGGCACGCTCTATCGCTGCGGCCCCGATCCGCAATATCCGCCGATGCAGGGCGACAGCGTCTTCATCGACGGCGAGGGCATCGCCTCGATGTTCCGGTTCGACCATGGCCATGTCGATTTCCGCACCCGCTATATCCGCAACGAGCGATTCCAATTGCAGGAAACGGCGCGGCGCTCGCTGTTCGGCCGCTATCGCAACCGCTATACCGACGATGCGAGCGTCACGGGCAAGAATCGCGGCACCGCCAACACCAATGCCATCTGGCATGGCGGCAAGCTGCTTATCCTCAAGGAGGATTCGCTGCCCTGGGAAGTCGATCCCGACACCCTCGAAACGTTGGGCGAATGGAACTATGACGGCGCCGTCAAGGCCGTCAGCCTGACCGCGCATCCGAAGCTCGACCTCATCACCGGCGAGCTTTTGACCTTCTCCTATCAGGCGAAGGGCGACGCCACCACCGATGTCGCGTTCTATGTCATCGACAAACACGGCAAGGTCGCGCACGAAATGTGGTTCAACGCGCCGTGGGCGCCGATGGTGCATGATTTCGCCGTCACCGAGAGCCATGTCGTCATCCCGTTTTTCCCGCTATCGACCGATCTCGATGTGATCAAAAAGGGCGGGCCGTTCTACCAATGGCATGGCGACCGGCCGACCATGGTCGCGGTGTTCCCGCGCCGTGGCCGCGCCGACGAAGTGCGCTGGTTCAAGGGGCCGACCACCAGCGCCGGCCACATGATGAACGCGACCATGGAGGGATCGAAACTCCATCTCGATCTCTGCCTCTATCAGGGCAATTGCTTCCCGTTCTTTCCAACGCCGGAGGGCAGGGAGACGGAACCGGTGCCGCCGTTCCTGTCGCGCATGAGTTTCGATCTCGCTTCCAACGGCGACGGCTACGAGACCAGCCAATTGTCGCCGATGCCGTGCGAGATGCCGCGCACCGACGACCGCTATCAGGGCCGGGCCTATCGTCACGGCTATATGATCTGCTTCGGGCCGGATCGCGCCGGCGGCAGCCTGCTCGGCCATCTCGATCATTCGACCGGCAAGCTCTCTCTGTGGAACCCGGGTGAGGCGTCGGGCATTCAGGAGCCGTGCTTTGCGCCGCGGCGGCCGGATTCGCCCGAAGGCGACGGCTATCTCATCGTGCTCGTCAACCGCCTGAAGGAAATGCGCAACGACCTTGCGGTTATCGATGCGCAAAAGATCGAGGCGGGGCCGGTGGCGTTGATCCGCCTGCCGACGCGGGTGCGCTCGACCTTTCATGGCATGTGGGTGCCGGCGAAGGCGCTCGAAAGCGGCATCTATCCCCTGACCGCGATGCACGACGCCGCGCCGGCGGGAGCGCGCGCATGAGTGCGGCCCCGCGCAAGCTCTCGGCCGAGGATCGGCTCGACATCCAGGATTGCTTCGCCCGCTACGCCTGGGGGATCGATCTTGCCGATAAGGATTTGGCGCTGTCGGCCTTTGCCGAAGACGCGTGGTTCGATCATCTCTGGCAGGGCAAGGTCCAAGGCCATGCCGCGATCCTCAAGAACCTCGAAGAGCTGTGGTACAACCGACAGCATTGGTGGTACGGCCGCCAGCATCTCTTCAATCATTTCCTGATGACGCCGATCACCACCGACACCGCCGAGGAAGGCGCGCGGGTCCGGAGCTTTTTCCAGATCATGCAATTCAACGTCGAATACCGGACGAATTTCCTGTTCGGCATCGGCACCCGCGATGATGTCTGCGTCACGCGCGATGGGGTCTGGCTGTTCCTGCAATTGCGCGTCAATGCCTGGGTCAGCCGCGAGACCGTGCCGTGGCAGGGCGAATTGAAGCTGGTGCCGGCGCCGGGCGCGCCGCCACGCCGGCAGGAAGCGGCGGAGTAGCACGGACGGCACTGTCCCGGCGCATCGTGCTGGCCGCGATCGCCGTCATCGCGGCGGGCCTATTGGTGCCGAAGGCGGGGCAGGCGAAAAGCCTCACGGCCTTTTACCGTGTAAGCTGGGGCGGATTTCCGGCGGCGGACCTGGTGTTGCGCTTCGATCGCGATGGCCGGGCCTATCGCGACGCGGTCCGGATCAAAACCGTTGGCCCGGCACGCTGGCTGACGCATTTCCGCGCCACCGCGCACGCCGAAGGGATGATCGGCGGCGACGGCACGATCGAGCCGGCGCGCTACCGCATGATCTATAATCTGCACCATCGGCGCCGCAAGCGGCAGATGCTTGATTTCGTCGCGCGTGACGGCGCCCGCATCGCCGATTATGGCGTCGGGGATTCGGGCCACAAGCGCGAACGTCTCGCCGAAATCTATCGCCGCAACGTCCTCGACCCGCTGTCGGCCTTGTCGCGGGTGCGGGAGATTCTGTGGCGCGGGCCGATCCGGGCGGGCGAACATTTCACCTTGCCGGTATTCGACGATACCCGGCGCACCGCCGCCCGCTTCACCGTGGAATCGGCGGGCGGCGGCGGTCGGCCAGTGCGGCTCCATCTCGAGCTGCGTACCATCGCCAGTTACAAGCTCCTCCACCGGCATCGCGGCCGGGACGATGACGACACGACGCGCGAGATCGAACTCCGCTTGAGCGGGGATGGCCGGCTGCTGCCGCTATCCATCAGTGCAGATGTCGCGGTATTGCCGCTTACCGCGCGGTTCGATCATCTCTGCGTCGATTTCGCCCATTGCGGCCCGGGCGCAGCCCCGCCGAAATCGAACTGACCCACATCTCAATAGGAAGCATGTGAGAGGGGCGGCAAGGTTTTTTCCGCGAATTTACTTGACGGAATCGGCGGCTTGGCCATTTCAAATGCAGCCATGACAGAGGAGCGTCGCGAACCCCGATTCGATGGGCCGGAGCCGCCGGAGCACGGCGGCCGGCGCCAACCTATGCCGCCGTCCCCCGCCCGTGGCCATCCGGGCGAAGAGACGCCGCCCGGCATGCGCCTCGCGGTCCCGGACGACCTTCATGGCACGGGCGCCCGGCGGCGTGACGGCGTATCGCCGCTAGCGATTCTATCGGTCGCGATGATCCTCACGGTGGCCGGCGGCTATTTCGCCTGGTCTCATCTCGGCCGCGATGCCGCCGTCTCGCCCGCTCCCATCACGGCCGCGGCGACGAGCCCGGCGCCACAACAACCGCTCGCCTCGACAACAATCGTCCCGCCAGCTCCGGTTGCCGCGGCAAAGCCGTCGATGGCTTCCAAGGTGAAGGCAGCGGCCGTGCGAGCCCGGCGCGTCGAAGCGGCCCGCCACGAAGCGAGGCTGGCCGCCGAACGTCGCGCCAGGGCCGAGGCTGCACGCTGGAAGGCCGAAGCTGTCGCGGCGCGGCGCAAGGTTGCCGCACGGGCTGCGCACCGCAAAGCGGTCGCAGAAGCGCGGCGCAGGGCCGAGGCCAAGGTCGAAGCGCACCGTGAAGCCGCGATCAAGGCCAAGGCGCAACAACGCGAGGCCGCGGCCGAGGCCAAGGCGCAACACCGCGAAGCCGCCGCCAAAGCCCAACGCGAGGCCGCCGCCAAAGCCCAACGCGAGGCCGCCGCCAAAGCCAAGGCCCAACGCGAGGCCGTGGCCGAGGCCAAGGCGCAACAACGCGAAGCCGCCGCCAAAGCCCAACGCGAGGCCGCCGCCAAAGCCGCGCGCCGGCGGATCGCGGCCCTGCGCCGCACCGCCGATCACAAAGCCAAGGTGGCAAAGGCGCAGGAGATCGCGCGTCTCGCCGCGCGACGCGACCATCGCCCGCACCCCGCGGCATTGCCACAGAGCGCACCCGGCGAGGCGCCGCCGCTTGATGTGACAGATTTGCCACCCCTTCCCCAAAATCATCCCTCCGGCCAATAGAACGCCAATAGAACGCCAATAGAAAGCGGTGTTCACGACAAATTTCCGTCGCATTCGCATCCTATATGCTCGCAATGATCGCATTTTCTAAATCGCCTCGCCGCACCGACGACCCGGTGAAGCCGGATGACGGCGAGGATTGGTTCGGCTGCTGGGTGCGGCGCCTTTACCTTGCCGGCATGGCGCTGTCGGTGGTGGTCGGTGCGGTCGCGATTGCCACCGCCTATTTCGCCGACACCGCGCCACGCCTCTCGAAATCGCTCCTCGTGCTGGAGCAAGTCGGTCCGGCGCCCGGCACCTGGCCGGCGCTGGCCGATCAGCAATCGCCGCCGCCGCTGAAGCCGGCCCAGACACTGGCGCTGTTGCCGCGCTCGCTGGATTCTGCCGAAGCGCCACCCATCACCCTGTCCGACCTCCCGCCGCCGGCGAGCCAAGTGCAATAGGCAAGGCCTGGCGGGACGCGACATGACCCGAATTTTCCTGGTCCGACATGGCCACGTCGAAGGCATCACGCCGCGGCGGTTCCGCGGCCAGACCGAGGTTCCGCTGACCGAACTCGGCCGCCGCCAGGCCAGCGCCACCGCCGCCGCGATCGCCGCGGGCGCGCGCCCGAAGATGGTCTATACCAGCCCGATGGGACGCTGCGTCGCGACCGGCCAGGCGATCGCCAATGCCTGTGGCGTGCCGAGCGCGGTGATCCCCGACCTCATCGATTTGAATTACGGCACCTGGCAGTGGCGGACGGTCGAGGATGTCCGCGCCGGCTGGCCCGAACTGCTTGAGGCGTGGTTCACGACGCCGCATCTCGTGCGCTTTCCGGATGGCGATTCCTTGCAGGATTTGATCGCCCGGACGGCCAACGCGGTGCGGTTCGTGCTGGCGCGCCATGCCGACGAATTGGTGGTGATGGTCGGTCACGAGACCGCCAATCGCGCAATCCTTCTGCAACTGCTCGACCAGCCGCTGTCGGCCTATTGGCGGCTTGCGCAGGAGCCGTGCAACATCAATGAGATCGTGATCGCCGGCAGCAAGGTCGAGGTCGCGCGCATCAACGACACCGCGCATCTCGCCGGCATCACCTGACGCCTCATACCAAATACCGCTGATCCGAACCGGTGGTTCGGATCAGCGGTACCTCAATCGCCGGCGCGCGCATCCGCGCGCTTGTCCCCGGATCAAGTCCGGGGACCGCGCCATAGGGCGCGCGCTCGCACTTGCTCGCGATACCGTATCCCGATGAGTCATGCTCATCGGGATGCGGTATCAGATCAGCCCGTCGGGCCAGCCATAGGACCGCGGGTCCGCCCGGTCGAACGCGAAATCCAGGACATATTGCGCGACGGTGCGCTCGTTGAAATAGCGCTGATATTTGGCGTATCCGGCGGCGGCGACGGCTTGGCGGCGCGCCGGATCGGCGACCGCGTCGCGCACCTGCCGCACCAGTTCCTCGAAGCTCGCGAAGAACAGCATCTCGTCTTCGCCAAAGAACGCGTCATAGCCGGTGACGCGCTCGATCAGGATCGCCATGCCGTTGCCGATCATCTGCGCCAGGCGGTCGGAGCTATAGAGCGGCCAGTCGGGCCGGCGGCTGATATTGAGCCCGATCGCGGCCGATTGGAGCGCGTCCTGATAGGCCGCGCCGGCAAGGCGTGGCGCGCCAAGCAGGCCGGCGAGTCGTGCCTTGACATCAGGAAGCTCTCGCAGCAGCGCCGCCATCAGCTCGTCCATCGTCCAGTCGCGGCCGCAGACGTAACGCCGTTCATGGCCGAAGGCGCAGGCATAGAAAAGATCGAAGGCCAGCGCCTCGCGGCGCTGATTATCTGCGTGCTCGATCGAGCGATCGACCGGATTGGGGAGGAAGCCGACGCGACGGCCGCCCTGGCGCAATGGTGCCAACGCGGCGATCCCGGTCGAGACCAGGGTCGCATCGACCACCCCCTGCTTCGCCTTGATACGCCGCATATTGCCGGCATCGAAGAGAGGATCGACATTCCATTGGAGGACGCGCAGGCCGGGCACGGCGTCGCGGATTTGTGCCACCGTCGCTGCCTCGATCATGTCGGCATGGCCGAGGAGCAACAGGTCCGGCCGGTTGATGCGGCAATAATCGCGGAGTGTCCGGTTGACCGCGCCGCGGCCGAATTTTCGCGAACCCATGATCGAGCTCGCCCGCGCCACGTCGCGATCGGAGAAATTCAAGACGAGATGGCCGTTGCGGATGAGGCCGTTCGACAGCTTGATTGCGATATTGTGTTGAAAGCCACCCTTCGAGCCGATGGTGAAATTCGAGGCGTGAACGATGACCGCCATTTAGAATCCGGGGAAGAAACGATTGCGCGATAAGCCCGATCTGCTAACACACCGGGTCGAGATCGGGCAAGCGAGCTTCCCGGCCAGCCTCGAACCTCCCGATCGAAACCACATGAATTCGACCATCATCGCGCGGATTACCGGCGGCCTCGGCAATCAGCTCTTCATCTATGCGGCGGCGCGGCGGATCGCCGAGGAGCGTGGCGCCCGCCTCCTCGTCGATTCGCGCTCGGCATTCCAAACCGACAAATACGGCGCCATCTATCAGCTCGACCATTTCGCCATCGCGGCGGAAAAGGCGCCGCTTCGGGACTGCTTCGTCTCGCCGTCGCGCCGGCGCCGGCGTGAATTCTTCAAGTTCCTGTCGAAGACGCTGCCGGCCCGATGGAAGCCGATTCTGAAGGAAGCGGACTTCATCGCCCGGCCCGGCACGACCCCCGATTACCGCATCCCGTTGCGGCGCAAGATCTGGCTCGAAGGCTATTGGCAGAGCGCGCGCTATTTCCGGCCGATAGAAGCGGAGATTCGCCGAGAACTCACCGTGATTTCGCCCTTGAGCGAGCAGTCGCGTGAGATTGCGGCCGCGATCGCCGGCGCCAATGCCGTCGCCCTCCATGTCCGCCAGCGCCGCGGCGCCGCGCTCGCGCCCGGAATGCCGGACCGCGCGGTCCTGCCGCAGCTTCCCTTTTCCTATTACGAGCGCGCGATCGCCGCGATCGCCGCGCGGGTTGCGGATCCGGTGTTCTTCTGTTTCGCCGACGAGCCCGGTTATCTGCCGCCGCGCTGGCGCTTTTCCCATCCCATCCATTACGTCTCCCACAATGTGGGCCAGGACCTGGCGCATCAGGATTTCGCCCTGATGGCGGGCTGCCGCCATTTCATCTGCGCCAACAGCACCTTTGGCTGGTGGCCGGCCTTTCTTGGCACCGCGCCCGACAAGATCGTGGTGGCACCGAAATCGACGGGCCGGCTCACCTGGAGCGGCTCGCCCGACATCTTGCCCGATGATTGGATTGCGCTGGACCCGGAATAGCCTCTCCTGCGCAAAGGGTTCGCGCCATCGCATGTTGGCGCTCGGCTATCTGCCTCAGATGTGCGAAGCTCAGGGCGGCTTCCACCTCGCGTGCTTTTCCTATGTTGATGATGCCGTCAACCCGTATGAGGACGCGCCGAGCGAGGTCGCCGAGGCCGCGCGCAATGACGATTGCCGCAATGGCCTCGCCGTCCTGGAATTAGAAATGCCGTGATCAGGGCCAAATCCGTTCGCACACTGGTCAGAAAGGTGGAGACATATTACAGATGAGTATGCAAAAATAATTTGTTATATACAGGAATAAAATGTGATTATTGGAGTCGACCCGCTCTACTCCCTCGCCGGCTTCGTGGTCGGCGTGCTGGTCGGTTTGACCGGGGTCGGCGGCGGCTCCATGATGACGCCGGCTCTGGTGTTGCTGTTCGGGATCGATCCGGCGATCGCGGTCGGGACGGATTTGCTCTATGCCTCGATCACCAAGGGCGCCGGCACGGTGGTGCATGGCCTCAACCACACGGTCGATTGGCGAATGGCGAGCCGGCTCGCCTTGGGCAGCGTTCCGGCGACGGCGCTGACGCTGGCCGCGCTCCAAATTTTCTCGCCGAAATCGCATTCCTCGCCGCTGATCTCGGTGGTGCTGGGGGTCGCGCTGATCCTGACGGCGATTTCCCTGCTGCTGCGCAAGCAGGTTCTGCGGTTCGCGGCGAGAAAGACGGCGACATTCACGCCGCGCCGCACCTTCTGGCTCACCGTCGCGACCGGGGTCGTGCTCGGCTTCCTCGTCTCGCTATCCTCGGTCGGGGCAGGGGCGATCGGGATCACCGCCCTGATCATTCTCTACCCCGAAATTCCGACCGCCCGCATCGTCGGCTCCGACATCGCCCATTCCGTGCCGCTGACCTTGCTTGCCGGATGCGGCCATTGGATCATGGGTACCGTCGATGGCGGGATGCTCGGCTTTCTGGTGCTGGGCTCACTGCCCGGCATCGTGCTTGGCAGCCAGCTTTCGGCGCGCGTGCCCGATGCCGTTTTGCGCGTGATGCTGGCGGTGACGCTGCTTCTGGTCGGGGGCCGGCTCGTGCTTTAGCTTTGGCGCCCGTTCCTCTAGATTGACCCAGGAAGCGAACCAGGCGGGAGGAAGGCCGATGAGCAATGTCAAGCTGGTCACATATCGCACCGGGGATGGCGCGCGCGCCGGCGCCGTCATCGAAGAGCGGGTCCACGATCTCGCCGCCCTCACCGGCAATCCGGCCGACACGACCATGGACGGCTTCCTTGGGGATTGGACGCGTGGGCGGGATCGGCTGGCCGCGGCACTGACGCGCGGCCCGCGGGATAAGGGCATCGCGCTCGGCGAGGCGACGTTGCTGGCGCCGGTGCCTACGCCGCGGGCGATCTATTGTGCCGGCGCCAACTATATGGACCATGTGCGGGAAATGAACGCGCGCCAGAACCGGCCGCCCGATCCCGATCCGCACGATCTCGGCCTCAAGCCCTGGCATTTCATCAAGGCGAGCACCTCGGTCACCGATCCCGGTGCGACCGTCGCCTTGCCCAAGGCCTCGCAACAGGTCGATTGGGAGGCGGAGCTGGCGGCCGTGATCGGGCTCACGGCAAAGGACGTGCCGGCAAGCCGCGCCCTCGACCATGTCGCGGGCTATCTCTGCGCCAACGATCTTTCGGCGCGCGATCTCGGCTTCCGCGAGGCGCTGCCGCCGGCCAACCCGTTCCGCGCCGACTGGGTGGCGCATAAGAGCTTCGACGGTTCCTGCCCGCTCGGCCCGTGGATCGTGCCGGCCGAGGACATCGGCGATCCCCAGATGCTCGGCATCAAGCTGTTCGTCAATGATGTGCTAAAGCAGGATTCGAACACCAAGGAGATGATCTTCACCTTGGCCGAGCAGATCGAGCAGCTTTCGTCGCGGATCACGCTTCATCCCGGCGACATCATCCTGACCGGGACGCCGGCCGGCGTCGGCGCCGGCCGCGGCGAGTTCCTGAAATCCGGCGATGTGGTAAAAGTGTGGATCGAGAAGATTGGCACCCTGACCAACAAGATGGCTTGAGGAGACACCCAATGACCGAACCTGCGTTGAAACTGAATTACCTGTCGCACGGCACCCTCGAATCCTACGACATCGCGAAGAGCCGGAAATTCTATGAGGGATTTCTTGGCCTCGAGGTGGTGCAGACCAGCCCGATATCGCTGATGATCCGTCTCGGCGGCACCAACACGATCGCCACCGTGCTGAACCCGAAAAAGGCGGCGATGCCGATGCTGGCGCATAACGGCCTCGATGTCGCGACCCGCGAAGATGTCGATCAGGCTCACGCCATCTGCGATGCGCAGAAGGAACAATGGGGCATCAAGTCGGTGACCCGGCCTTCGGATCAGCACGGCACCTACAGCTTCTATCTGCGCGATCCCGACGACAATTGGTGGGAAATCCTCACCAACCCCGAAGGCGGCTATGGCTGGATGTTCAAGAAGGGCAGCGACATCGACAATTGGGGCGCCGGCGACGGTGAAGGCTACAACCCCAACGATTTCACCAAGCGGCGCTATCAATAGTCACTTGTGGTAATGCGGCGCCTGGCCGAGGCGCAGCATCCGCTCGGCGTTGCCGTGATAGATGAGGTCGCGGTCATGCGCGCTCAAATCCAGCGCGTCGAGCGTCTTGATGATCTCGCGGATGAAGAGCGGGCCGCCTTCGGGATCGAACGGGCAATCGGTGCCAAAGAGGACATGCTCCGAGCCGAAGAAATCGATGCCGCAGCGCGTCCCCGACATCGAGCCGTTGATCGCGGTGTCGCCATAGAACTCCCTGAAATAATCGACCGGCCGTTTGCCCTTCCGTTTCATTGCCGCGATGATCTCGCTGTAGCCGGGTTCGGCGCCTTCGCGTTTCCCAAGCTGGTCGAGGCCGAGGCCCACCCGCGCCTCGAGATAGGGCACCATCGCGCCCAGATGATGGGTGATGATCTTGAGGTTGGGCCAGCGATCGAAGAACCCGGCGAACACCATGCGCGCCATTGCCGCCGAGGTCTCATAGGGCCAGCCGAACACCCACCAGATGTCGAATCGGGATTTCTCCTCGCTCGCGTAATCGCTATGGCTCGACGGCCGGGTCGGATGCATCCAGATCGGCAAATCGTAATCCGCCATGCGCGCGAAGATCGGCGCGAATTCGGGATCGTCCAAGGGCCGGCCATTGACGTTGGTGAAAATCTGAATGCCGCGCGCGCCCATCTTTTCGATCGCGCGTTCGATCTCCGCGATCGCGGCCGCGACATTGTTCATCGGCACCGATGCGACCCAGCCGGGAAACTGCGCCGGATGCTTCGCGCAAAGATCGGCCATGCCGTCATTGGCGAGCCGCGCCAACTCGGGCGAGCGCTCCGCCGGCGCCACGAACTCGATCGCCGGCATCGACAGCGTCAGGATCTGCTGATAATCCGGCCATTGCTTCATCATTTCGAGGCGCGCCTCGATTTCATAAAGGATCGGGATATGGGTCCAGCGCCGGATCGCGTCCTGGTTGGGGATCACCTCGACCATCCGGTCGAAATAGGCTTTCGGGAAAATATGCGGAAAAATATCGATCTTCATGACGCTTCCTCTCGAACACACAAAAAAATATAACCACCAAGGCACAAAGACACCAAGCGCGTATGGCGCAGGGCACCTCTTGGCGTCTTGATGTCCCCGGCTTTCGCCGGGGCAGGCTTGGTGGTTCAAGTTTTCTTTTTTTCGGGGAGCGTTGGGTGACGACAGAATTCGATTACATCATCGTTGGCGGCGGCACCGCGGGCTGTATCCTGGGTGAGCGGCTGTCGGCCGATCCTTCGCATCGCGTGCTGCTCCTCGAAGCCGGGCGTCCCAACCGCAATCAGCTTTTGCTCATGCCGATGACGGCGCGGAATTTCTGGACCAATCCCGCCTATCTCTGGACCTATCAAAGCGAGCCGGAGCCGAGCGTCAATCAGCGCCGCATCCCGGTGCCGCGCGGCAAGATCCTGGGCGGTTCGGGCGCCATCAATGGCATGCTCTATGCCCGCGGCCATCCCTTGGATTATGACACTTGGCGCCAGATGGGCAATGACGGCTGGGGCTATGACGATGTGCTGCCCTATTTCAAGCGCATCGAGACCGATTCGCATGGACCCGGCCCTTATCATGGCGGCGCCGGCCCGCTCGTCATCTCGCGCACGCCCGATGCCAATTCCCTGACGCCGCTCTTCCTTAAGGCGGCGGAAGAGGCCGGCATTCCGGCCAATGACGATCAGAACGGCGCTTCGCCCGAAGGGATGGGCGTTCCCGACCTCACCATCGACCATGGGGAGCGCGCCAGCACCTATTCCGCGTTCCTGAAGCCGGCGATGGCGCGGCCGAACCTCACCATCCTGACGCATGCCCAGGCGCTGCGGCTGGTGATCGAAAAGGGCCGCGCCATCGCGGTCGAATATCTTCATGACGGCCAGCGCCGGATGGCCCGCGCCGCGCGCGAGATCGTGTTGTCGGGCGGCACCTATAATTCGCCGCAGCTCTTGCTCCTTTCCGGCATCGGCCCGGCGGACGAATTGCGGACGCTCGGCATCGCGCCGGTCGTCGATCTCCCCGGTGTCGGCCGCAATCTTCAGGACCATGCCGGGGTCAGCGTCGTCAACCATGCGACCGAGCCCGTGAGCCTCGTCAACAATTTGCGCTATGACCGGCTCGCGCTTTCGGTCCTGCGCTGGCAGGTGGCGCGCGGCGGCGCGGTCGGCACCATGCCGGTCGTGATGAACGGCTGGTATCGCTCGAGTCCGGAGCGCGAAATCCCCAACATTCAGACCCTGATCGGCGCCAATTCGCCGTTCGCCGGCCCGTGGTTCCCCGGCATCAAGAAGCCGGCGCCGCATATGTTTTCCTCGCGCTCGGGCCTCCAGCATCCCGAAAGCCGGGGCTATATGACGCTCGCTTCGGCCGACCCGCTCAGCCCCCCGCGCATCTTCTTCAATCTCTTCAGCGCGCCGGGCGATCTCGCCGTGTTGCGTTTCGCCATCCGCAAGGTGCGGGAGATTTTTGCTGCCACGCCGGTGCGGCATCTCATGGGGGCGGAAGTGATCCCCGGCCCCGACCTTCAATCGGATGCCGATCTCGACCAATTCATCCGCAACACCACGACGACCGCCTATCACCCGGTCGGCACTTGCGCCATGGGCAGCGTCGTCGATGCCGAGCTTCGAGTGCGCGGGATCGCGGGCCTTCGCGTCGCCGATGCCTCGATCATGCCCAGCATCACCACCGGCAACACCAATGCCCCGACCGTGATGATCGGCGACAAGGCGTCCGATCTGATCCTCGGCCAGCGCCTCCCCCGCGCCGAATTGCAGCAACTCGCAGCGGAATAGCGGCACCCGCACCATGCGGGGGCGGCATGCGCGCAAATCGATTCCATCGGCGCGGCGGTTGGGCTTATCCTATTGTCATACAATAGGCCGCGGGAACGGGCCGAAGAATAGGAGACGGAAAGATGCTGAAGGAAGAGAACGAATTGTTGAGCCGCGTCGGGCCGGGCACGCCGATGGGCAATTTCATGCGCCGTTTCTGGGTGCCGATGATGCCGGGCGAAGGGCTCGAAGCCGGCGGCGATCCTGAGCGCGTGCGCCTTCTGGGCCAGGATTTTGTCGCCTTTCGCGCCCATGACGGCCGGGTCGGCCTGTTCGACGAGGGCTGTCCCCATCGCGGCGTGTCGCTATCGCTCGCCCGCAACGAGGATTGCGCCCTTACCTGCATCTTCCATGGCTGGAAGATCGATGTCTCGGGCAAGGTGGTCGACGTCCCGGCCGAGGCGCCGGAGCGCCGCGCCGCCTTCGCCGCCCGGATCAAGGTCAATCACTATCCGGTGGTCGAGAAGGGTGGCATCCTTTGGGTCTGGCTCGGTGGGGGCGAGTCGGCGCCATTCCCGCAATACAACTGGATCGATCTGCCGCAAAGCCATATCCGGTTTGGCGTCGGCAAGATCAAGGCGAACTGGCTGAACGGCCTCGAAGGCCAGCTCGATTCGGCCCATGTCGGCATCCTCCATCAGGATTGGGCGACCAAGGACAAGGCAAAGCTCGGTGCCAGCAACATCGATTATGCGACGCTCGACCTCGCGCCCCGGTTCGAATTCGATGAGCAGCCTTATGGCTTCCGCGAGGCGGCGGTGCGCAACATGCCCGACGGCCAGCATTATGTCCGCGTGCGCGAGTTCGTGATGCCGTGGTGTTCCTATATCCCGCAAGGCGGTGGCCGCGAAGGGGTGCAACTGCTCACCATCTCCGTTCCCGTCGATGATGAGACCTCGATCCAATGGGATGTGCGCTACAATCTGGTGCGGCCCTTGACCGACAGCAATTGGCCAAACCAGACCCGGGTCAAGGACATGGTGCCGGTGCTGGGCGGTGCCGATAACCGCTATGGCCAGGACCGCGCCGCGGTGCGGGCCGGCAAATGGACCGGCTTTCCGGTGTTGCGGTACGAGGATTACGCCGTCGCCATGGCGCAAGGCACGATCGCCGATCGGTCGAAGGAATTCCTCGCCTCGAGCGACATCGTCATCGTGCGGGCGCGGCGCGCCCTCATGAATGCCGCGAAGGCCCATGCCGATGGCAAGGAAGGGCCGGAATTCAACCCCGAGGTCGATTGGGGCCTCATCCGCTCCTTCGCCGAGATCATCCCGAAGGACGCCGATTGGAAGCAATTACCGCGGGGATGAGGAAACGTTTGAGCCACCAAGCCTGCCCCGGCGAAAGCCGGGACCCATTTCGGCCATGGATAACGGCTTACGCCGGTAAAAGATCACTTCTTGGTGCCTTGGTGGTTCTGATTTTTGGAATAATCCCATGATGAGTCCGCCATGACCGATCTTCCGCTCTCGCCTTACAAAGTCGTCGACCTGACTCGCGTGCGCTCGGGGCCGACCTGCGTGCGTCAGCTTGCCGATTGGGGCGCCGATGTCATCAAAGTCGAGGCGACGGGGGATGATGCGCTCTCCGGCGGCAGCCGCAACACCGCCGATTTCCAGAATCTCCATCGCAACAAACGCGACATTGCCGTGAACCTCAAGGACCCGGTCGGGGTCGAATTGTTGAAGCGGATGGTGCGTGAGGCCGACGTGCTGGTCGAGAATTACCGGCCCGATGTGAAATTCCGCCTCGGCGTCGATTACGAAACGTTGCGTCAAGTCAATCCGCGCCTCGTCTATGCCAGCATTTCGGGCTTTGGCGAGGATGGGCCCTATCGCGACCGGCCCGGCTTCGACCAGATCGCGCAAGGGATGGGCGGCATCATGTCGGTGACGGGCCTGCCCGGCCAGGGGCCGGTGCGCGCCGGCATTCCGATCGCCGATCTCTGCGGCGGCATCTTCGCGGCGCAAGGCATTCTCCTGGCGCTTCTGGAGCGTGAGCGCTCGGGCGAGGGCCAATGGGTGCAATCCTCGCTCTTGGCGGCGCAAATCTTCATGCTGGATTTTCAGGCGGCGCGCTGGCTCATGGATCATGACATTCCGGGCCAGGCCGGCAACAACCATCCCTCGGGCGCGCCGACCGGCGTCTTCAAGACCAAAGACGGCCATATCAACATCGCGACCACCGGCCAGGCAATCTATCGCCGCTTCTGCGATGCCATCGGCGCGCCCCGGCTTTTCACCGATCCGCTCTTCGCCGACAACCGCACCCGCTTCAAGAATCGCGACCAGCTCAATGCCGCGATCGAGGAGATCACCCGGACCAAGAGTTCCGCCGAATGGATCGATCTTTTCAACGCGGCGAGCGTCCCCGCCGGCCCGATCTATAACATCAAGGAGATGTTCGCCGACCCGCAGGTGAAGCATCTCGAGATGGCGGCGCCGCTCGACCATCCGACGCGCGGCAAGACGGAGATCGTGGCACAGCCGATCAAGCTTTCGCGCACGCCGTGGATTCTGTGGGGCGCGGCGCCCGAGAAGGGCCAGCATACGGATGAGGTGCTGACCGGGCTCGGCTATGACGCCGCCGCCATCGCCGATCTTCGCCGGCGGAAAATCGTCGAATAATCCAAGAGGACACATGACCAGCAAATTGTTCGAGCCGATCCGGCTCCGCGGCCTCACCTTGCCCAATCGGATCGTGGTGGCGCCGATGTGCCAATACAGCGCGATCGACGGCAGTGCCACCGATTGGCATGTGTTTCATTGGACGCAATTCGCGCTGGGCGGCGTCGGCCTGTTCGTCGCGGAGGCAACCGGCGTGTCGGCGCAAGGGCGCATCTCGCCGGCCTGTCTCGGGCTTTATTCCAACGATAACGAGGCGGCGATGGCGCGCGCGCTTCAAGCGGCGAAAGCTTACGGCGCGGCGGCGATGGGCATTCAGCTCGCCCATGCCGGGCGCAAGGCCTCGACCTATGCGCCCGGCCCCAAGGGCATGGGCGCTTTGAAGCCCGAGGACGGCGCCTGGCAAACGGTGTCGGCGTCGGCGCTGCCTTATACCGACGGCTGGCACACGCCCGCGGCGCTCGACCGCGAAGGTTTGGCGCGGGTGAAGCAGGAATTCGTGACATCGGCGAAACGCGCGGTGCGCCTCGGCTTCGACGAGATCGAATTGCACATGGCGCATGGCTATCTGATGCAGCAGTTTCTCTCGCCAATCTCGAACCATCGCGACGACGAATATGGCGGCAGCCTCGCGGGCCGGATGAAATTCCCCTTGGAAGTTTTCGCGGCGGTGCGCGCGGTGGTGCCGGCCGACACGCCCGTGGGCGCGCGCATCAACGGCACCGATTGGGCCGAAGGCGGTTGGACCCTCGATGAGGCGGTGGTATTGGCGCGCGAACTGAAATCGCTCGGCTGCGATTTCGTCTGCGTCTCGTCGAGCGGCTCGACCCCGGCACAGAAGATCGAGGTGAAGCCGCTCTATCAGGTGCCGTTCGCGAAACGCATCCGCGAGGAGACCGGCATCATGACCCGCGCGGTCGGCATGATTTTGACGCCGCAGCAGGCGGAGGAAATCGTGGCGGACGGCGCCGCCGATATGGTCGCGCTCGCTCGCGCCGAGCTCGACGATCCGCGCTGGGCCTGGCATGCCGCCAAGGTGCTCGGCGCCGACGCCGCCTATCCAATCCAATACCGCCGCGCCAAGTTCGACGTCTGGCCGGCGCAACTGCGGCCGTTCTAGCCCCCACCCTCACCCTCTCCCCTCGAGGGGGGAGGGGATATTGAAAGGAATCGTTTCCTCCTTGGCGCCGTGGCGGCTTGGCGGTTAGGGTAGCCGCCAACAACAAAGGCAAACGTTGGGAATGATCGGGCATCCCTCATGATCGATAAGCAAGTCGCCTCGTTGGAAGAAGGCGTGGCGGGTACGAAGGACGGCGCGACCGTGCTGGTCGGCGGATTTTCGGCGGGCGACGAACCGTGCGCCCTGTCGCAGGCGCTGCTTTCGACCGGCGCGCGCGACTTGACCATCGTCAATAACGGCGTCGGCGGGCAGAGCCGCGGCATCGCCGCCTTGATCCGCGAACATCGGGTCGCGCGGATCATCTGTTCCTATCCGCGCTTCGTCGGCGGCATGGCGTTCGCCGACGCCTATAAATCGGGCGAGGTCGCGCTTGAAGTGGTGCCGCAGGGGACGATCAGTGAGCGCATGCGCGCCGCCGCCGCGGGGATCGGCGGCTTCTATACCAGGATCTCGGCCGGCACGCTCCTCGGCGAGGGCAAGGAAACCCGCATCATCGACGGTGAAACCTATGTTTTCGAGCATCCGATCAAGGGCGATCTCGCGCTCATCGGCGCGCATCTGGCCGATCGCTGGGGCAATCTCGTGTTTCGCCGTTCGCGGCGCAATTTCAACCCGGTGATGGCACAGGCGGCGGCGGTGAGCGTCGCCCAGGTGCGGGAGATGGTGCCGCTCGGCCATTTCCCACCCGATCAGGTCCATTGCCAGGGCATCTTCGTCGACCGCATCGTCGTGGTCGATGGCGATCCCGCGAACTGGGGCGCGCGCGACCAATGACGCCCTTGACCCGCGATCAGATCGCCTGGCGCGCCGCCCAGGACATTTGGGACGGCGCCTGTGTCAATCTCGGCGTCGGCATGCCGAGCCTCATTCCGAACTACATCCCGGCGGGCCGCGAGGTGGTGTTGCAGGCCGAGGTCGGCATCATCGGCATGGGGCCGACGCCGAAGCCCGAGGACATCGATCCCGACATCTTCAACGCCAGCGCCCAGCCGACCAGCCTCCTGCCCGGCGGCTCGACCTTCAGCCATACCGATTCGTTCCTGATGATCCGGGGCGGCCATCTCGACCTTGCGATGCTCGGCGCGTTCGAGGTGTCGGAACGGGGCGATCTTGCCAATTGGAATACCGGCGATCCCGCGACCCCGCCTTCGGTCGGCGGCGCCATGGACCTTGCGGTCGGGGCGAAGGCGATCCGCGTGCTCATGGACCACACGACGAAGGACGGCCGCCCGCGCATCCTCAAACGCTGCCGCTATCCCCTGACGGCGCCGCATTGCGTCAAGGTGATTTATACCAATCTTGCCGTCATCGACGTAACACCCGCCGGCCTCATGGTGCGCGAAACCGTCCCCGGCCTCGATTTCGCCGAGCTTCAGGCGATGACCGAGGCGGCATTGACCATCGCCCCCGATTGGCGCGTCCTCGAAGCGCCGGCCCTCTAGGAGTTTTTTCATGGCGACCGTGCTGAAGAAGAAGCAAGAGACCGTCTATCCGGTTCCCGAACCCGATTTGACGCAAGACGAGGTGATCGCGCGGGCGACGGCGCTGATTCCGCGCCTGCGGGCCGAGCAGGACGAGGCCGAGGCGATCGGCCACTACACCGACGGCATGCACGCGGAATTTCTGAAAGCGGGGTTCTATCGCATTCTTCAGCCGCGGATGTTCGGCGGTTATGAGTTCGACGTCGTCACCTTCTATCGCACCATGCTCGAGATCGCGACCGGCCATCCCGGTGCCGGCTGGTGCCTCACTCTATGCGCGTCGCATCCCTGGGTGGTCGGCTCCCATTGGGACGAGGCGGGGCAGCGCGAACTCTTCGGGCCCGACGGAAATTTCGCCGCGCCGCATCGCGCGGCACCGACCGCCGTCGCGACCCCGGCGCCGGGCGGCTATCGCGTCACCGGCCAGTGGGATTATTGCTCCGGCATCCCGTTCGCGACCCATTTCATCGGTGTCGCCCGCGACGCGGGGTCGGAGGAGAAGGACGCCACCATCTCGGTGGTGATCCCGAAGGATCGGCTCACCGTGGTCGATGATTGGGGCGGCGACAAGACGCTGGGCCTGCGCGCCTCCGGCTCCAACAGCGTCAAGGTCGAGGATGCGTTCATCCCCCAATCCTACACCACCTATGGCTATGCCTCCTGGCGCGCGCCGGAGACGACGGCGAACGGCACGCCGGGCACGCGGCTCCACGGCAATCCCATGTATCTCGGCCGCACCTCGGGCCCCTATCAGATGTCGCTGGTGACCCAGATGATCGGCGCCGCCCGCGCCGCCATCGACGAGTTCGAGGGCATCATCAAGACGCGAACCGCGCGTCAGCCGGTCGGCCTGCCGCGCTACAAGCATATCGATTTTCAGCGAACCTGGGGCCAGGCGGTGACGCTGACCGACGCGGCCGAGGGCATCCTCCTGTCGGTCGGCGAGAAATATATGTGGCAATGCCGGCGCTGGGCCGAAACCGGCGTACCGGCGAGCATGGAGGACGAGTTGCGGCAATGGATGACGGTGCATCAGGCCGGCCGGCTCGCCGGCGAGGCGATCGATGCCATCTTCGCCAATGCCAGCTCCGCCGCCACCAAGAAG
>JBOHLV010000236.1:0-1528 GCA_050729815.1 Allostellaceae bacterium
ATGAGATGGTGACGCCAGGATCGCACGTTGCTGGTCTCGCCGATGAGATAGCAATGGGCGCGGCCCGGCGGCAGTTCGAAGGCCTGGAGCCGATCGAGCATCAGGCTGCTCGGCCCCGCCGGCGCACTGCCCCGCTCGATCCATTCGAGCACGAGCGCGCCCTTGGTGAGGACTACCTGCTTCTCCGCCACATCCGGAATCTCGATGAAGGCCCAGGCGCGGGCGCCCGCCGGCAACGTCTCGATCATGCCGAAAATCGCCGGGATGCAGGTCTCATCACCGAGGAAGAGATGCCAGTCGGCCTCGGGATGGAGCACGACCCGGCCGCGCGGCCCCTGGGCATCGACGGCATCGCCGGGGCGCGCGTCTCGCGCCCAATTGCCGGCCGGGCTGTCGCCATGGAGGACGAAATCGATCTCGATGCGCTTCGCCACGCGGTCGAGCCGGCGGATCGTATAATGCCGCCGCGCGGTAGCGTCGCCCTCCTGCGGCAACGCCAGCACCACGTCCTGGCCGGGCTTCCATTCCATCTCGTCGATATCGGCGCCAGTCAGCGTTACCCGGCGCATCCGCGGCGTCAGATCGTAGGCCCCGACGACATTCAGCGACCACAGCCGCCCCGGCGGACGCCGCGCGCCAGGGCTTGGCGCGGTCGCCGCATTCACCACATCAGTCATTTTTACCCTCTTTACCCTCTCAATTCGATAGTATTTAGATATATCGAATCGACGCCCGAGTCAATAGCCGACAGTGAAGCGCCGCCGCACATGCTTCGAGGTTTCGACCTCATCGACCATGGCGATGGCAAAGTCATCATAGGAGATGTGGCTCTTGCCATCCGCATCCACTAGCAATTGATCAAGGCCGAGGCGGAATTTCCCCGTGCGCTCGCCCGGGCCGATGAGGGCCGAGGGCGACAGGAAGGCCCAGTCGAGCGCCTCCTCGCCTTTCAGCGTGTCGAGGAACTTCAGCCCGGCACCGGCCTCGCCGCGCTTCGGGCAGGCTTTCGAACACCAGCTTGCCATCGGCGCCGGTGAGGCTGGCGGCGCCGCCAACCACCAGAATCCGCTTCACGCCCGCCTCTTTGGTGGCGGCGATGACATTGATGGCGGGCGAGTCGGAAAAGCGCACGGCGCTGACCACCGCATCATGGCCCCGGAGCAGCGGTGCCAGCCCGTTCGGCTCGGTGACATCGCCTTTCTTGGCGGTGATCTTGGCGTCTTTCGGCGCGTTTTCGGGATGGCGCGAGATCGCGGTCACCTCATGGCCGCGCGACACCGCCTCCTTCGCGATCATGGATCCGATGTTGCCGCTGCCCCCGACGATGGCGATTTTCATGGTATCTTCTCCTCCTTTTTGGTGATCGGTCGTGAATGTTAGTGGATTGTCCGGTCCTTTAGCACGAATTCGGCGCAGCGTTCGCCGATCATGATCGAGGGCGCGTTGGTGTTGCCGCTGACGATGGCCGGCATGATCGAGGCGTCGGCGACGCGCAGGCCCGCAACCCCGCGCACCTTGAGCCTTGCAT
>JBOHLV010000237.1:0-4164 GCA_050729815.1 Allostellaceae bacterium
CCTCCAAATCGACTCACCCCTCATCGTCATTCCCGCGCAAGCGGGAATCCAGGGCGGGCGACATCCCTTTGGAATTCAGGGGACATAATGCCGGAATTCAGCAATTTTGTTACGTATTGTGTCCCCGGAATTTCCCTCCCATCGCTACGCGATGGGCCCCTCCCTCTCCGCCCAAAGGGCGGAGAGGGTTAGATTGTGCAAATTTCCCTCTCCGCCTCCAAGGGCGAAGCGGATGTCATATAGGCGATACTCCCTCTCCGCCCCATTGGGGCAGAGAGGGTCGGGGTGAGGTGGGGCCGCCGCGACCGCGTCATTCGCCCTTGCCAGCGTCGTCGAAACCTTGAACAGTTCCACAATCGGGGGATGAGACAGCGCGACAATGACGCCGGAAGAATTCATCAAGAAATGGCGCGGCTCGACGCTGACGGAACGGTCCGCGTCGCAGCAGCATTTCCTCGATCTGTGCGACCTGCTCGAAGTGCCGAAGCCGGCGGAGGTGGATAAGACCGGCGCCGAATATACCTTCGAGAAGGCGGTCAAAAAGATCAGAGGCGGTCGCGGTTTCGTCGATGCCTGGAAGAGCCATTGTTTCGGCTGGGAATATAAGGGGCCGCGCAAGAACCTGGTCGAGGCCTATGCCCAGCTAAAACAATACACCGACGATCTGCAAAATCCGCCGCTACTCATCGTGTCGGACATGCAGGAAATCCGCATCCACACGAATTTTACCGACACCATCGCGGTGGAGCATGTCATCCCGCTCGCGGAATTGGGCGCGCCAGAAACGCGGACCCTGCTGCGGAACTGTTTTGTCGCACCCGACCGGCTCCGCCCCGACGAGACGCATGAAAGCGTGACGGCGAAGGCCGCGACCCGGTTCGCCGAGATCGCGATCCGCCTTCGCCAAACGCACGACGAACGCCGGGTCGCGCACTTCATTAACAAACTGGTCTTCTGCCTGTTCGTCGAGGATATCGGCCTTTTGCCGGACCGAATCTTCGCGGTCATCGTCGAGGAAGCGGTGAAGCAGCCTGATGATTTCGTCTCGCTGCTCCGCGACCTCTTCAACGCGATGGCAAACAAGAATGGCCGCTTCGGCGCGACCGCCATCCCCTGGTTCAATGGCGGCCTGTTCGACAATGACGAAGTGCTACCCGTGGGATGGGAGGCGGCTCGCCTCTTGATGGATGCGGCGCGGCTCGATTGGAGCGCGATCAATCCCGCCATTTTCGGCACGCTGTTCGAAAGCGGCCTCGACGACAAGAAGCGCGCCGAAATGGCGAGCCTGTTCGATCACCCGGTCGCACCGCCCGACCCGCAGCGCAGCCTTTCTTTCCACCGCACCGCGCCGAACAAGGGCGTCGGCATCCACTACACCGACCCCGGCACGATCATGAAGATCATCGAGCCGGTGGTGCTGCGCCCGCTCGCCGCCGAATGGGCAGAGATCAAGGCGAGGGTCAAAGAACTGTTCGCGCGCAAGGACAGGGCGAAATCCGGCGGCGAGAAAACGCGGCTGACCAATGAGGCGCGCGATCTCTATTCCGGTTTCCGCTCGCGGCTTGGCAAGTTCCGCGTACTCGATCCGGCGTGTGGCTCCGCCAATTTCCTTGCCCTCGCCCTGTCCCACCTCAAGGATTTCGATCTCGCCGTGATCCGCGAGGCCGGGACGTTGGGCCTTCCCGCCGACAATCAGCGCGTCGGGCCGGAGGCGGTGCTGGGCATCGAGATCAACCCCTACGCCGCCGAGTTGGCGCGCCTCACCGTCTGGATCACGGAATTGCAATGGCAACAATTGCGCAACGGCTTCGGCATCAAGCGCAGCCCAATCCTCGGCCGGCTCGACGGCATCGTCTGCCGCGACGCGCTCATCAATCCCGACGGCTCCGAGGCCGAATGGCCAGATGCGGAAGTAATTGTCAGTAACCCGCCCTTCTTGGGGGATCGGAAGATTGCGCCGACTCTTGGAAAGCCGTACGCGGATAACCTTCGCTCCACGTTCGATGGACGAGTTCCCGGTGGAGCTGATTTGGTGTGCTACTGGTTTGAAAAATCCCTCCGACAGATCAGTCTTCAAAAGGCCGCTCGCGCAGGGCTAGTAGCGACAAATTCCATTCGCGGTGGTCTTAATCGGCGGGTCTTAGACAGAATTGCTGATGGTGCGCACATTTACGAAGCGTGGTCCGATGAGGATTGGGTTGTTGCCGGCGCTGCGTTCGGGTTAGCCTGATCTGTTTTGAAGAACCAGAAGTCGAGACCTCGCCCCACCTCGGCGGAGAATCAGTTGGGCTAATTCATACCGACCTGACGGCGGGGGGCGCCAACTTAGTCAAGGCACTCCCCCTTCCGGAGAACGGAGGCCGTGCGTTCCAGGGCATCATATCATACGGACCTTTTGAGGTATCCGGGGATACAGCCCGCCGGTGGCTCCAGATGCCACGAAATCCTAATGGACTGCCGAATTCGGACGTTTTGCGCCCGCTCTGGATCGGACGCGACATCGCGAAACGGCGCGAGGACAGGTGGACCGTTGCCTTCGACGACAAAGCCAGCGCAGCGGACGCCGCATTGTTTGAAGCGCCGTTTGAGTGGACCCGGAAATCTGTTCGTCCATTTAGAGCCAGGCGCGAAAACAAAGAACTGAATGCACGGTGGTGGCTCTTATGGCGCTCCCGCCCTGAAATGCGGAGCGCACTGCGAGGATTATCGCGATACATAATCACGCCCCGGGTTGCTAAATATCGCCTTTTTGTATGGATGCATCCCTCGGTTCTTGCCGACAGCGCGACCGTCGCAATCGCGCGTGACGACGACACGAGCTTCGGCATTTTGCATAGCCGGTTTCACGAGGCGTGGTCGCTTCGATTGGGGACGTGGCTTGGCGTCGGCAACGACCCGCGCTACACGCCGACCACGACTTTCGAGACTTTTCCCTTTCCCGAAGGGCTGACGCCAAACATTTCGGCGGCGGAATATGCCGACGATCCCCGCGCCATCGCCATCGCGATGGCGGCGCGCGAACTCGACCGGCTGCGCAATGCCTGGCTCAATCCGGCCGATCTCATCAGGATCGTGCCGGAGGTCGTGCCGGGCTTTCCCGACCGCATCCTGCCGGCCAATCCCGCCGCCGAAGCGGTGCTGAAGAAGCGCACCCTGACCAATCTCTATAACGAGCGGCCGACCTGGCTTGCCAACGCGCATCGCGATCTCGACGCGGCGGTCGCCGCCGCCTATGGCTGGCCCGCAGACATTTCGGAGGAGGACGCGCTGGCGCGGCTTCTCGACCTCAACCGCGCCCGGGCGGCGGCGCAAGGGGCGCCGAAGAAGAAGGTGAAGGCGCGGGTGTGAATCCCCACTTCACCCTCCCATCGCTTTGCGATGGGCCCCTCCCTCTCCGCCCCACGGGCGGAGAGGGTGCGCCCGGCTTGGCCCGGCGGGGTCGTGGGCTGACAATCGCGCGTGGAGCCGGTACGATGCCGGGCATAGCGTCCCAGACACTGGGCGCGAGCGAGGAAAATCCTCATGATCGTCGTCCATCATCTCAACGATTCCCGATCGCAACGCATCCTGTGGCTCTTGGAAGAGCTTGGCCTGCCTTATGGGATCGAACGCTATCAGCGCGATGCGACGACGCGGCTGGCGCCGCCCGAATTGAAGGCGGTCCATCCCCTCGGCAAGTCGCCGGTCATCACTGACGATGGCCGCGTGATCAGCGAGTCGGGGGCGATCGTCGATTACCTCATCCGCCGTCACGGGCACGGGCGCCTACAACCGCCGCCGGAGACACCGGCTTACGATGAGTATGTCCAATGGCTGCACTACGCCGAAGGTTCGGCGATGCTGCCGCTGATGCTCAATCTCTACGCCTCGCGCCTCGGGGAAGCGAAGGCGCCGCTGATGCCGCGCATCGACGGCGAGATCGCCAACCACCTCGGTTATATCGATCGCGCTCTGGAGAACCGACAATACCTGCTCGGCAGCGAACTGACCGGGGCTGACATTCAGATGAGCTTCGTTGGCGAGTTGGCCGGCGTCTTCGGCAAGCACGCGGCCTATGCCAATATCGACGCCTGGGTGAGGCGTCTGCACGAACGGCCCGACTACAAGGCCGCGCTCAAGCGCGGCGGCCCGTACGCCCTCGCGCGCTGAGGCGCTTATGACGGC
>JBOHLV010000238.1:0-9507 GCA_050729815.1 Allostellaceae bacterium
CTTCAAGGCATCGGCCCAGGGCTGCAGCAGACCAAACGGGCCGACCACGTTCGGCCCCTTGCGGCGCTGCATCATCGCCAGCACCTTGCGCTCAACATAGGTGAGATAGGCCATCGTCACCGAGATGATGATGATGACCAGCAGAATCTCGCCGATGGTGATGAGGGTCGATCCGACCGGGCCGGACCAGAAATCAGTCATGGGTGCCGGTCTTCCGGATATTGTTCTTATCAAGGATCGCGGCGGCGCAGTCCGCCATGGTCGGCGAGGCGCGGCTCACGGCATCGGTGCGAAAGAAATCGGCAATCGGATAACGGAACGGCGCGCGGTCGACCGCGCCTTCACGTCCGAACGCGCCCCACGGCGCCGGCACGATTTCGTCGATCTGGGCGAAATGCGGATTGGCGGCGATGAGGCCGGCGCGCATCTGGCGCAGGTTGTCGTAGGGCAAGGTGTGGCCGAGCGCGGCCGAGAGCGCGCGGATGATCGCCCAATCCTCGCGCGCATCGCCGGGCGGGAAGGTGGCGCGACGGCCGAGCTGCACGCGCCCTTCGGTATTGACGTAGGTCGCGTCTTTTTCGGTATAGGCGGCGCCGGGCAGGATGACATCGGCGCGGCGGGCGCCGGCATCGCCGTGATGACCCTGATAGATGACGAAGGCCTGGCCGAGCCGGCCCGTGTCGACCTCGTCGGCGCCGAGGAGATAGACCACATCGATAACGCCCGCCTCGCAACCGGCGAGAATCTGCGCGGTGTCGCGCCCGCCCGCGCCCGGCACGAAGCCGAGATCGAGCGCGCCGACCCGCGCCGCCGCTAGGTGGAGGACATTGAAGCCGTTCCAGCCCTCGCGCACCATGCCGGAGCCTTCCGCCAAGGAATGAGCGAGCGCGAGGATGGCGTCGCCGTCCGGCCGCCGCAGCGCCCCCTGCCCCAGGATCAGCATCGGATGCTTCGCACCCTTCAGCGTGGCGGCGAAAAAAAGCTTTCCGGCGACGAGATCGCGCAGGGTCTCTGGCCCGGCGCCGAGCATCTCGACCGGGAAAGTGAGGTCGAGCGCCGGCCCGAGCGCCGCCACCTTGAAACCGCCCTGAAGCCAGCGCTTCCTGAGCCGCGCATTGATGATTGCGGCTTCGACCCGCGGATTGGTGCCGATGAGGAGGCAGGCATCGGCCTCCTCGATACCGGCAATGGTGGTGTTGAAGAGATAAGCGGCGCGCGTCGAGGCATCGAGCGCGGCGCCGGCCTGGCGGCAATCGAGATGGGGCGAGCCGAGCGACGCCATCAGCTCCTTCAAGGCCAGCATCGCTTCGCAATCGGCAAGGTCGCCGGCGAGCGCCGCGATCTTCGTCCCCGGCACCCCCTTCATGCGCGCGGCGATGGCAGCAAACGCCTCCTGCCATTCGACCTCGACCAGCTTGCCATCGCGCCGGATATAAGGCCGGTCGAGGCGCCGGCGCGTCAGCCCGTCGACGGCAAAGCGGGTCTTATCGGAAATCCATTCCTCGTTGATGTCTTCGTGCAAGCGCGGGAGCACGCGCAGCACCTGCGCGCCACGCGCATCGACCCGGATATTGCTGCCAACCGCGTCGAGCACATCGATCGATTCGGTCTTCCTAAGCTCCCATGGGCGGGCGATGAACTCGTAAGGCTTCGAGGTCAGCGCACCGACCGGGCAGAGATCGATGATATTGGCGGACAGCTCGGAGCCGAGCGCCATTTCGACGAAGGTGGTGATCTCGGAATCCTCGCCGCGGTTCACCATTCCGAGTTCGGCGACGCCGGCGACATCGGTGAGGAACCGGACGCAGCGCGTGCAATGAATACAGCGCGTCATCGCGGTCGCGACCAGTGGGCCGAAATCCTTCTCCTTGACCGCCCGCTTCGGCTCGCGATAGCGGCTGCGATCGAAACCATAGGCCATCGCCTGGTCCTGAAGATCGCATTCGCCGCCCTGATCGCAGATCGGGCAATCGAGCGGATGGTTGATCAAGAGAAATTCCATGA
Organism: Allostellaceae bacterium; assembly: GCA_050729815.1. GTDB lineage: Bacteria > Pseudomonadota > Alphaproteobacteria > ATCC43930 > CGMCC-115725 > JAATGI01. The sequence continues at coordinate 2,005 of JBOHLV010000238.1, forward strand.
CGCCGTGGCGCGCCTTGCGCGCCCGCTCGGAATGGACATGGATCACCATCCCTTCCGCGACCGGCTGGGCGCAGGACGCGATCGGCTTCGGCGACTTTTCCTGCTCGACGAGGCACATGCGGCAATTGCCAGCGATCGCGAGCCGCTGATGAAAGCAGAAATGCGCAATCTCGATGCCGACCGATTGCGCCGCTTGGAGCACCGTCGAATTCGCCGGAACTTCGACCTCGATGCCGTCGATGGTGAGCTTGGTCATCGCCCTACTCCGCCGCGAGCGGCGTGCGCGACGCCTTATAGTCGGCCATGCGCGCTTCGATCTCCGGCCGGAAATGGCGCAAAAACCCCTGCACGGGCCAGGCGGCACCCTCGCCGAAGGCGCAGATCGTATGCCCCTCGATTTGCGTGGTGACGTCCTGAAGCATGTCGATTTCCGCGACCTCGGCCTCGCCCTTCACCATCCGCTCCATGACACGCCACATCCAGCCGGTGCCCTCGCGGCACGGCGTACACTGGCCGCAGCTCTCGTGGCGATAGAATTTGGCGATGCGCGCGAACGCCTTGATAATGTCGGTCGATTTGTCCATCACCACGATCGCGGCGGTGCCGAGACCCGACTTAACGTCCTTGAGTGCGTCAAAATCCATCAGGATGGTGTCGCAGATCGATTTCGACAGGACCGGCATCGACGAGCCGCCCGGAATCACTGCCTGAAGGTTGTCCCAGCCGCCGCGCACGCCGCCGGCATGGCGCTCGATCAGCTCGCGCAAGGGAATGCTCATCGCCTCTTCGACATTGCAGGGCTGGTTCACATGGCCCGAGATGCAGAACACCTTGGTGCCTTCGTTCTTCGGCCGGCCGATGCCGGCGAACCAAGACGCGCCGCGCCGCAAGATGGTCGGCACCACGGCCAGCGTCTCGACATTGTTGACGGTTGAGGGACAGCCATAAAGCCCGACCCCGGCGGGAAATGGCGGCTTGAGGCGCGGCTTGCCGGGCTTACCCTCAAGGCTTTCGAGCAGGCCCATCTCCTCGCCGCAGATATAGGCGCCGGCGCCGCGATGGAGATAGAGATCGAACTCATGGCCCGAGCCGCAGGCATTCTTGCCGATGAGGCCGGCTTCATAGGCCTCCTCGATGGCGTGTTGGAGCCGCCTGCCCTCGTCATAGAATTCGCCGCGGATATAGATGTAGCCGGCGCGCGCCCCCATCGCGACCGCGGCGATAAGGCAGCCTTCGATCAGCTTATGCGGATCGTTGCGCAGGATGTCGCGGTCCTTGCAGGTGCCCGGCTCCGATTCGTCGGCATTGACGACGAGGTAACACGGGCGGTCGCTTTCCTTAGGCATGAAGGACCATTTCAGCCCGGTCGGAAACCCTGCGCCGCCGCGGCCGCGCAGGCCCGAGGCCTTCACCTCGTTGACGAGCGCGTCGCGGCCCCGCGCGAGCAGCGCCTTGGTGCCGTCCCAATCGCCGCGGGCGCGGGCGCCTTTCAAGGTCCAGTCATACTGGCCGTAGAGGTTGGTGAAGATGCGGTCCTTGTCGGCAAGCATCAGCTCGCCTCCTTCGGAAAAGAGAGGTCGGTAAGGGTGGTGGGGCCGCTCGCCGCCATTGAGCCGTGGCGGCCGGTGACGGAGCCGGCCTGCGGCTTCTCCCCCCGCGCCAGCGCATCGAGCAGCTTGGCGGTCGATTGGGCGTCAAGGTCCTCGTAATAATCATCGTTCACCTGAAGGATGGGCGCATTAACGCAGGCGCCGAGGCATTCGACCTCGATCAGGGTGAATTTGCCGTCCGCTGTGGTCTCGCCGAGGCCGATGCCCAGCTTTTCCGCGCAGGTGTTGACGACATCGTCCGAGCCACGAAGCCAGCACGGCGTCGTGGTGCAAGCCTGGAGCAAGTATTTGCCGACCGGGCGCAGATGAAACATCGTATAGAAGGTCGCGCACTCATAGACGCGGATGCGCGGCATCTCCAGGATTTCGGCGACGTGGTCCATCGCCACGCGCGGTAGCCAATTGCCACTTTGCCCCTGGGCGAGGTAGAGCAGCGACAGCACCGCGCTCGCCTGTCGCCCCGGTGGATATTTGGCAATATAGGACTTCGCCTTCGCCAGGTTCTCCGGCGTGAATTCGAAGCTTTCCGGCTGGACGAAGTCGTTGGTCGGCGCCGGGCCGCTCATCGGTCGACTTCCCCGAATACGATATCCATGGAGCCGATGGTCGCCACCATGTCGGCCAGCATGAGACCCTTCACCATGAAATCGGTCGCTTGCAGGAAGGCATAACTCGGCGCCCTGATCTTACAGCGATAGGGCCGGTTCGAGCCGTCCGACACGACATAGACACCGAACTCGCCCTTGGGTGCCTCGACCGCGGTATAGGTTTCGCCGGCGGGCACATGATAACCCTCGGTATAGAGCTTGAAGAAATGAATCAGCGCCTCCATCGAGCGCTTCATCTCGGCACGCTTGGGCGGCGTCACTTTGTTGTTGTCCACGGACACCGGGCCCGACGGCATCTTCTCGATCGCCTGGCGCATGATCTTGAGCGATTGCCGCATCTCCTCGATGCGGACGAGATAGCGGTCCCAGGAATCGCCATGTTTGCCGATCGGGATGTCGAAATCCATCTCCGCATAGGCGTCATAGGGCTGCGCTTTCCGCAAATCCCATGGGATGCCGGAGGCACGCAGCATCGGCCCGGAGAGGCCCCAATCGAGCGCATCCTTGGCGTTGATAATTCCAATGTCGGCGGTGCGTTCCTTGAAGATCTGGTTCTCGCTCAAAAGCTGCTCGAGATCGTCGATCTTTTGCGGGAAGTGATCGGTAAAGGCGTAGATGTCCTCGGCGAGGCCGGCGGGCATGTCCTGATGGACGCCGCCGGGACGAAAATAGGCCGCGTGAAAACGTGCGCCGGAGACGCGCTCGTGAAACTCCAGCAGCTTCTCGCGCTCCTCGAAATACCAGAAAAACGGCGTGATCGCGCCGGTATCGAGCGCCATCGCCTGCACGGCGAGGAGATGGTTCAGGATCCGGGTGATCTCGGCAAACAACACTCGAATATATTGCGCGCGCGGCGGCGCCTCGATGCCGAGCAGCGTCTCGACCGCGAGCGCGAAGGCATGCTCCTGGCACATTGGCGAGACGTAATCGAGCCGGTCGAAATAGGGCACCGCCTGAAGGTAGGTATTGTATTCGATCAGCTTCTCGGTGCCGCGATGCAAGAGGCCGATATGCGGATCGGCCCGCTCGATCACTTCGCCATCCATCTCGACGACGAGGCGCAGCACGCCATGTGCCGCCGGATGCTGCGGCCCGAAATTCATGGTGAAGGTCTTGATCTGGGTTTCGGATTCGTCGGCGACGGTCATTTCTTGCCCTCCTCGGTCGCCGCGGTTCCCCCGCCGGGGAACGCCTTTTCGTCACCGGGCAGGATCTTGTTCATGCCCTCCCAGGGCGAGAGGAAATCGAAGCTGCGGAATTCCTGCTTGAGCTTGACCGGCTCATAAATGACGCGGCGTTGCTCCTCGTCATAACGCACCTCGACGTAGCCGGTGAGCGGAAAATCCTTGCGCAAGGGATGACCCTCGAAGCCGTAATCGGTGAGGATGCGGCGCAGATCGGGATGATCGGAAAAGAATACGCCGAAAAGATCATAGACCTCGCGCTCGTACCAGCCCGCGCTGCTATAGACGCCGGTGACCGACGGCACCGGCGTCGCCTCGTCAGTCGATACCTTGACCCGGATTCGCCGGTTGTACTTGAGGCTCAAGAGTTGATAGACGATTTCAAACCGTTCCGCCCGGTCGGGATAATCGACCCCGGCGATGTCGATCAGCACCTCAAAACGCAAAGACGGGTCGTCACGCAGATCGGTCAGCACCTCGACCACCCGCTCGCGCTTCACCTCCAGCACGAGCTGGTCATGCTGAACCCCGCTCGCAATCACCAGATCCGGCGAGGCGGCGGCCAGCCTTTCGCCCAATTCCAACAGAGTCTCAGCCATCACCTGTCATCAGCGCGCAAACACGCGCTCGCGTTTGATCTTTTTTTGCAGTTGCAGGATGCCGTAGAGCAGCGCCTCGGCCGTCGGTGGACAGCCCGGGACGTAGATATCGACGGGCACGACGCGATCGCAGCCACGCACCACCGAATAGGAATAGTGATAATAGCCGCCGCCATTGGCGCAGGAACCCATAGAGATGACCCAGCGCGGCTCCGCCATCTGGTCATAGACCTTGCGCAAGGCGGGCGCCATCTTGTTACAGAGCGTGCCGGCGACGATCATCAAATCCGACTGGCGCGGCGAGGCGCGCGGAAAGATGCCGAACCGGTCGAGATCATAGCGCGAGCCGATGGTGTGCATCATCTCGACCGCGCAACAGGCGAGCCCGAACGTCATCGGCCACAGCGAGCCGGTACGCGCCCAGTTCACCACATCGTCAACCTTGGCGAGCAGAAATCCTTTGTCTTCCGCCTCGCCAAGGGCACGTTTCAAAAGAAGGTCTTGTTCCGCCATCAATCCCACTCCAATGCCCCCTTCTTCCATTCATAGATAAACCCGATGGTGAGAACGGCAAGGAACACGATCATGGAAAAGAACCCGAACAAGCCGATGGCACCGAGCGATACCGCCCAGGGAAACAGAAACGCAACCTCTAGGTCGAAGATGATGAACAGGATGGCGACGAGGTAATAGCGCACATCGAAGCGGCTGCGCGCATTGGAGAACGGCTCGAACCCGCATTCATAGGGTGATAATTTCTCGGAATCGGGCTTTTGGCGCGCGAGCACGAAGGAGGCGACCACAATCGCCGTGGCGATTCCCCCGGCGATGACGAGGAAAATCAGAATCGGAACGTATCCGCGCAGAAATTCCGTCAATGCGCGACTCCATAGAATAGAAATGGCGGGAGCGACGGGACTCGAACCCGCGACCTCCGGCGTGACAGGCCGGCGCTCTAACCAACTGAGCTACGCCCCCCGCAACTCTCGCCCCCGAAAACGAAGCGACGGCATCTCGTAACCCGCGCCCAGGGTGGTGTCAAGCATCGGACCCCGAACGGCTTTTCGCTCGTGCAGCATGATTGGCGAGTCGCGGTTTCCGTGGGAGTTTGCCCAAGCGTCCCGACCGCCCTCTTCGCATTGCAAAAGCACGCCAGCCGCGACGGTTGCAGCGACACCGGCGGCGTGGTCTTATGGCCGCAACCTTCACCGCTGCAACGATATCGCCAGGCGCCACCATGAAGCTCGACATTTTCAATCACCTGTTTCCCAAGCCCTTCTATGACCGCATGGTCGAGGTGCTGCCCGACGCCAAGGATATGTTCAACCGAGTGCGCAAGGTGCCGAGCATCGTCGATCTCGATGTTCGCTTCCGCATGATGGATCGGTTCGACGATTACGCGCAGGTCATCTGTCTCTCCGGCCCGCCCGTGGAAAACTTCTGCTCGCCGAAACAGGCCGCGGAACTGGCGAAGATCGCCAATGACGAGCAGGCGGCGCTGGTCGCGAAATATCCCGACCGATTCCTTGGCTTCATCGCGTGTCTGCCGATGAACGACATCGCGGCCGCGGTGACCGAGGCGAAACGTGCCGTGGGCCAACTCGGCGCGGTCGGCGTCCAGATTTACACCAACATCAACGGCGCACCGGTCTATACCAAAGAGACTGAGCCGCTGTTCGACCTTATGGCCGAGTACGATCTGCCGATCTGGATGCACCCGATCCGCGACGCCAGCTTTCCCGACTACAAGACCGAGAAGAAAAGCCATTTCGAGATTTGGTGGACCTTCGGCTGGCCCTACGAGACCAGCGTCGCCATGTCGCACATGGTGTTCAACGGCCTCTTCGACAAACATCCCGACATCAAGATCATCACCCACCATATGGGCGGCATGATCCCTTATTTCGAAGGCCGAGTCGGCCCAGGCTGGGACCAGCTCGGCGCCCGCACCTCCGATGAGGATTACTTTCCGATCGTCCGCAACATGAAGGCCAAGGGCAAGCGCCCGATCGATTATTTCAAGAATTTCTATGCCGATACCGCGATGTTCGGTGCCTTCGAAGGCACCAAGACCGGATTGCGGTTTTTCGGCGTCGAGCACTGCCTCTATGCGTCCGACATGCCGTTCGATCCGGAGAGGGGCACCGCTTATATCCGCTGGACCAACGAAATCATCGACCGGCTCGATTTATCGCCGTTCGAGCGCCACGCGATCTATGAAGGCAACGCGCGCAAGCTCCTGAAGCTCGATCGAAACAAGTGACGATGCGACGACGCTATCCCGCGTAGCCTTCAACCAACATCACATCCGATCTGGCGCTGGCGAGGCGTAGCGCCTTCACAGGGGCATATTCCGCGTTGTCGTAAAACCGGCGCGCCGCGTCAAGGTTGGGGAATTCCAGCACAACCACCCGCTTCAGCGACAGGCTGCCTTCGCGTGTCTCGGCCGCGGCGCCGCGCACTATGAAGCGCCCGCCATATTGCGCGATGATCGGACCGACCTTCTGGCGGTACTGATCGTAGACCGCCGGGTCATGAATTTCGACGTTGGCGATGAGATAACCGGACATTGCGCTCCTCCCGATTTGGTGGGCGATGACGGGATCGAACCGCCGACATCCTCGGTGTAAACGAGGCGCTCTACCGCTGAGCTAATCGCCCACAATCGTCATTGTAGCGCGAGGTAGCGCGAGCGCGGTTCTGGCGCCGCGATTGCCATCACCCGTTGACGGTGTCCTTGAGGCCCTTGCCGGCGCGGAATTTCGGCTGATTCGAGGCCGGGATATGCACCGGCTCGCCGGTGCGCGGGTTGCGGCCTTCCGAGGCGGCGCGCTTTGTCACCAGAAACGTGCCGAACCCGACGAGGCGCACCTCGCTGCCTTGCTTCAATTCGGCGGCGATCGAATCGAACACGGCGTCCACCGCCTTGCCAGCATCGCTCTTCGACAGACCAGAACTTGCCGATACGGCATCCACGAGCTCGACCTTGTTCACGGCAGCGCCCCCATTCCTGATGTTGCGTGTCTTTGGCCGCGGCGCCAGCGTGAGTGGCAAGCGGCGGGTGAAATCTAGATCGCGGCTCTTCGCCGCGTCAATCACGAAGGAGGGGCCTCGCCGGTGCCGCTCGCCGGCGCCCGCAAGGCCCCTCGTTCTTTTTCAGTGCGTGACGAGGCCGGGATGCTCCTCGCCACCTTCGACCTTGGGCGGCATCACCGGCTGTTCGTCGCGTTCCTCCTTCCACTCGATCGGCGTCAGCTTCGACACCAGCGCGTGGAGCAGAAGCTCATCCACATTCGATACGGGAATGATCGTGAGGCCGCGCTTCACATTGTCGGGAATCTCGGCCAGATCCTTCTCGTTCTCCTTTGGGATCAGCACCGTCTTGAGACCGCCGCGGAGCGCCGCCAGGAGCTTTTCCTTGAGGCCACCGATCGGCAGCACCCGGCCGCGCAAGGTGATCTCGCCGGTCATGGCGATCTCCGCGCGCACCGGATCCTTGGTC
>JBOHLV010000239.1:0-2374 GCA_050729815.1 Allostellaceae bacterium
ATCGCGGGAAATGAGGGCCGAACAGCCAAAGGGAGACGCCCAGATGTCGAGCCGCTATGACGACGCCTATCGCCGGTCGCTCGCCGATCCCGAGGGGTTCTGGGCCGAAGCGGCGGAAGCGCTCCACTGGGAGCGGCGCTGGGACCGTGTGCTCGACGACAGCAACAAGCCGTTCTATCGCTGGTTTTCGGGCGGTCGGCTCAACACCTGCTACAACGCCCTCGACCGCCATGTCGAAGCCGGCAACGGCGATCGGGTCGCCCTCATCTATGACAGCCCGGTCACCAACACGATCCAAAAATTCACCTATGCCGAGCTGACGGCCGAGGTGGCGCGGCTCGCCGGCGCGCTGAAGGCGCTCGGCGTCGCATCGGGCGACCGCGTCATCATCTATATGCCGATGGTGCCCGAGGCGGCGATGGCGATGCTGGCCTGCGCCCGGATCGGCGCGATCCATTCCGTGGTGTTCGGCGGCTTCGCCCCGGCCGAGCTCGCGACCCGGATCGACGACGCGACACCCAAGATCATCCTCTCGGCCTCCTGCGGCATCGAGATTCAGCGAATCATTCCCTATAAACCGCTCCTCGATGAGGCGATCGAACTGGCAACGCACAAGCCCGCCGCCTGCCTCGTCCTGCAACGGCCGCAAGCAAAGGCCACGATGGTGCCGGGCCGCGACCATGATTGGCGGGAAACCATCGCAAAGGCCAAGCCGGCCGATTGCGTCTCGACGGCGGCGACCGATCCGCTCTACATCCTCTATACCTCCGGCACCACCGGCTTGCCGAAGGGCATCGTGCGCGACCATGGCGGCCATGCCGTGGCGCTGCTCTGGACGATGAAATATTTCTATGGGGTCGAACCGGGCGACGTTTACATGGCCGGCTCCGATGTCGGCTGGGTGGTCGGCCATTCCTATATCGTCTATGGCCCACTCCTCCATGGCTGCACCTCGGTGCTGTTCGAGGGCAAGCCGGTCGGCACGCCCGACGCCGGCGCCTATTGGCGCATGGTGGAGCAGCACAAGATCAACGCCATCTTCACCGCGCCGACCGCGTTCCGCGCCATCCGCCGCGACGATCCCGACGGCAAGCTGATCCGCAAATACGACCGATCGAGCCTCAAGACCCTGTTCCTCGCGGGCGAGCGCTGCGATCCCCCAACCATTGGGTGGGCCGAGGAACAGCTTGGCATTCCGGTCATCGATCATTGGTGGCAGACCGAGTCCGGCTGGGTCATGGCGGGCAACTGCATCGGGCTCGGGCCTCACCCCGTGAAGCACGGCTCGGTGACGAAGCCGGTGCCGGGCTGGGACCTTCACGTCCTTGATGCCGAGGGCCGCGACATGAAGCCGGGTGAGATCGGCGCGATCGCGGTAAAGCTGCCGCTGGCGCCGGGTTCGTCGCCGACGCTGTGGAACGCCGATCAGCGTTTCATCGAGGCCTATCTCACCGAATTCCCCGGCTATTACGCGACCGCCGATGCCGGCTATATCGACGAGGATGGCTATGTCTTCGTCATGACGCGCACCGACGATGTCATCAATGTCGCGGGCCATCGGCTCTCGACCGGCGCCATGGAGGAAGTGGTCGCCGCCCATCCCGATGTCGCCGAATGCGCCGTCATCGGCATTGCCGACGCGCTGAAGGGCCAGGTGCCGGTGGGCTTCCTCGTATTGAAGGCCGGCACCAACACCCCGCGCGCCACGGTGTCGAAGGAGGTGCTGGCCCTGGTGCGGGAACGGATCGGCGCGGTCGCCGGCCTCAAGGCGGCGCTCATCGTCGAGCGGCTGCCCAAGACGCGCTCCGGCAAGATCCTGCGCGGCACCATGCGTAAGATTGCCGATGGCGAGGAATGGCGCATGCCGGCCACCATCGACGACCCCGTGATCCTCGACGAGATCGGCGAGCACTTGAAATCGGCGGGGCTGGCGAGAGCCGCTAATTAGATGAGGCAAGGGCCTCACGCGGTGATCTTGTGGCGGCGCCGAGGCTATTCCGCCGCCGCGACGCTCGCCAGCCGGTCGCGCCGCACCTCGCCGTCGAGCGGCGCCTGCCAGACGAGCCGCTCATAATTGTGCACGGCCGTATCGCTCGAAAATCCGGCGGCGCCGGCGATGTTGCGGACGGCGCGGCGCCCCCATTCCGCGTCGTCGCGATAGAGCGCCTCGACCCGGTCCTGGGCGTCGATATAGGAGCGGAAATCGCGCGTCACCAGGAAACGGTCGCCGCCGGCGGTGAGGCTGTCGCGCTTGGGGCGGCAGCGGTCGGTGTGCCGCGGCGTGAAGTCGCCGCCGCCGATCAGGTCGAGCGGCGCCCGCACTTCCGGATCGGAGGCGTTGACGGCGCCAGGGTCAGAGCCGTCGCGCCGGTGG
>JBOHLV010000240.1:0-8573 GCA_050729815.1 Allostellaceae bacterium
GAAATCATCGACGTGACCGCCGCGGCGCGGCGCGAACAGGTGCTGCGCAAACGGCAAGACGCCCGTTACGACGCCGTCGTTGAGAACGCGCCGGACGTGATTCTGACGGTTGATACCGACGGTAACATCCGGTTCGTCAACATCGCGAGCGAATGGCAATTCGGCTACACACCTCGCGAACTGGTAGGGCAGCCGGTTCGGTTGCTGTTCGGGGATCAAGACGCTTGGGATGTCCATTGGCGCGCGCTGGTTAGCGGATTGGCGATCCAACGGCCGGTCGAGATGATTGCCCTGCGCAAAGACCGCTCACCCAGCCATATGGAGGTTTCCGCGTCGCGCTGGGTTAGCGACGATCGGGCCTTTGTCAGCGCCATTCTTCGCGACGTGAATGAACGTCACAGGATCGACGATGCGCTTCGCGACCTCAACGCGACGCTGGAGCGGAAGGTCGAGGAGCGAACCCGCCAACTGATGCAGGCCGAGGAAGCGCTGCGGCAAAGCCAGAAGATGGAGGCGGTCGGGCGCCTCACTGGTGGCATCGCGCACGATTTCAACAATCTACTGCAAGGCATCATGGGCGGGTTGGATCTCATCCAAAAGCGCATACCGGAAGGGCGCATCAGCGACATCGATCGCCTGGTGAAAGGGGCTCTGAAATCGACCAATCGGGCAGCCGCGTTGACCCAACGTCTCTTGGCCTTTTCGCGCCAGCAACCGATCGATCCCTGTACCGTGGATATCAGGCGGCTGATCGCGACCACGGAAGAATTGTTGCGCCGAACCCTCGGCGAAGCGACGCAGATGAAAATCGTTGCCCCGGAAGATCTGTGGCTTGTGCGATGCGACCGAAACCAACTCGAAAATGCGCTAATCAATCTCGCGATCAATGCTCGAGATGCCATGCCCAACGGCGGATCGCTTACGATCGAGACGTCCAATGTCGTGCTCGACACCATCGAGGCTGGTCAATGGGAATTGTCCGCCGGCGAGTATGTCCATCTTAGCGTGCGCGACACCGGAACCGGCATGGCGCCGAACGTCAAGGCGCGCGCGTTCGATCCGTTCTTTACCACCAAGCCGATTGGCCAAGGCACGGGCCTCGGTCTTTCGATGATCTATGGATTTGTTCGTCAGTCGGGCGGCTCGACCCGAATTGAAAGCGCGATCGACCAAGGTACAAACGTCGAAATTTGCCTGCCGCGATTCCGTGGCGACCCCGTTGAAGCGCACGATTCCGGCCTTCCCACCAAGGCGCAAGGCGCGCATGGCGGCGAAATCGTTCTGGTGGTTGAGGATGAGGGGGTCGTTCGGCTAATGATCGGGGAAGTTCTGCGTGACCTTGGTTATGTGGCCTTGGAAGCCGCGGATGGCACTTCGGCCCTGCGCATTGTGCAGTCGCTGCAACGCATCGATCTTCTGGTTACCGATATCGGGCTGCCGGGCCTCAACGGACGTCAACTAGCCGACGCCGCCCGCGTGACGCGGCCAAATCTGAAAGTGTTGTTCATGACGGGATACGCCGAATCCGCCGCCGGAGATGGCCTCCTCGAGTCACGAATGGAACTCATTGCCAAACCTTTCACTGTCGAAACCTTGGCGCGGCGAATCCGCGAGATCATCGAAATAACTTAGGGGAATTCCGGAATTCCGGGGGAATTCCGGGGACATAATACGTAACAGGGGAATTCCGGGGACATAATACGTAACGCTCTTGATCCTTGGCTGCGCTTCAAAACGGCTTCTTCTCGCATTCGTGTCTTGACAAATAACGCTATTGGCGTTAAATTTGTATGCGTTTAATTCCTCGTCCCGGCTCATCGTGGAAAGGGGACGGGGCAATTATTAATTTTACCGAACGAAGCCAATTTCTCGTGGCGCCTCAACGATCGGAGGGCGAGAAACGAAGCCGATTCCGGCGCGATCGTTGCGAAGTTCCCGGCCGCCGTCCTGGCCCAGCCCAGGGTGAAGCCCTTCCCGGGTCATGCCCCCTTTGCCGGCCTTCGTGCCCGCCATCACGATGTGCGAAATCGAGTGGAATCCGATCATTATTCTCTCACGGAGAATCCGGCGTGAGAGCACGCGAGCGGGGTCACTCGCCGCATCAACTTGCACCTAATTCGGGCTTCTCTTGGGGAGCCATCAGGCGTATTACCAGAGTATAAACGTGGAGGCGTCGCTTACCGGTCGGCTGCCATGGGTGGCTGATTTTCCGGCAGCGGGTGTCCTCCACCGCAAACAAAAATCGGGAGGTCGATCATGAATGAGAAATTGCCGCGCGGTACCTCGATCAGCGACCTGCAACGTGTCGGCGTAACGCGGCGGGGTGTTCTGAAGGTGGGTCTGGCCGCCGGCGCCGCCGGGCTGCTGGCGCCCTTGGGCGCGCCGACCGTGTGGGCCAAGAGCTACCCGTCGCTCGGCACCTTTCCCGCCGGCGCGCAGGGCTCGAGCGTGTTCGTCGGCTGTATCCCTCCGCTGACCGGCCCCTATGCCTCCTCGGGCCAGGATATGAAGCGCGGATTCGAGCTCGCGGTCGAGCACCTCAATAACGGCAGCCGGATCACGGAGGCGGTGCCGAGCCTCAAGAAGGGCGGTGGCTTGCTCGGCAAGAAGATCGTCTATCAAATCGGTGACAGCGAGACCAAACCCAATTCCGCGGTGCAGGCGGCAACCCAGTTCGCGCGCGACCATCACGCGATCATGATCACCGGCGGCGTCAGCAGTGCGGTCTCGATCGCGCTCGAAGAATTCGGGCAGCGCGAGAAGGTCGTCGTCATGATCGGCAACAGCGGTTCCAACGCCACCACCGGCAAGGATTGCCAGCGTTATGGCTTCCGCTCGCAGCCCTCCGCCTATATGGCGGCGAAGGGATTGGCGCCGGTGCTGGCCAAGAACCTTGGGAAGAGCCGCAAGGCCGGCTATCTGGTGCCCGACTACACCTATGGCCACAGCGTTTATAATTCGATGAAGCAATTCACCGAAGCCGCGGGTTGGAAGACGGTTACGGAACAGCTCGCGCCGCTCGGCACCACCGACTTCAGCACCTATCTGCTCAATATCGCCAACAGCGGCGCCGATGTCTTCGTCAATGTGGCGTTCGGCGCCGACGCCGTTACCTCGACCAAACAGGCCGTGCAGTTCGGCATGATGAAGAAGATGAAATATGTCGTGCCCAACATCTCCCAATTCCAGGCCAAGGAACTCGGCGCCTCCCTCATGGCGGGAACCTATGGCACGCAAGGGTTTTGGTGGACCGAGGAGAACACCTATCCGCTGGCCAAATATTTCGTCACGGAGTTCGAGAAGAAATATCACTACAAGCCGCGCTGGGGCGCCAGCGAGATCTATCTGCAGCTCATCGTCTGGGCGGACGCGGTGGCGCGCGCCGGCACCTTCTATCCGGTCGCGGTGATCAAGGCGCTGGAGGCGGAGCACAAGATCGATACGATCTATGGCGAAGTCTGGTATCGCGCGGGCGATCACCAGATGGTGCGGCCGGTGCCTGTCATGGTCGGCAAGGCGCCGGCCGAAATGAAGGGGCCGGAAGATTATTACCACATCCTCGAGCTGGTGCCCGGCACGAAGGTCATGCCGCCGCTGAACGAGACCGGTTGCCATATGCCGCCCTACGGCGCCTGACGGGTTCGTCGCCGCCCCACGCGAACGTCCGCCGCACGCACGGTCCGGTGATGCCGACCCTGCCGCAATTCTTGTCGCAGGCTTTCAACGGGATCGCCTTCGGCAGCCTGCTCGCATTGATCAGCAGCGGGCTGACGATCATTCTTGGCATGCTCGGGGTGGTGAATTTCGCCCACGGCGCGATGTTCATGCTGGGCGCCTATACCGCCTTCGTGGTGCTGAGCCATGGCTATTCCTTCGTGGTGGCGCTGGCGGCGGGTGCGGTGGTGCTGCTCGTTGTCGCCGTGATTCTCGAGCGCGTCCTCATTCGCCTCTATTACGATCGGCCGCCGGAGGATCAGATCCTCGTCACTTTCGGCCTCGCGGTCATGATCGTCGAGGCGGTGCGTTACATCTTCGGCAATCTGAGCCAGCAGGTGCCGGTTCCCCCCTGGGGCATCGGCATCGTGAATTTCGGCCTCTTTTTTTATCCCCTCTACCGGGTCGAAATCATCGGCATCATCGCGGTGCTGCTGTTCGGCCTTTATCTTCTACTATACCACACCTCTCTCGGCATCGCGGTGCGCGCCGGCATCGAAGATCCGCTGATGGTCGGATTGCTCGGCGTCCATGTGCGGCGCGTCTTTCTGATCGTGTTCTCGCTCGGCGCGATCGCCGCCGGCGTCGCGGGCGTCATCTACGCGCCGCTCGCCGCAGTGATCCCGAATATGGGAGATTCGTTTCTGGTCGAGGCGTTTGTTGTTGTGGTGATTGGCGGCCTCGGCTCGTTCGGCGGCGCCGTCGTCGGTGGGATCGTGGTCGGTGAATTGTTGAGCCTCACCACCTTGTTCAACCCGGCCTATTCGCAGGCCGCGATCTATGCGGTCATGGCCGTGGTGCTGGTGGTTCGCCCGCGCGGTCTGTTCGGCACCCCGGGCCGCGCTTGATCATGGGGCGGGCGCGGCGGCACCTCGGGCGCTGGCTGCCGGAAATCCTCGTCATCCTCGCCTTGGTACTGCTTCCGGTCGCGTTCGGCTCGATCGACCTGCTGACGCGAATTCTGATTTGGGGCGTGTTCGGAATCGGATTCGACCTGCTGTTCGGCTATAGCGGGCTGTTGTCGTTCGGCCAGGCGGCCTTCTATGGCACTGGCGGGTTCACCACCGCGTATCTCCTAACCAGCGGCACGCTCGGGGATGTCTGGCTCGCCATGCTCGTGGGAATCGCGGCAGCAATGGCGTTTGCCCTGGTCGTCGGATTGCTCGCGGTGCGCCGCATCGGCCTCTATTTCGCGATGATCACGCTGGCCTTCGGCGAATTGTCCTATTTTCTCGAGAACTCGCCGCTATCGGCGTGGACCGGGGGCGAGAACGGCCTTCCCGGCGTGCCCTACCCGAAGATCCATCTGGGACCGATCGATATCGCGTTCTCGGGAAGCCGGGGCATCTATGAGCTGACCGCGGCGCTGTTCTTTTTGGGCTACGTCCTTGCCCGCTTCATCGTTCGCTCGCCGGTGGGCAGCGTGCTCGCCGCGATCCGCCAGAACGCCGCGCGCACCGCCGCCCTGGGGCACCGCGTCGTCGGCTACAAGCTCGGGGCGTTCGTGTTGGCGGCGGGATATGCCGGCCTTGCTGGCTCGCTCCTTGGCATCTTCCAGGGCTACATGCCGCCCTCGGCTTTCGGACTCGACACCTCGGGACAACTCATCATCCAGACCGTGATCGGCGGCGCCGGCACCCTGCTCGGTCCGGTGGTCGGGGCCGCGGTGTGGCTTTATCTGCGCGGCGCGCTGCAGCAAATCTCGTTCGTCGGGGCGCTGTGGAAATTCATTCTCGGCGCGATCTTCGTCCTCTTGGTGACGCTCGTGCGCAAGGGGCTTGCCGGCGCCGCGGCGAGCCTATGGATGAAGCTTTGGACCTCGTTAGGGTGGCGGCAAACGCTGGCGCCCGCCACCTTGCCCCGGGCGCAAGCCGTCCGTACCGAAATGGGCCCCGGCCTGACGGCGCTCGCCGACAACCGATCCGACACCACGGCGTTCGCCATCGAAGCGCGCGATGTCAGCAAATCCTATGGCGGCCTGCATGCGGTCGCGAACGTCTCCTTCGCGGTTCCGGCGGGGGAGATTTACGCCGTGATCGGGCCCAACGGCGCCGGCAAGAGCACCTTCCTGCGGCTCTTGTCCGGCGAAGAAGCGCCGGGTTCCGGGACCATCCTGTTGCATGGCGCCGGCATCACGCAGGGCAATGTCACCGCTTCATGCCAGGCCGGAATCGCCAAGAGCTATCAGATCAACCAGCTATTTCTTGATCTGACGGTGCGGCAAAACCTGCGCGTCGGGGCGCTCGGACGGCACCGCGGCGCGCTGCGCTTCGACATCTTTCGCGCGGCCGACGGTATTGCCCCGGTCGAGGCGTTGATCGCGGCGCTGATAGCGGAGCTGGGCCTCGCCGACCGTGCCGATCTGCCGGTCCGCACGCTGGCTTACGGCGAAAAGCGCCGCGTCGAATTGGGGTTGGCGCTGGCCTCCCGGCCCTCGGTGTTGCTGCTCGACGAACCGCTGGCCGGCCTCACCCCCGGCGAACGACAGGAAATTACCGAACTTATCCGACGGTTGCGTGCCGGGCGGACGATCATCCTCGTTGAACATGATATGGACGCCGTTTTCGCGCTCGCTAGCCGCATCATGGTGATGTATGAGGGCGGCCGGCTCGTCGAAGGCACGCCCGAGGCCATTCAGCGCGACGCCGAGGTGCGGCGGGCTTATCTTGGCGGCATGGCGGCGTAATCCGATGGCGTTGCTCGAACTCGACGGCGTCAACAGCTTCTACGGCGATTCGCATATCCTCTTCGACCTCCGCATCGAGGTTCGGGAGCACGAAGTGGTGGCGTTACTCGGCCGTAACGGCGCCGGCAAGAGCACGACGCTCAAGAGCATCGCCGGCGTGATCCGTCCGCGCTCGGGCACGATCCGATTCGACGGCGCGCCGATTCATCGCCTGCCCAATCACGAGATCGCGCGTCGCGGCCTACAACTCGTGCCCGAGGAACGCCGCATCTTCTCGACCCTGACCGTCGAGGAAAATTTGCGGCTGGCCGGACTCAACGCGGCGGCGCGGTGGCCTTTGGCCCGGATCTACGACGCCTTTCCCCGGCTTGCCGAGCGCCGGCGTTCGCGCGGCAGCCAATTGTCGGGCGGCGAGCAGCAGATGCTGGCGATCGCGCGCGCGCTGATCCGATCGCCACGCCTCATGCTGCTCGATGAGCCGTTCGAAGGATTGGCGCCGGTGATCGTCGAAGACCTCCTGAAACTGTGTCAACGCTTGATCGCCGATCGGATGACGATCGTCATCGTCGAGCAGAATTTGCGCGCGGCACTGTCGTTGGCCGGCCGGGTTTATGTTCTGAACAATGGTCATAGGGTCTTCGACGGAACCCCTGCCCAGTTGCAGGCCGACCCCGCGATTGCCAGCCAGTATCTCGGGGTCGGTACCTAAACTAGTCGCCCAAGGCTCCGCCGCTCCTGAGGCGTATCAGGGCGTCGGCGAGGCGCGTTCGGTCAAATCCGCCGTCCGGCGCTCGCACGATCCAAGGGGCGAGTGGGGGATGCCAGAACGGCTCGTAGAGCTTAATGCCTTCGCTTAACATCCCGGTGACGTAGCTGAAGGAGCTTTTGGCCATCATCAGAACATCAGCGCGGACAAGATTGTCGAGGCTGGCGAAGACATCGTCATTGACATGAAGATTGGCGCGGTGCGCGCGGAACGTCGTGAAGGACGCGGCATCGCCACTCGAATAAAGATCGACCCGGTAGGCAAGGTTCAAGTCGCGGCACACCGCCGCGATTTCGTCGAGGGTGCGCAAAATCACCCCGTCTTCGGTAAAGCGTTCGGAATGGCTCTCAGCCGTGACATCGCCGCGGCGGAGATGAACCGCGATACTGAGGCGCCCGGGATGATCGTAACGCGCAAGGCCACTCTTGTCGGACGCCCGATATTTTCGGCGAAAGTCGGGCAACACATCATCATAGCAGGCAAGATGATCGTCGCAGAAATTATGGAAATGCCCATGCGTAACGACCACATCTGCCGCCTGATGATGATCGGGATTTTCCACGAATTGCCGCAGCGGCACCAGCCGGTCGTGAGTTTCATCGACCGCTCGCTCGCCAAGACCGATCGCGAAGAAATCCTCCCACCGCCGCGTCCACTGGGGATCGTCCTTGCCATGCTCGATTTCTCGGAACGGACTGTGGGCATAGCCGATCCCGGACGCCGCGGCGAACGCCAGGGCCGAGTATGCGCCATGGGCCTGTGCGCCGCCGCCATCGGTCCGCCCGCGACAGGTAAGTCTAATATTCGGATGAATCCGCCTCGCCTTCGCCATGTCAAAAAACCGCAATTCCGGTCGCCGGCGGTCAAATAGATTACGGCTCGTCCGGACGAGGTCGGAAAAGATCGCCATTCGCGCGCGTTTATCATGTGGTGGCTCGGGTGTCTATGACACGGGGGGTAGAGAGACGGGAGGCGGAAGGCTAAATCCTTGCCATGGTGGGACGATGCGATTAGCTTCGCCGCCTTCCGCGCCCGTAGCTCAACTGGATAGAGCACCAGACTACGGATCTGGGGGTTGGGGGTTCGAATCCCTCCGGGCGCGCCATCCCTTCCTCCGCCGGTGTCTTCCGCGATAGAGGAACCGGAGCATGCGGCCTTCCCTGACATCGCCGCAAGCGCGAACGCGAGCGCGAAAAGGAGTGATATCCACTTCCTTCACGATCTCATTCGGGAGGCGACATACCCCGCCACGCCGCGGGCGCGGCGACGGAATTGGCTTCGTTTTGCAGAATTAATATTTGCGCGGGCCGTTCGGCCTCGATGGCGAGGGCGGCGGTGGCGGCGGCCGGCACTCCGGCGCCGGCGGCGAGGCGGCGCAGCGCCTGGCGCCGCTCCAGCAGCGACGCC
>JBOHLV010000241.1:0-2445 GCA_050729815.1 Allostellaceae bacterium
CCGGTCGATCCCAAGACCGATATCGACCTCGAAAACGCGATCCTGGCGCGGGCGCGGCAGATTCGCCTCTCCACCGCCTCGAACCAATAGGCCGGGCGGAAGCCCCGTTCGGGGGAGCGCGCATGCCCTACCGCTCGGCCGAGACCGAGGCGAAGTGGCAAGCGGTGTGGCGGGACCGCGCCAGCTTCGCCGCCGCGACCGACCCCGCGCGGCCGAAATACTACGTCCTCGAAATGTTTCCCTATCCCTCGGGGCGGCTTCATGTCGGCCATGTCCGCAACTACACCATGGGCGACGTGGTGGCGCGGCACAAGCGGGCCCAGGGCTTCAACGTGCTGCATCCGATGGGCTGGGACGCGTTTGGCCTGCCCGCCGAGAACGCCGCCATCGCCGGCGGCATCCACCCCAAGGACTGGACCTATCAGAATATCGCGGTGATGCGCGGCCAATTGCAGCGCATGGGCATCGGCTATGACTGGACGCGGGAGATCGCGACCTGCCATCCCGATTATTACCGGCATGAACAGAAGATGTTCCTCGATTTCCTCAAGGCGGGGCTTGCCTATCGCAAGGAGAGTTGGGTCAATTGGGATCCCGAGGAGCATACCGTCCTCGCCAACGAGCAGGTGATCGACGGCCGCGGCTGGCGCTCCGGCGCGCCGGTCGAAAAGCGACTCCTGGCGCAATGGTTCCTGCGCATCACCCAATATGCCGAGGAATTGCGGGCGGCGCTTGCGGGGCTTGAGCGCTGGCCCGATCGCGTCCGAATCATGCAGGAGAACTGGATCGGTAAGTCCGAGGGCGCACGGGTCTGGTTCGCGCTCGAAGGCGATTGGGGCGAGGCGGTGGTACCGACGGCCAACCCGATGCCCGATAACCCGACCGGCGCCATCCCGTTCGTCATGTCTCCCCTGGTGACGCCGCCCGTCGAGATCATCGAGGGTTTCGATCCCGGACGGCCACGGGTGGAGAAGCTCGAAATCTTCACGACGCGGCCCGACACGCTCTTTGGTGCGAGCTTTTGCGCGATCTCGCCGAACCATCCCCTGGCAAGCGAGCTCGCCCGCCGCGACCCGGAACTCGCCCGCTTCATCGCCGAAGCGAACCGCATCGGCACCAGCGAGGCCGCAATCGAGACCGCGGAGAAGAAGGGCTATGACACCGGCGTCCGCGCGGTCCATCCCCTCGACCCCGACTGGAAACTGCCGGTCTATGTCGCGAATTTCGTGCTCATGGAATACGGCACGGGCGCGATCTTCGGCTGTCCCGCGCACGACCAGCGCGACCTTGAATTCGCGCGCAAATACGGGCTTCCGGTGCGGCCGGTGGTGCGGCCAAAGGCGGCCGGCGACGAATTCGCGGTCGGCGACGAAGCCTATACCGATCATGCCGGCATTCTCTTCCATTCGGATTTTCTCGACGGGTTCGCGGTGCCGGAGGCCAAGGCGGCGATGATCCGGCGGCTTGAAGCCATCGGCGCCGGCGAAGGCACGATAGAGTTCCGGCTGCGCGATTGGGGCGTGTCGCGCCAGCGCTATTGGGGCTGTCCCATCCCGGTGATCCATTGCGGTCGATGCGGCATCGTGCCGGTGAGGGAACAGGATTTGCCGGTGGTGCTTCCCGACGATGTGACATTCGACCAGCCCGGCAACCCCCTCGATCATCATCCGACCTGGAAGCATGTCGCCTGTCCCGAATGCGGTGGATCGGCGCGGCGCGAGACCGACACCTTCGATACGTTTTTCGAATCCTCCTGGTATTTCGCGCGCTTCTGCTCGCCGCGCGCCGCCGGCGCGTTCGCGCGCGAAGATGTCGATTACTGGCTCCCGGTCGATCAGTATATCGGCGGCATCGAGCATGCCGTGCTGCATCTCCTCTATTCCCGTTTCTTCACGCGCGCCTTGCGCGATTGCGGCTATCTCGCCCTCGCCGAGCCGTTCGCCGGCCTCTTCACTCAGGGCATGGTGTGCCATGAGAGCTATCAGGACCGCGCCGGCAACTGGCTGTTTCCCGACGAAGTGCATCGCGACGCCGACGGCACCGCGCGCGACGCGCACGGTCATGCCGTGACGATCGGCCGCAGCGAGAAAATGTCGAAATCGAAGAAGAATCTGGTCGGGCTCGAAATCATCGTCGAGCGCTATGGCGCCGATACCGCCCGGCTCTATCTCCTCTCCGACAGCCCGCCCGAACGTGATCTCGATTGGACCGATGCCGGCATCGAAGGCGCGTGGCGCTATATGGGCCGGCTCTATCGCCTCGCCGCCGAAAGCGGCCTGCCGCCTGCCGGGGAAAGACCCGCCGGCGACCATCCGGCACGCCGCGCCATCCATCGTGCCATCGCCGCCGTCACCGACGATTTCGACAAATTCCGCTTCAACCGCGCGGTCGCACGGATTCGCGAGTTGACGAATCTCTTGGAGGATGATCAGAATTCCTTGCCTC
>JBOHLV010000242.1:0-1958 GCA_050729815.1 Allostellaceae bacterium
AGACCGGCCTCAACATCGACGCCGTGCTGGAGGCGCTGGTGAGGCGCCTGCCGCCGCCCCAAGGCGACGCGGCGGCACCCTTGAAGGCCCTCCTCGTCGATAGCTGGTACGACGCCTATCTCGGCGTCGTCATCCTGGTGCGGGTCAAGGACGGCGTCTTGAAGCCGGGACAGAAGATCCGCCTGATGGCGACCGGCGCGACGCATCAGGTGGAGCGGGTCGGCGTCTTCACCCCGAAGCAGCAGCCGCGCGACCAGCTCGGCCCCGGCGAGATCGGCTTCATCACCGCCGGCATCAAGACGGTCGCCGATTGCAAAGTTGGCGACACCATCACCGAGGATCGCCGGCCTACCGCGGCGCCGCTCCCCGGTTTCAAGCCGCTCCAGCCGGTGGTGTTCTGCGGTCTCTTTCCAACCGATGCCGCGCAGTACGAGCATTTGCGCGACAGCCTGGCGAAGCTTCGCCTCAACGATGCCAGCTTCGAATATGAGCCCGAGACCTCGGCCGCCTTGGGCTTCGGCTTTCGCTGTGGCTTCCTCGGCCTGCTTCATCTCGAAATCGTGCAGGAGCGGTTGGAGCGCGAATTCGATCTTGACCTCGTCTCGACCGCGCCCTCCGTCGTCTATCGCATTCATCTGATCAACGGCGAGGTGATACAGCTCCACAATCCGGTCGACATGCCGGACCCGGTGCGCATCGACCATATCGAGGAGCCGTGGATCAAGGCCACCATCCTCGTCCCCGACGCCCATCTCGGCGACATCCTGAAGCTGTGTGAGGAGCGGCGCGGGATGCAGCAGGATTTGACCTATGTTGGCAGCCGCGCGATGGCGGTCTATCGCCTGCCCCTGAACGAGGTTGTGTTCGATTTCTACGACCGCTTGAAATCGGTCAGCCGCGGCTATGCCAGCTTCGATTATCAGCTCGACGGCTATAGCGAGGACGACCTCGTACTATTGAACATCCTCGTCAATGGCGAGCCGGTCGATGCTCTTGCCCTCATCGTCCATCGCGCCGGCGCCGAAAAGCGCGGCCGGGCGCTGTGCGAGCGCTTGAAGGAGCTGATCCCGCGCCAGCTCTTCCAGATCGCGATTCAGGCTGCGATCGGCGGCAAAGTCATCGCGCGGGAGACGGTGAAGGCGCTGAGGAAGGATGTCCTCGCCAAATGCTATGGCGGTGACGTAACGCGCAAACGAAAGCTCCTCGACAAACAAAAAGAGGGCAAGAAACGCATGCGCCAGTTCGGCCAGGTGGAAATCCCGCAATCGGCCTTTCTTGCCGCCTTGAAGATGGGGGATAGCTGAGTCACTGCCTCCCCCCGAGTCGCTCGAATGTTTTGCGCCTGCCCGCCGACACCCCTTATGATGACTCTATGATCGGTCGGGTTATCGCCTTGGTGCTCATGATGCTGGCGGCGATCGCGTTCCTGCGCGACGCCCTCGATCTTTATGCCACCGGCCATCTCGCCTTGTTGTCCGGGCGTGAATTCTGGCTGGTTCTCAGCCCCGGCAGCTATTACGGCACGCAGAACTTCCTCACCGTCAACATTCCGCCATTATGGAATCCGGTGCTTACCTTCATTCTTAGTTTGCCGGCATTCATCACGGCGGGGGTGTTGGCGGCTTTGATCTGGCTGGGTTCGCGCAAGCCGGAGCCCAAGGCCAGAAAAAAGCCGCGCCCGGTCAACTGATCTCACTCTTGAACGGGCGCGCGAGCAGGCCGGCAATGGCATGGTCGACCGGCGCGTCGCGATGAAGGATGGCGGCGACCGCATCGGTGATCGGCATCTCGATGCCAAGCCGCACCGCCAGCGCAGCGGTGGCCGCGGCCGAATCGATCCCTTCGGCGACCGAGCGGCGCTGCGCGAGAATTTCGTTCAGCGTCTGTCCTTTGCCCAGCGCCCGCCCGAGCGAATAGTTGCGCGACTGCCGGCCGGTACAGGTGAGGACGAGATCGCC
>JBOHLV010000243.1:0-4200 GCA_050729815.1 Allostellaceae bacterium
CATCCATGCCGTTCATTTCGGTGTCGGCCGGCGTCATCGGCCGCGGCGCCGCCATGGGATTGCCTTGCCCTTCGGCATTCATGATGCGGAAATAATGCTCGGCATGCTGATAGAGATTTTCGGCCGCGATGCGATCGCCGGCCGCCGCCGCCTCCCGCGCCAGCGCGATATATCGCTCGAACACCTGATAGGCGTTGCCACGAATCTTGACGTTGGGGCCGCTCGAATCGAAGGTCTGGATGCGCTGCGGCATCCGCGGTCGATTGTTGTTGTTGTTGTTGCTGTTCGGATGCCCGCCCCCATTGCCACGGTTGCGCGAGCGCTTGTTCTGGCCAGGCCTTATGCCGCCTTTGAAATCGCGATACGACATGATCAATATTCGACTTCTTCCGATTGGTTCCCACTTTGGGTCCGCCCAGGGCAGGCCAAATGATTTCGGTTGGGGAATGTGACCGGCGCCCTGTGGGCGCGGAGCCTTCGGCTCCTTCTCATCAAGCAAGCACCCTAGTCAGGAATAGACAAGTTTCCAAGCAGTTTTTACTTTGTTACGTCAAGTTTCACGGTTTTGTCGATGTTTTTTCGCTTAACGAACGCGATTGACCGGATAATCCCCGCAAGATCGCACCGCTTCGTGACCTTTTGAAGGCCGACTGCTCCCATCATCGCGGCAACCGATTCGTCCTGCCCGGCACCGACTTCGAACACCGCCCAGCCGCCCGGCCGTAACATCCGCACCACATCATCGGCCAATTGCCGATACGCGGTGAGACCGTCCGGTCCGCCATCAAGTGCAAGTATTGGATCGAAATGGGCCACCTCCGGCGCCAATTTTGCGATATCCGCGGACGGTATATAGGGTGGATTCGCCAAAATCAAATGGGCCTCGATATCGAGCGCCGCTCCCCAATCCCCGACCACGAATCGGGCACGCTCGGCAAGGCTCAGTGCTGCCGCGTTGCGCCGCGCAACCCGGATCGCGCCGGACAGGCGGTCGATACCGATGCCGTCCGCGCATGGCAGTTCCGACAAGAGCGCCAGCAACAGGGCGCCGCTGCCGGTGCCGAAATCGACGATGCGGAGCGCGGCCCTGCGATCGGGAATGAGGGCGAGGGCGGTTTCGATGACGGTTTCGCTATCCGGCCGTGGCTCCAGCGTATCGGGGCCAAGCTCGAATTCGAGACTCCAGAATTCCCGCTTTCCCGCAATTCGGGCATAGGGCTCATGTCCGGCGCGGCGCGCGACCAGAGCCTGGAGCCGCTTGCCGGCGGCGGGTGGCAGCGTGCCGTCGCGAGCTCGGAACAGCGCGGCCGCCGGGGTTGCCGCGGCGAGTGCCAGCAGCAGCCGCGCCTCGTGCCGCGGCGTCTCGATACCGGCGGCGGCGAGCCGAGCGGTCGCGTCCGCCAACGCCTCCTCTTGCGTCATCCGACAGCGGCCAGCCGTTCGGCCTGGTCCTCGGCGATAAGCGGATCGATGATCTCGTCGAGCGCCTCGCCCGACATTACCTTCTCGATCTTATAGAGCGTCAGATTGATGCGGTGGTCGCTGACGCGGCCTTGGGGAAAGTTGTAGGTGCGGATGCGCTCCGACCGGTCGCCGGAACCTACCTGGCTGCGGCGCGAGGCGGCGCGCGAGGCGGCGAGTTGTTCGCGCTCGCGCTCATAGAGCCGGGCGCGCAGCACCTTCATCGCCCGCGCCTTGTTCTTGTGCTGGGATTTCTCGTCCTGTTGGATCACGACGAGGCCGGTCGGGATGTGGGTGATGCGCACCGCGCTGTCGGTGGTGTTGACCGATTGTCCGCCCGGCCCGGAGGAGCGAAACACATCGATGCGCAGATCCCGGTCGTCGATCTGGACATCGACCTCTTCCGCCTCGGGCAGCACGGCGACGGTCGCGGCCGAGGTGTGGATGCGGCCCGACGCCTCGGTTTCCGGCACGCGTTGTACGCGATGGACGCCGGATTCGAATTTGAGGCGCTCGAACACGCCGCGGCCCGTGATCGCGGCGATCGCCTCCTTAGAGCCGCCGAGCCCGGTCTCCGACATCGACAGCACCTCGAATTTCCAACCCTTCAAGGCGGCATAGCGTTGATACATGCGCAACAGGTCGGACGCGAACAGCGCCGCCTCCCCGCCGCCGGTGCCGGCGCGAATCTCGAGAATGGCGTTGCGCTCGTCGATTTCGTCCTTCGGCAGGAGCAAGAGCCGGATGTGCTGCTCGAGGCGAGGAATCCGCTCTCCCAGGAGCGTGATCTCGCCTTCGGCCAGTTGGCGCATTTCGGCATCCTCGCCGGCGCGCAGGTCTTCGAGCTCGCGCCGCTCGCTTTGCGCCTGGCGCAAGGCTGCCACGGCTTCGACCAGCGGCGTCAGATTGCTATATTCCTTCGACAGCTTCGCGATCTCGCCGCCGGCGAGATCAGGATCGGCGAGCTGCGCCGAGAGATCGCCGTGCCGCACGATCACCTGGTCGAGCCGTTGCGTCAACGCGGCGGGAAGGCTCACCCGCCGCCTCCCTGGCGGAACGGTGCGAGCCGATCCCGCAACTGGCTGAGCGGCACCTCCACCTGCTCACCCGAATCGAGATCGCGCAGCGTCACCGCGTCGCGCGCCAGCTCATCATCGCCGATTATCAATGCGGCCGCGGCGTGGACCTTGTTCGCCCGCTTCATCCGCCGCGACACATTGCCGATATAAGCCACATCGACGGTGAAGCCGGCGCCGCGCAGATCATGGGCGATGACCATCGCCTTTGCCTCGGCGACGGCACCGAGCGGCACCACCGCGATCGGGCGCGGTGGCGCGGGCGGCTCGGCGATCAGAAGCGCCAGCCGCTCCACCCCCGCCGCCCAACCGACCGCCGGCGCGTCCGGCCCGTCCATCAATTTCATGAGGCCGTCATACCGGCCGCCGCCGAGCACCGTGCCCTGCGCGCCGAGCGCTTCCGTCACAAATTCGAACGCCGAGTGGCAGTAATAATCGAGGCCGCGGACCAGGCGCGGATCGAGCTTGTAGGCGATGCCAAGCGCGTCGAGCCCGGCGCGCACTTTGGCGAAGAAATCGCGGGCGGCATCGGTCAGATATCGCTCGAAGTCCGGCGCCGCCGCGTTGATGCGGATATCGCCCGCATCTTTCGAATCGAGAATGCGCAGGGGATTTCGCTCAAGCCGTTGCCGGCTGTCCTCGGAAAGCCCATCGCGCTGGCCACGATAGTAATCGACAAGCGCCGCGCGATAGGCGAGACGGCTTTCGGTATCGCCGAGCGTGTTGAGATGAAGGACGCATTGCCCGAGGACGCCGAGCGCATCGAGAATGTCGGCGCCGAGCGCGATCGTCTCGACATCCGATTCAGGTGTCGCGGCCCCGATCAGCTCAACCCCGATCTGGTGGAACTGCCGAAACCGGCCCTTCTGTGGCCGCTCATAGCGGAACATCGGCCCCGCATACAAATATTTCAGCGGCAGGCTCTGCGTCAGCCCGTTCGAGATCACGGCGCGCACGACGCCGGCGGTGTTTTCGGGGCGCAGCGTCACCTCCTCGCCGCCGCGATCCTCAAACGTGTACATTTCCTTCGACACGATGTCGGTATGTTCGCCGATCGGACGCTTGAAGATCTCGGTGAATTCGAAGATCGGCGTCGCCATTTCCTCATAGCCATAGCGCGCGGCGACCGCGCGCGCGGTGTCGATCACGGCGCGGTGGCGCCGCATCGCCTCGGGCAGGATATCCTGGGTGCCGCGCGCCGGCTGCAAGGCAGGCATGGGAAAGGGTGTCCCTGTTACGCTTCGATTGATCCGATGGAATCCAAACCCCACCCGTCGCCCGGCGCAAACAGGGGTCCAGGGCTGCCGCGCGTCGCCCGCCCTGGGTCCCCGCTTTCGCAGGGGACGACGATTAGGAACTAAGCTCAATCGTCCAGCATCACTCCGCCGCCGGGGCCGCTTTCTGCGCGGCCTTGGCGGCCTCGATCTCGGCGGCCTTCTTCTCCACCATGGCGACGAGGTGATCGACGATGTTCTCATCCTTGAGGCGATGGTGCGGCACGCCGGCGACATAGACCTGATGGGTGCCGTTGCCGCCGCCGGTGAAGCCGATATCGGTCTCGCGCGCCTCGCCCGGGCCGTTGACGACGCAGCCGATGACAGAGAGCGTCATCGGGGTGGTGATATGCGCCAAGCGCTTTTCCAAATCCGCGACTGTCTTGATG
>JBOHLV010000244.1:0-11333 GCA_050729815.1 Allostellaceae bacterium
TCGAGATGGAGCTCGCCCATCCCCTTGATCACGGTCTGGCCGCTTTCGTCGTCGACCGACACGCGGAACGATGGGTCCTCGGTCGCCAGCCGCGCGAGCGCCTGACCCATCTTGTCCTGGTCGCCCTTGGTCTTGGGTTCAACCGCGATCTCGATGACCGGATCGGGAAATTCCATCCGCTCCAGAATGACCGGGGCCGCGGGATCGCACAGCGTATCGCCGGTCGTCGAATTCTTCAGACCGGCAAGCGCGACGATGTCGCCGGCGCGGGCCTCCTTGATATCCTCGCGATGGTTTGCGTGCATCTGCAGCATGCGTCCGATACGCTCGCGATTGTCCTTGACCGAGTTCAGCGTCATCGATCCGGTAGCGAGCACGCCCGAATAGACCCGCACGAACGTGAGCGAGCCGACGAACGGGTCGGTCATGATCTTGAAGGCAAGCCCGGCGAACGGCTCGTCGTCCGAGGCCTCGCGAGTAACCTGCTCGTCGCTGCCCGCCTTGACGCCCTGCACAGCCGGCACATCGATCGGCGACGGCAGGTAATCAATCACCGCGTCGAGCAGCGGCTGCACGCCCTTGTTCTTGAACGCCGAACCGCACAGCACCGGCACGAAGGCGCCCGCAACGGTACCCTTGCGGATGCAGCGCCTCAAATCCTCAACGCTGGGCACCGCGCCACCGAGATAAGCCTCGAGGACGTGGTCGTCCTGCTCGACCGCGGTCTCGACCAGCTTCGCGTGCCATTCATCGGCCTGCGCCTTGAGGTCCGCGGGAATCGCAACGGTATCGAACTGGGCCCCCAGCGTTTCGTCCTGCCAGATGATGGCCGTCATCTCGACCAGATCGACGACGCCGATGAAATCGCTCTCGACCCCGATCGGCAATTGGGTCACCAGCGGCACCGCGCCGAGCCGATCGACGATCATCTCGACGGTGCGCATGAAGTTGGCGCCGATCCGGTCCATCTTGTTGACGAAACAGATGCGCGGCACGCCGTATTTGTCGGCCTGGCGCCACACGGTTTCGGATTGCGGCTCGACCCCGGCGACGCTGTCGAACACGGTGATGGCGCCATCGAGCACGCGAAGCGAGCGCTCCACCTCAATGGTGAAATCCACGTGACCAGGCGTGTCGATGATGTTGACGCGGCAGTCGCGCCAGAAACAGGTCGTCGCGGCGGAGGTGATGGTGATGCCGCGTTCCTGCTCCTGCTCCATCCAGTCCATGGTGGCGGTGCCTTCATGCACCTCGCCAATCTTATAGGAGCGGCCGGTGTAATAGAGAATGCGCTCGGTCGTCGTCGTCTTGCCGGCATCGATGTGCGCCATGATGCCGATATTGCGATATTGGACGAGCGGCGTGGTGCGTGCCATCAAAAGCTCCCGGGGATCCCTTTAGGCCCACATTACCAGCGGTAATGCGAGAACGCCTTGTTGGCGTCGGCCATGCGGTGGGTGTCCTCCCGCTTCTTAACGGCATTGCCGCGATTATTGGCGGCGTCGAGCAGCTCGCCGGACAGCCTCTCTTCCATTGTGTGCTCGGAGCGGCCACGCGACGAGCCGATGATCCAGCGGATGGCCAGAGCCTGGCCGCGATCGGTACGAACCTCGACCGGCACCTGATAGGTGGCGCCGCCGACGCGGCGCGAGCGCACTTCGACCGCGGGCCGCACATTGGTCAAGGCATCGTGGAACACCTTCAGGGGCTCGGCGCCGGTGCGCTTGCCGATCCGGTCGAAGGCACCATAAACGATGCGCTCAGCAACCGATTTCTTGCCCTCATACATGAGGCAATTCATGAATTTGGTCAGCACGATATCGCCGAACTTGGCATCCGGCAGGACCTCGCGTTTGACAGCGGCACGACGGCGGGACATGGGGGCGCGCCTCCTTACTTCGGCCGCTTGGCGCCGTATTTCGAGCGCCGCTGCTTACGGTCCTTGACGCCTTGGGTGTCAAGCGTGCCACGGATGATGTGATAGCGCACCCCAGGCAGATCCTTGACGCGGCCGCCGCGGATCATCACCACCGAATGCTCCTGAAGATTATGGCCTTCCCCGGGGATGTAGCTGGTCACCTCGAAACCGTTCGTCAGACGCACGCGTGCCACCTTGCGCAGCGCCGAATTGGGCTTTTTCGGCGTGACGGTGTAGACGCGCGTGCAGACGCCGCGCTTCTGTGGCGATTGCTGGAGCGCCGGCGCCTTGTTGCGTGCCCGAATGGGCTGGCGCGGCTGCCGCACAAGCTGATTGATGGTCGGCATAAATCGATGAACCTCTGACGCGTAAAGTGCCGAGCAAGGCGCATTTCACGCCACCGCCCGGCCTTGAAAGGAACTCCCGGATCTCGTCGTACCTCCCGACGGGAAGGCATTCTGCCATGAAAACCTATTTAACGGGCTGCGTCTAGGATGGCCCCCTACCGCCAGCCCCGAAAGTGGGCGGATACTATGGGCGCGTCCCCTTCCCGTCAAGCGCGGAATGGCCGAAAAAATGGCATGCATTTCACCGATAGCAGAGGATGCCATCGCCCGCCGCGACGGCGCTCGTCCGGTTCGAGGCGGCTTGACGCGCATGGTCCCGAAGGGCGTAAATCGCGACGAGGAAACCCGAAGGAAGTGGTAGCAGATGGCCCCGCTCAGCGAATCTATCAAGAAACCGCGATATCCCATTCCGCAGCCGGAACCCGGCCTGACGGCGGAGGCGATGGTGGCGCGGGCCATTGCGTTGCGGCCCATGGTACATGAGCAGGCCGACGAAGCCGAACGGCTCGGCGGCTATACCGCGGAGCTCCACGAAGAATTCAAGAAGGCGGGCTTTTATCGCATCACCACGCCGAAGATGTTCGGCGGCTATGAGTTTCCGCTTGAGACCTACTTCAAGGTCATCATCGAGATCGCGCGTGGCGATCCCGGTACCGCCTGGTGCCTGGCGCTCGGCGCGTCCCATGGCTGGGTGGTGGCCTCGCACTGGCCGGAGGAGGCGCAGCGCGAATTGTTCGGCGCCGGCGGATATTTCGTCTGCCCGGCGCGCGCGCTCGTTCCCAACACCCGTTGCGAGCCGGCGCCCGGCGGCCAGATGCGGGTCTCGGGCCAATGGAATTATTGCTCCGGCTCGACCCATTCGACGCATTTCATCGGCCTTGCCCAGAGCATCGATGCCAAAGGCAATGAAGGCCCGCCGGTCTGGGTCGCGGTGCCGCGCGCGCAATTCACGATTCTCGATGATTGGGGCGGCGACAAGGTCATGGGAATGCGGGCCTCGGGATCGAACAGCATTCGGGTCGAGAACGCCCTGGTGCCGGAAAGCTGGGCCGTCGCCTCGCCGACGATGTTCTTCCTGCCAGAAGGCGATCGCGACGGCACGCCCGGCACGCGGCTTCACGGCAATCCTCTCTATCTGGGCCAATTGATGGGGCCGTTCCATTGCTCGCTGGTGGCGCCGGTGATCGGCGCCGCGCGCGCCGCCGCCGACGAGTTCGAAAAATATGCCTTGCGCATGAAGACCTATGAGGACCCTGCCCTGCTCCGCGCGGATAGCGACCGGTATCAGCGTAAGCTCGGCGAAGCAATGGCCATGGCCGACGCGGCAGAGATGATTCTGATGGGCATGCTGCGCCGCCATCGGGAGCGCGGCGAGCGCTGGGCCGAGGGCGGCGGCCCCTTGACACCGAAAGAAGGCATCGGCGAATGGGCGCTCATCCAGCAGGCGGGAAAGCTCGCCGCCGAGGCGGTCGATCTCATGTTCCGCACCGGCGGCTCGTTCCTCAGCAAGAAGGGGAATCGCCTCCAACGCTGCTTCAACGACGCCCAGATGTACCGCGGGCACATGTCCTCGCAATATGAGGAGTTCGCGGGCTATCTTGGCCGCATGCAGCTTGGCCGCAAGGCCGGGCTGATGGGGCTTTGAGAGGCATCCGGTGAAGTTCGGTCTCTTCGGCGGCGCCCGGGCGGCGCGCGGCGGCCCCGCCGGCGACAGCCAGGGGTATAGCGACTATATCGCCTATGTCCGCGAGGCCGAGGCACTCGGTTTTCATAGCGTCTTCATCGTCGAACACCATTTCACCGGCCACGGCCAGGTCTCGGCCTCGCTCAATGTCCTCTCCTATCTTGCCGCGATGACCTCGCGCATCCGCCTCGGCACCGCGGTTGTCGTCCTGCCCTGGCACAATCCGATCCTCATTGCGGAGCAGGCGGCGACGCTCGATATGCTCTCGAACGGGCGGTTCGATTTCGGCGTCGGCAAGGGCTATCGCGAGAGCGAGTTCGCCGGTTTCTGCGTTCCGCCCGACGAGGCGCAGGAACGCTTCGATGAGGCGATGGCGGTGATCCGCAAAGCATGGGAGGCGGATAGCCGCTTCTCGCATCACGGCGCCCGCTGGCATTTCGAGAATGTCGTGGTCGAGCCGGCGCCGCGGCAACACCCGCATCCGCCATTCTGGCTCGGCGCCGGCAGCGAGGCCTCGATCCGCCGCGCGGCGCGGGAGGGCTATAATCTTCTCCTCGATCAGCTTGGTCCGATCGACCTCACCGCCGCCCGCGTCGCCCAGTTCCGCGATGAATGCGAGCGCAGCGGCCGCCGCTTCGATCCCTTGTCGATCGGCGTGACGCGCGGCCTTCAGATCATCCATGACGAGAAGGACCGCGAGGCGGCGATCAAGGTCCGTCTCGATGTGTTGAAGACGATCGGCGGCCTTGCCCGCGGCGCCGACGCCGCGGCCTATCATCGCATCGGCGAGCGACCCGCGCTCGGCGAATTCGACGATGCGGCACTGCTCGGCACGCCGGACGAGATCATCCGCCGCCTGCGCCGCTTGGAAGCCGGGGGCGTCGCGCTCGTGCTGCTGGTCGATCCGCGGCCCTCGATCGATGCGTTGCGCCTTTTCGCCCGCGAGATCATGCCGGCCTTCGGGTCGGAATAGCCCGCCGAGATGGGAACCGGCCCTCGCGCGCAACGCGATTGCGTGCAGGAAAACGGCCAGCGTAGGATCGGATAAAATTGCACGGGGAGGATTTCACATGTCGCCGGATCTTATCGCCGAACTCGCGCCGACCGGCGTGTTGCGCGCGGGCATCAATCTTTCGAATTTCCTGTTGGTGACCGGGCGAAGCCCGTCCGGCGATCCCGAAGGCGTCTCGCCCGACATGGCGGGGGAGGTGGCAAAACGCCTCGGGGTGCCGATCAGATATGTGCCGTTCAAAACGCCGGGCGCGCTCGCCGACGCCGCAAGGGAGGATGTCTGGGATATCGGCCTCATCGGCGCCGAGCCGCAGCGCGCCGAGTCCATCCTCTTCACCGCCGCCTATGCCGAGATCGAGGCGACCTATCTGGTGCCGGCGGGCTCGCGCCTCGACGCGATTGGGGACGTGGACGCGCCTGGCGTTCGCATCGCCGTTACCGGACGAAGCGCCTATGGCCTATGGCTCGACCGCAATATCAAACATGCGACCTTGGCGCGCTCGGAAACACTCGACACCGCCTATGAGGAGTTCGTCCGCGACAGACTCGAAGCGCTCGCCGGGCTGAAGCCGCGGCTCCTTGCCGATGTCGAAAAGCTGCCCGGCGCACGCATCATCCCCGGACGATTCACCGCCGTCCAACAGGCGATCGGCACGCCACGGAAGAACGTCGCCGGCGCCGCGTTCTTGAAGCAATTCGTCGAGGAGGCGAAGGCGGCGGGCCTCGTCGCGGGTTTCATCGCACGCCACAAGGTGCGCGGCCTTTCCGTGGCCCCGCCGGCCTGATCGCCGGCGCCACCTTCAACATTCGTTAACCATAGGGTGCCGATAATCCCGGGGATTTGGCAGCCCGGGCGAAACGAATGAGCGACAGCAACAAATGGGAGACCGCGATCCGCTGCCTCGAGGTCGCGCTCCATCCCCATACCAGCGACGACGAAATCATCGCCGGCGTCAACGGCTTCCGCCGCACCGCCGGCGGAACATCGCTGCACGAAATCTTATTCGCTCTTGCCGCCACTCCCGGCAACCCGCGCGGCGCCGAGGTCGAGGCAGCATCGTGGCGGCGGAAATGGGAACGGCTCGACCGCGATCATCGCGCGCTCCAAAGGCGGTGCGACAAGGCGGAACGCGATCACGCCTTGACCTTGCGCCGCCTCACCGAGACCGAGCGGCGCCAGCGCGAACTCGACGCCCAATTGCAAGCGGCGCAACGCCGAGCCGCCGAGGCCGAAGAGGCGTTCGTTGATCTGCGCGCCGCCGTCAGGCCGCGGCAACCGCCCCGGTCGCAGGCGGCCAATCCGGCGCCGGCACCACCCTTCAAGGAACTGCTTTCCGCGGCCCGCCACCGGACGGGGTTCGAACGATCGACAGTGATGGACCTTCCGCCGCACGTCGCATCGCCGCAAGGAACGCCCTGGACGGCTTGACGTAGGGGGAAGCTAGCGCCCGTCCGCCACAAGTTTTTCAATCGCCTTGCGGTCTCAGACGGTTGCTCCCTCTCATGGCGACCGCGCGCCGCTATCGACACTTTGCCTTGTACCGGGATTTTCGCCTCCTGGTATGATGGTGCGACCCGCTCGGGGCATATGGCGCCGAAAGAGAGGCAGGGAGGCAGGATGGCAGAGACACAAATGCGATTTTCACCGCTCGCGACGGACGGCTTGACCGAGGCGCAACGCCCCGTGGTGGACCGCCTTCTCAAGGCGTTGCCGAACGGCCTTGGTGGGCCGTTCGTCATCATGCTGAAAAGCCCGCTGATGGCCAACGGCATGATCGAGCTGTTCGAATATTATCGCTTCCAGAGCAAGCTCGACCCGCGCCTCAAGGAGCTGGCAACGCTGATCGTGGCGCGCGAATGGACGGCACAGTTCGAATGGTGGGCGCACAAGCCCGCCGCGGTGAAAGCCGGCCTCGCCGAAGACGTCATCGCCGATCTCCGCCTCGGCAAGCGCCCCGCGACGATGAAAGATGACGAGGCGATCGTCTACGACTTCGTCATCGCGATAATGCGCCGGCACGAGGCGGACGATGCCGTCTTCGACCGGGCGATGGCGCTGCTCGGTGAGGAGCAGCTCGTCGATCTCATCACCCTCGTCGGCGAGTATCTCAAGGTGTCGTTGATCCTCAATGTCGGGCGGGTCGGGATTCCGGAAGGTGGCACGCCGCCGCTGCCGCCCTTGGGCAACGAGGCCGCGCGGTGAGCGAGATCCGCTGCGTCGTCGAGGCCGGCGCCGGAATCGGCGAATCGCCGGTCTGGGACGAGCGCTATCACCTGCTCTACTGGGTCGACATTATCGGCAGAAAGCTGCACCGTTTCGACCCCTCGACCGGCATCGATGCGGCGTGGGACATGCCGGAGCAGCCCGGCGCGGTGGCGCTGCGCCGCTCAGGGGGCGTGGTGCTGGCCATGCGGCACGGTTTCTATGCTTTCGATTTCATGGACCCGGATCCGGAATTGCTTGTCTCCGTTGCCGGCGAACCTCGGACCAACCGGCTCAATGACGGCCGGGTCGATCCCTCCGGGCGGTTCTGGTCGGGGACGGTGAACGAATCGGGCCGCGATCCGACCGGCGCCCTTTATTGTCTCGATTGGGGGCGCCGCGTTGTCCCTAAGCTCGATGGCATCGCCTGCTCCAACTCGCTCTCCTGGTCGCCGGACGGCAAGCTGATGTACCATGCCGACAGCTTCACCTGGCAGATCAGGGCCTGGGATTTCGACGCCGCGACCGGCGACATCGCCAATCCGCGACGCTTCATCGACATCCCGGACGAGGAAGGCTTTCCCGATGGCGCCACGGTCGATGCCGAAGGGTGCCTGTGGGTGGCGCATTGGGGCCATGGCCATGTGAAGCGTTATGACCCAGAAGGCAACCCGATGACCACGATTGAATTGCCGGTGAGCAATGTCACCTGTCCGTGCTTCGGCGGTCGCGATCTTTCGACGCTCTATGTCACGACCGCCCGCTTTGGGCTCGATGACGCGCAACGCCCGGCACAGCCGCTGGCGGGCGGCCTCTTCGCCATCGAACTCGAGGTCAAGGGCCTTATGGAAAGGCGCTACGGCGGTTGAGCGTGGGCTTCGGCGGCGGCGATGCGGTCCTTCGCTGAAGCGACATTCCTTTCTGCCGGCGTGCGCTTCGGCTTGCCTTCCCGTGCCGCGGCTTTAGACTTTGCGCCGCAATGAGCCGTCAGGATCTCTATCCCCCGATCGAGCCGTTTGCTTCCGGCATGCTGCGCCTCGACGCGCTTCACAGCATGTATTGGGAGCAATCGGGCAATCCCCGCGGGATGCCGGCGGTGTTTCTCCATGGCGGACCGGGCGCCGGCGCGACCTCGACCCATCGCCGCTTCTTCGATCCCGAGATTTACCGCATCGTGATCTTCGATCAGCGTGGCGCCGGGCGGTCATCGCCGCTGGGCTCGACCGTGAACAACACCCTCGGCCATCTTATAGCCGACATGGAGCTGCTGCGCCGCCATCTCGGCATCGAGCGCTGGCATCTCTTCGGCGGCTCATGGGGTTCGACCTTGGCGCTGGCTTACGCCGAGACCTATCCCGAACGCTGCGTCGCGCTCGTGCTGCGCGGCATCTTTTTGTGCCGTAAGGGCGAGATCGACTGGTTCCTTTACGGGATGCGCACGGTCTTTCCCGAGGCTTGGCGGGCCTTTGCCGGCCTCCTCACCGAGGCCGAGCGCGGTGACATCCTCTCCGCCTATCAACGCCGGCTGGAGAATCCAGATCCCGCGGTGCATCTGCCCGCGGCCCGCACCTGGAGCAACTACGAGGGCTCCTGCTCGACCTTGCTGCCGAGCCCGGACACGGTGGCGGCGTTTGGCGAGGAGCGCATGGCGCTCGGCCTCGCCCGCATCGAGACGCATTATTTCCGCAACAACCTCATTCCGCCAGAGCGCGATTTGGTGGCGCATATCGACCGCATCCGACGCATCCCCGCAACCATCGTCCAGGGTCGTTATGACATGGTTTGTCCGATCGTCGGCGCCGATGAACTCACGCGCGCCTGGCCCGAGGCGGAATATGTCGTCGTGCCGGATGCCGGCCATTCGGCAATGGAACCGGGCATCCGCGCCGCGTTGGTCGCCGCGACCGAACGCCACCACGCGCGCCGCTGAAATGACCGCCTCAAAAGAAACGGGCCGCTCCGAAGAGCGGCCCTGATTTCCGTCAAGCATCCGATGCTTATGGCCGGTGCTTATGGCATCACGATCTCGACACGGCGGTTTTGCGGCTCGCGCACGCCGTTGGGTGTCGGCACCCGCGGATGCTCCTTGCCGAACCACCTCACGACCATGACCCGGCGCGGCACGCCTCGCCGTGCAAGATAGGCCGACACGGCTTCAGCGCGCCGGTGCGACAGACGCAGATTGTAGGCCTGCGTCCCGGCGAGGTCGGTATAGCCCGAGACATTGATCTTGGCGATCCCGGACTTCCTAAAGGTGAAGGCCGCGGCCTCCAGCGTCTTGCGGGCGTCCGCCGTAAGATTGTAGCGGTCGAAGCCGAAGAACACGAGGAAGGTGCGCGGCGGCGGCGGCGGTGCCGGTGCCGGTGCGGCCGCAGGCATCGGCGCCATTGGCGGCGGCGGCGGCGGCGGTGCGCCGAACCGATAGCTCACCCGGAGCCGGATCGCGTTGAAATTATAAGACTCTCTCGATGAGATGCCCGCGGCGGGGGTGATCGTTTGGTCGCCGAGATCGGTATAGCGATATTCGGCGCCGACCAACCAGTTCGGAGTCAAGGCATAATCGAAACCGACACCGGCAGTCCAACCCGTCTGGATACCGCTTTGACTGTAGGGATGACCCAGATAGACATATTTGTTGTCGAGATCGCCAAAAGCGACGCCGCCGGTGCCATAAACCATGAACCGATCGAGCGCGAGGCCCAGGCGACCGCGAACCGACGCGTCAAAGTCCATGTCCGTGTTCATATGGAACGATGGAAACGCGGTGCGATTGACGCTCTGGGAGACATCGGCGCCTTCGGCATCGCCCTCGATACCGGCGACGATATTGCCGAATTGCCAGTCATACCCGATATGGCCGCCGAACAGGCCGCCGGCAGGCGACGGGTTATAATTCAGATTAACTCCGTGGACGGTGTCGTGCATATGCCCTGTAAGGTTGCCCAAGGCACCGCCGCCTTGTAGACCGATTTCAGGTCCGGTCCAGGACTGCGCCCTGGCCCCGGCGGTCGCGAGCGTCAGCCCTGCAATGGCCGCGCCCAATATCAAAAATCGCTTCATCCCGCCTCCGACTTGAGCCGTTCTTGCCGTCATCACGTTGGTTGCCCTCATTTCGGGTTACTATCCG
The DNA here is from genome assembly GCA_050729815.1 of Allostellaceae bacterium. GTDB lineage: Bacteria > Pseudomonadota > Alphaproteobacteria > ATCC43930 > CGMCC-115725 > JAATGI01. Next base: position 10,291 of record JBOHLV010000244.1, read on the forward strand.
GAAAACCGCAGAACTGTCAATTGCCGGGCCGCAAATGTCCACCGCTTTTACGACTCGTCAAAATTGCGCCGCCATGACACTTGCATCGCTTCGGCACCACAGGACCGTTCCAGGATTTCGTGATAGCTATTCCCCGCTTGTAAAACCGTCAGGTGAAATCTGACGATATGTACGACCCCTGGGCAAACGGATCATCTCCCGAGCCACAATTATTTTTTGCGCTAGTGACATTTCTGCCACGATTGCTGATTGGACCATCATTGCAGATTTGCCGTGCCTATCGGCCCTGGCGGCCGCGTCTGTGGCGAAGCGGCGCAGCCGTTCTGCACCGGGTTGAGACCTTCGACCGAGACGGCGCCAAGTGGACAGCCCGGCGACAAGAGCGGCGGTTTTGGCGCAACGGCAACCGCGTCTCCGTGCCGCCCCGGTGCCTGCGGCGCCTGGCACGCCGCCACGAACCCGGTCAGGAGCAGCGTCACCACCCACCGCCAATTGCGCCCTATCGTCATTGCCAAACCCTAGCTGTTCGGGTGCGCGGCGTAAACGGTGACGGCGGCGCTTTCCGGCGCCGCCGTCACCTCGCCTTCTGGCGCATCTTGGGGGGAGGCCGGCGCCAGCGGCGAATCCCGATCAAATCGTGTTGGCTACGGTCGAGAAGACCTTGCTGACGCTGGAGCCGAGCAGGCTGACGGCACCGATAATCACGACCGCGACCAGGGCGGCAATCAGCGCATATTCCATCGCGGTCACGCCCAACTCGTCCATGCCGAGCCTGAGCAGCCTGAGTTTTGTCGCGAGTTTGCGTGCCATTTTCTTCCCCTTAGGGAATGTCATCAAGAATTTTCGACGTTTGATGAATTAAACCGATTCATCAACTACCTTTAATTTCTATTTATCTAAAGACATTCTCTTATTTAGAGACATTCCTGGACATTTGCCAAAGGGAATTCGTTAACGAGGCCGCGCAAAACCGTCGCCTCGTTAATCATAGGATGGCGCTGCGAAGGATTGGCAAAGCGGCAGCGCGACAGACGCGCCGCCGC
>JBOHLV010000245.1:0-5999 GCA_050729815.1 Allostellaceae bacterium
CCGTAATATCGGCCAGCGTGTAGGCGCCTGTCGTGACGCCGGTCGCGGTGAGGCTGATCACGCCGGCGGCGGACACCGTGGCATCGCCGCCGGTGATGAGGCCCGTCGGGGGGATGCCGCCGGCGGGCGTATAGCTGACGGCGGTGAGCGCGGCCAAATCCTGCGTGGCGCCGCCATAGACGTTGAACGACGGGAATTTGAAATAGAGCGTCTGGCCAGCATAGCTCGACGGCAGATTGTATTTGAACACGGCCCCGTCGAGGAACACGAACGACGCGCCCGTGGCGTGGGCGCTGGCGCTGGAGCCGAAGAGCCCGCGATAGAGGTCGGAAAGGTCATAGGCGTCGCCCGTGGTCGGCGTCGTCTCGCCGAAGGCGATATATTCGCCATCGACATAGGCGAGCGTGCGCGCGGCTTGGGCATCGGCGTCCGACGCGGTCGGCAGCTCGCCGCCGCTCATCGCGAGATCGACGCCGAGCGTGTCGGCACTGTCGGGATTGGTGGCGCTGAAGGCGGCGAGATCGGCGGTGAGGACGCCTTCCTTCGCCGGCGCGGTAATGGCGCCGATCCGCTTGAAGGTGGAATCGTCGAAACTGAGCCAGACCTCGCAGCCGCCCCAATTGGGATCGGCGTTCTGGGGCGACGCCGCGATCCAGACCTGGCTGCCGCCACTCGGCGCGACGCCGCTGCCGTCGCCGAGCGAGCCGAGATTGCCGGCCTGTTGCGCGGCGAGGAGCGCGGCCGGCGGTTCGAAGATGATCGGCATCAGTTCACTCCCGCCGGCGCCGCGCCGCTGTTCGCCACCGCGCCGAGGCTCGGCTGGGTCGGAATCGCGGCCGCCCAGCCGGTGCCGGGCAGATAATCCTCGGCGGTGATGGTGAGGCTGCCATCCTCCTGGTTCTCGGTGATCTCGCGGATGCGCACCCACGCTTCATCGAGGCCGAGCGCCGCATCGGAAATCGCGATGATGTCCATGGGGTCGAGCAGGATGAAGTACCAGGGCACCGTGAAGCTGTAGAGGTTGCGCACCTGCTGGCGGCCGAGTTGCAGTTGCGCCGTCATCATCGCCGCCGCCGCGTCGCAAAAGAAATGGAGCTGCTGCGTGTCCGCCGCGCGCAGACCGTAGGCGTTGATCGCGGCGTCGTCCTTGGCTTCGGCGATCGCCGGATTATAGGAGTTGCCGCGGTCGAGATACTCGATTTTGACATCGTTCATGGCGTCGGACGGCCGCTGACGCACGCATACCACCGGATCATCCGAGGTGAAGGCCGAGACGCCGACGCTCGCGGTCCCCTCGTTCTTCAGGAAATCGTCATCGTCGATTGTGTAGAGCGGCGCGGTCGGCGGCGTGTGGCTCTTGCCATAGCCCGAGATCGCGGTATCGCCATAGGGGACGAAGGTGAGAAGCCCGGCCGACCACACGAATTCGCCATTGAGGCCGGTTGAAAAATCGTTCAAATAGCTATTCGCGGCCTGCGCCGTGGTGAGCGCCGGCGAGATGAACAGCCCGGCCGCATAGGCATAATCCTCCAGTGTCGTAAGATCGCCGAGATTGGCCGCCGGAAAGCCGGCGCCATAGCGCGGGTTGGCGAGGAAATCGGCAAGCGCCGCCGCCGGATCGGCATCCGGCACATCGAGGATATAGACATCGGCGCCATTGTCGGCCGCGGCGAAGAGATATTGGCCGAAAGCGCCCGGCTGCACCGAGAGGGAGAATTGCCCCGCCGCCGGCGTTCCCACCATTTGCGTCAGCGCCGCGCCGAGGATGGTAAGGCTGGCGCCGCTTGCGGTGAGGGTTGCCGGCTCGCTCAAATTGATGGTGCCGCTGCCGATGCTCTGGATCACGGTCCCGGCCGGGATCCCGGCGGCGATGACGCGCTGCCCCACGGCGAGGCTCGTGGTCGAGCTGAGGCTCGACACCAATGCCGATCCGGCCGCCAGGTCGCCGGTCGGGCGATAGCAGTAATGTACGCCCGGACTGACGGCGAAATCGATGATCGTCACCTGAAGTCCGGCATCGGCCGCGGCGAAGGTATAGATGACATAGCCGCCATTGCCGGAATTGCCGACGATCGTCAGGACATATTCGCCGGTCGACGGCGTCCCGCTGACGCGTGTGAAGACGCGGCCGTTGGCATCGATGACGCCCTGGCTCGCGGTGCCCGGGATGTCGTTGCCGTTGAGATAGCCGCCCTGGCCGCCTTGCACCAGCGCCAGGGTCGCGGCATAGGGATTCTGCGCCCGCACCTCATAAGGCGATGGCGGGATCATCGTGACCTGTTCTGTCACCGAGGCGCCGAGCGTGAAATAGGCGGGCGTGAAGGCGTAGGGGGATGTGACGGCATTGGTCTCGGCGACGGCGCCGGCGATCGCGCCCGTCACCTCGAAATTGAGGTTCGGCAGGGCCGCCGATCCGCCGAGATTGAGGCCGGTCGCGTTCATGGTCGCGAGCCAGGAATAGCCGATGGCATGGTTCGGATAGTTGGTCGTCATCCAGCCTGGCGCGGCTTGTCCCGGCGCGCCCGCTTCCCACGACGCGCCACCGGCGAGGTAGGCCATGGACTCCACCGACTGGCTCGCCCACACCGCGCCGATATCGGTGATCGGGCCTTCGCAAAGCCCGGCAACGATATCGACCGTGTAATAGCTTTGACCGCTGCCGCTTTTGCCGCCGCCGGCGAGGCCGCCCTTGCCGCCGCCTTTGCCGCTGTTGCTCGCGGCGTGGTACTCGAGCCCTTCATAGTCGAGAAGGTTGCAGGCGACGCGCTGGCGCCCCTGCACGATCGCGATCGGCTGGCCGTTCAACGAGGTTTGAACGCGCAAGCTGGTCGCTGGCGGTGTCTTGCTGTTGACGCGGCTGCCGCCGAACAGAATCGCCATCGTTCAGCGCCCCACCGGCTGCATAGGATTTGCATATTCTCCGCGCGATCTGCAAATCATCAGAACCTCGAAAAGAACCGCTTCGGTCGGGCGCCGAGTTGGCCGCGATCGCCGCGGTCGGTGACGACGGCGCGCGCCGCGTACCAGGCATGGATGATGCGCGGCCAACCGGGCTCATCGACGATCGCGCCATGGGCATAAAGGCGCCCGATCCGGAACAGCACGACATCGCCCGGCGCCGGCGCCGCGGTCTCATGAGCATGCGTCGTCACCGCATCGAGATAGCGCTCGGCCCCGCGATGCAGCATGAAATCGCGCGGGTAGGCAGAGAGCGGAATCTCCTCGACGAGGCCTGAGGCGCGATAGACGAGATAGACGAGCTGCGCGCAATCGACGCCGCCGCCGGCGCCCTTCGCCCGGCCCATATGGCGATAGGGCGTCCCGATCCATGACCGCGCCTCGGCCACGATGGCGTCGCGATCTTGTGCGCTCATGGCTTGCCCTCGATCGCGGTGACGCGGCGCCGCAGCTCGGTGTTTTCCGCGGCGAGTTCCTGGATCGCCTGGATCATCGGCGCGATGAGCTCGCCATAATTGAGGCGCCAGGTGTCGTCGGCGCCGTGTTCGCGGAGCGCGACGGTACGGTCCCGCGGCAGCAACGGATCGACCTCCTGGGCGATGAAGCCAAACCGTTCGGTTTCCGCATCGTGACGAAGCCGGTAGGAGACCGGGCGCAGTCTGCGCACGAAATCGAGGCCGAGATCGAGATCGGCGATATCACGCTTGAGGCGCCGGTCGGAGATCGCGGTAATCGCGGTGACGGCGGCATAGATTTTGGTGATCGAACCGTTGCCGAGGACGATTGAATTTTCGGCCGAAGTCGCGGCGCCGTATCCAATCGCCGTCGAGTTGACATACCCGGCCGAGGCGGTCGCGCCGATCGCGGTGGCGTCCCCCGCATTGGCGCTGGCGCTCTTGCCGATGGCGACGCTTTCGGTCCCGCTGACGCTGATATTGGGGCCGACGCCGACCGAGCTGTCACCGCTGACGGCGGCGGCATAGCCGATCGCTTGGGCATAGCTCGCACTCGCCGCAGCGTTGGTGCCGATCGCCGAGGCGTGATCGCCGGTCGCCGCCGCGCCGGACCCGATGGCAACGGCGTTGGACTGGTTTGCCTCGGCATTGGCGCCAACCGCCAGCGCATTCTGCGCCGTGGCTTGCGCGGCCGACCCGATCGCCGTCGCTTCATTAGAGCCGAGGATCGGCGTGAACGTCGCGGTGCCGACCGGCTGATAGAGCGTGACGGATGCGTTCTCTGGCGACGGCCAGCTCGCCGTGTCGTTGCCGCCGACCGGCGCGTTCAGATCGGGCGGGTTCGCGTCCGAGGTCGCGCTGCCGTTCCACGACCACACTTGTTTCGACGGCAGGAGGTATTCGTTGTCGGTGCTGGAATTCTTGTAATAGGTGAAGAGATAGGTGGTGTTGGTGGATTCGAGGTGGACGGGCGCGTAGGTGCCCGGCCAATTCCACATCAGGTTGACGGTCTCGCCGCTCGTCCAGCCATTGGCGGCACCGGTGCCGGCCGGGATCGCGATGTTCTGCGAGGGCTGTCCCGCGGTATTGGCGATGTCGAAGGTGCGATTGCCCGGCCCCGTCGTCACGCTGAACGGCGTGCCCAGCACTTGGGTCGTGGCGCCGGCGCCGACCGCGACCGTGTCATGACCGGCGATCGCGGCATTGGCGCGGCTGCCGACGCCAACATGGTTATAGCCGGTCGCGACATAAAGCGCGTGATAGCCGAGGCCGGCGCTGTCGTGCATCGAGCCTTGATAGCCGGCCTGATGGCCTAAGAGGTCATTGTTGCCGCCCCAGCAATATTTGCCGGCCTCGGTGCCGAGGAAATTGCATTGCGCCGCTGGCATGAAGCGCAGCACCGACGCGTCGGTGCTGTGCGGCATCGAGCCGACGCCGCCGGCACCGCGAACATCGAGGCTGATATGGGTATCGTCGATGTAGTGGCCTTGGACCGCTTCCTGGTCGATGCGGAAGAACAGGGTGCCATTGGCATAGCCCAAAATCGCCGGCGACCATTGACTTGCATCGGAGACCGCGACGCTGCCGGTTTGCGTCTTGGTGATCGCGGTGGTGAGCGTCGGCACATTACTGTCATAGCCGCCATCGGCGTAAGCGCCGGCCATATAGCCGAGCGCGTTCATCTGCGCGCCAACCGCGCCGAACCCGGCCCAGCGGCCGACGAACACCGGCGCGTAGGACAGCGAGAAATAGCCGGACTGCTGGCCAAGAAAGGTCGCGGAATAGGCCCAGGCGCCGCGGCCGGCGCGCTCGCCGAAGGCGGCCACATGATCGAGCTTCTCCCAGGTCGCGCCGACAGCGACGAGATCGGGGCTAACCGTCGCCACCTGTTGAAGGTTGATGTCGGTCTGAAAGCCGCCGGCCGCGGCGTAATAGCCGCACACCATGCCGCGCCAGGACATCGGCCAATCCACGAGGTAGCCGATCGCCATCGAGGGATAGGGATCGGCAAGATCGGTCGCATAGATGAGGCCGGTGCCGAGAGTGGCGCCGATGAAGCTCAGGGTTGCCTTGACATCGGTCGCGGGATCGCTGCCCTGCACGAGATGAATAAACTCATTGCCGGAAAGCGCGCCGGCATCCGGCAGTTGCAGCACCGTCTTCAGCGAGAGATCGGAGGTGTCCATCAGACTGCCGTCTCCGGTGCCGGGATGAACGGCATGCCGCTGAAATTGGCCTGGTTCGCAAACGCCTCGCAGGTGGTGCGAAGCTTGTCGCAGCCGGGATAGGCGTCGAACGTGTCGCTGACGGCGCAGGGATAAGGGAACGGCGCCATCAGCGTCAGGATTGCCGGCGATCCGCTCGTCCAGGCGCGCACGCTGCGGGAAAACCCTTGATTGGCGCCGCTCGTCATGACGATCCGGCCCAGGGCATAGCTGCCGGAGCCGCCGGGCGCCGCGAGCGTCACCGATAGCTGGTTACTATTCGCGGCTGGCGCCGATGCCACGGTGCCGCTCGTCTTGAAGGATGCGGCCGAAAGCCCGCACCCGGCATCGAACAATGTCCAGCGACAGCCCGCACCATAGA
>JBOHLV010000246.1:0-8620 GCA_050729815.1 Allostellaceae bacterium
GGCATCGGCCGCGACCGAAGCGGCCTCCTGTGGCGACGCCGTCGTCATTTCATCTCCGTTGCCAGCGCGATCAGATAATGCGCCATCTTGGCATACCCCGTATGGACCATCTCATCATTCATCGAGAACAGAAACACGTTGTGAAAATGCTGCGCCATCAACCGTTTCAGGTCCTCGCCCGTCTTGCAATTAATGTGCCCGGCGCGGCTTGGCGGCGACGCATAGGCCTGCGATTCAAGCGACGGCATGCCGATGATGAGGACGCCGTGTTCGGTCAACGACGCCTTGACGTTGTTGAGGAAGTCGTTTTCCCGCTCGGCCGGGATGTGTTCGAGCACGTCGAGCGAATAGGCGGCGTCGAACCGGCCCGGGACCGGGCCGGCTAGAATGTCATGCGCCAGCGCCGTCATCCGCCACTGCGCCACCATTCGCCGCTCGATATCGGCGATGAACACCGGGTCGAAATCCGTGACGGTGAGCGCCCTCACCTCCTGGCGCACGAGGCGCGAGCAGAAGGCGTCGCCGCATCCGACCTCGAGGGCGGAATTCCGGCCCGACAGCATCTTCGCGACGAACTTATATCGCGCCAGGGTGAAGAGCAGCCGGCGCGGATCGTCGTGCCAGACCTGATTGTTCATGAGGCCGAGCGGCGCGAGACCGACCGATTCGGCGATCTCCAGAACAACTTGATTGACGGGGTCTTTGGTTTCCATCGGGGTCAGCTCAGTGCAACGTGATTGGACGATTTGGTACTGGCCTTGCCACCAAATGTCACGGAATCTGTATCGGTTTTACCCGCTCGTCCCGGGTTTTGGCCGATATGGTCGCGCGGCGTCCGTGCAACTGGACATTTCTGGTCATTCGCCGGTCCTGAACGGTGCCGGGGCGATGTAGCGGGCCGCGCCGTTAAGCCGCCGGGCCACCCGCTGCGCCGCCTCGCCGGCCAGCGGCACGAAGACATCGGCCCCCGGCGCCACCTCGCCGGGACCCAGAACCGGCCGGCCGCGCCAACGGCGGCCGACCCGTCCCGGGTCCTCATCGACAAAAAACACCGCGCCCTCGCCCAATGTTGAATCGAGCCAGGTTGCGGCGATCGAGGTGCCGAAGATGCCGAACGGCCGATCGCTCTTCGCCATCGCGTCCGCCTGGTGCGCGACCGATCGAAGCCAGCGAAGCGCCGCTTCCGTCTCCTCAAACCGTTGCCGCGCGTCCGATCGGCGGGATCGGGCGGTCGGCGAAGCGCCCGACACCCAGGCGACGGCGCTCAACTCCTTCGGCACCACCGTATCGGTCGCATGAATGACGTCAAACCCCGCCGCGTTGAGCAAGTCTGCCAACGTCGTCAAGTCAAAATGCGTGCAATGATCGGCAATCAGGAGATCGAACGGGTTCAAATCCCGATTCGGGACCTCGATGAGCAGAAGCCCGCCCGGATTGAGCCGCGCCGCGATCTCACGCAACAGCACGCCCGGATGCTCGATATGCTCCAGCACATGGACAAGGCTGATCACGTCGAAGCTCCCGCCGAGTGCGGTCAGCGGGCCGGCATGGAAGGCCTCAACCCCAGAAATGCGCAGGACCTCCTCGCGGTGCCTTGTGTCAAATTCCGTGCCGTTAAGCCGCCATTCCGGATACCGGTCCGACACCGCCCGCAAGAAGGCGCCATTTCCGCACCCAATATCCAACAATCGCAGGGCCTCGCCGAGGCAATGGGGCGTCAGAAATTCAACCACCCGAGAAGAGCGCGAGACACCTGTACCGACCGCATCGAACACCTTCTGCTCGCCGCCACCCGACTGATCGTAAATGGCGTATTTGGCATAGATTTCACGTACTTCGTCGCGCCAGACCGCACTCAAGAGTTTTTGCAAAGTGCCGCATTGGTCACAGGTGACCAACTCCCCGCCGGGCGGCCAGGAACGGCAATCGGAGGTGACACGGTGGAAAGCCGCAAAGCGCGCATGCCCGATGACGGCCCCGCCGCAAAGATGGCACGCCGTGCTGGAGTTCACCTCGGGCATCTTTGGCACGCCGGTGCCATTCACGCCTGGTGCTGGTATTCGAGCGGCTGGCGGCTGACTTCCGCCCAATGCTGCTTCACCCAATCGATGGTTTCCTTGAGCCCTTGCTCGATATTGATCGTTGGGCGCCAGCCAAGCTCCGTTCGGATCTTGGTCGAATCGATGACATAGGCGGCATCCTGGCCCGGGCGCTCGGGGCCAACCTCCGTAACATCGGCAAAGCGCCTACCCATCAGTTCAGAGATGGTTCCAACCGCGTCGCGCACGGCGATACCGGCATCGGGCGAAACATGGTAACGCTCGCCGACCCGGCCGCGTTGGAGCATGTCGAGTTCGGCACGCGATACATCGCGCACATGGATGTAACTCTTGACCGCAACGCCCCCGCCATCAAGCCGGACCTTGCGGCCCAGCTCAATATAGATCACGGAGCGCGGTACGATCTTGAAGAGCTGTTGGCGGGCGCCATAAATATTGGTCGCGCGGACCCACATGGCCGGGAAGTCATATTGCTTCTGATAGACTTTGACCAGCATGTCGGCGGCCGATTTCGATGCGGCGTAAGGCGTGCTGGGATTGTCCGGCGTCTCCTCCGTTACCGTGCCGACGCAATTGCCATAGGCTTCAGGCGAAGAGACATGCAAGTATCGCGACAAATAATCGCGGCGCCGCAAATGATTGACCAGGCGGGCGAGCGCGACGGTATTCGTCGCGAACCAATGCTCCGGGTGCTCCCAGCTCGGCGCGACTTCGCTCTGCGCAGCGAAATTGACAATGAATTCCGGCCGCTCGCGATCGAGCATGGCGAGAAGGCCGGCGGGGTCGTGATTAAGGTCGAACCGGTGAAAAGTGAAACGGCCGATCTGCGGATTGCTCTTGTACCGCAGCATGAAATCCGGACGCTCCGGCAAGCGGCTCACCCCGATCACCTGCCAGTCGGTTTCGCTGAGAAGCAGGTCCACAAAGTCCTGGCCGGAGAAGGCGTTAGAGCCGATCACGACGCATTTTGCCATTCAGAGGCCCCGCTGAATACGACGAGCTTCGCGACCCAGCGCAAGAGATGAAGACGGCAGCGACATGGGCGCTGGCGGCCGCCTTGATATCCGAATTGGCCTATCGCGCCAAGAGGAAAGCGCTCAGCCCCAGGCAGTCGATGACGGGGCAAGGCGCCGGTCCAAATCTCCTTGTCGCTGTCCCCGGGTTTTGCTAAGTCAACGGGCGCACGAGAGCGGACAAGAACTCGTAACGATCAGCCGTGACATAGCATCGGCAAATACGTTAAGGGGCGCCCGCGCGATCGTCCCGGAAGTGCCCGTAACGACTTGGTAAACTGAGCGGAGACCCGCGATTGGCGACTTTATTTGACGTAGTAACGGGCGGCGCCGGGTTTATCGGCAGCCACCTGGTGGACGAATTGCTGCGCCGTGGCCGGCATGTGCGTGCTATCGATGACCTGTCGGTCGGCCGGCTGGGCAATGTGTCGCAGCATCGCGGCAATCCGAATTTCGAAATGATCGTTGCCGATGTCGCGGATCAGGCGGGCATGTTGCGGCTGTTGGCCGGTGCCGATCGCGTGTTTCATTTGGCCGCCCGGGCCGATATCGTGCCCTCCATTCAGGAGCCCCAAGCCTATTTTCATGCCAATGTCGATGGCACGTTCGCGGTGCTGGAAGCCGCCCGCGCGCATGGGGTGCGCAGGCTCGTCTACAGCGCCTCCTCCTCCTGCTACGGCATTCCGGATGTCTATCCGACACCCGAAACCGCCCCGGCACGCCCCCAATATCCCTATGCCCTCACCAAATATCTTGGCGAGCAGTTGGTCGGCCATTGGGCCCAACTCTATAACCTGCCGGCCGTGTCGCTTCGCTTTTTTAACGTCTATGGGCCTCGCGCCCGCACTTCCGGGACTTACGGCGCGGTGTTCGTGGTATTTCTTGGCCAGCTTCTTGCGAAGGAGCCGCTGACCATCGTTGGCGACGGCGAGCAAACGCGGGACTTCACCTATGTCACCGACATTGTCGATGCGATCTGTACCGCGGCCGAGCACGCGCCCGCCGGCGCCATCTATAATGTCGGCAGCGGCAAGGCACAGAGCGTCAATCGTCTGGTCGAACTGCTCGGTGCCACGGAGACGGTGCATATCCCGAAGCGGCCAGGAGAGCCGGACTGCACGCTCGCCGACATGTCGCACATTCGCGTGGAACTCGGCTGGAAACCCAAAGTTTCCTTCGAAGAGGGCGTCGCCGAAATGCTGGCAAACATCGACTACTGGCGGACCGCGCCGGTATGGACGGTCGATACCATTCGGGAAGCAACGGCGGATTGGTTCAAATATCTGACACCATCGACCGGCACGTCGGAAGAGACGCGGCGCGCCGTTTGACCATGAAATCGAATTTCACTTGGCGGAGGCCCATCGCGTGAGCGGCAAGAACGTCGTCGTTATTGGAGGTGCCGGCTATGTCGGCGCGGTACTGGTGCCGGAGCTTCTCAATGCCGGGCACATGGTAACGGTCTTCGATCTCTTCATTTATGGTGAAGAGGTGTTCAACGCGGTCAAGGATCACCCGAAACTGGTTCTGATCAAAGGCGATGTGCGCGATCCGCCGGCGCTGGAAGACGCGCTGAGGGGGCGTGATACGGTCATTCACCTCGCCTGCATCTCGAACGATCCCTCCTTCGAGCTCGATCCAACGCTCGGCCGCTCGATCAATCTCGATTCCTTCCGGCCGACGGTCCTCGCGGCGAAGAAGGCGGGGATCTCGCGCTTCATCTATGCCTCTTCCTCTTCGGTCTACGGCGTCAAGGAAGGTGTCGAGGTGACGGAAGATCTGGCGCTCGAGCCGCTCACCGACTATTCGCGCTTCAAGGCGGAGTGCGAACGGATTCTGACGGACGAGCGTGAGCCGGGCTTCACCACCATGGTGCTGCGCCCCGCGACCGTCTGCGGCTACTCGCCGCGGCAGCGGCTTGACGTGGTGGTCAACATCATGACCAATTTCGCGGTGAACAAGGGCCAGATCAAGGTGATGGGAGGCAAGCAGTTGCGGCCCAATATCCATATTGACGACATGGTGGCGGCTTACCTTTACGTGCTCGAATTGCCGGCCGAGGCGATCGACGGTCGCGTTTATAATGTCGCCGACGAGAATTATTCGGTGAGCGAACTCGCCAACATCGTTCGCGATGTCGTCGGGCCGCAGGTGGGCATCACCTTTGAGCCGACGAACGATCCACGCAGCTATCACGTGTCAGGCAAGTGGTTCGAGCGGGATCTCGGCTTCCGTTGCCGGAATTCGATCGAGGGCGCGGTGAGCGATCTGGTCGGCGCCTTCAACGCCGGAAATTTGCCCAACTCGTTCGGTGACTCGAAATACTTCAACATCATGCGCATGCAGGAACTCAAGCTGACGTGACCGGCGGCGGCGGGGCGTGCCCTTGATATCGTGCGCCATTCGGGTTCATGTGCTTCCTGCCAGAGGAGTGTGAGGTGGAAGAGTCTATCTCGGCATATTTTTCCCGGTTGCATGGCTGTGTCGCGAATGCATCCTGCACCGGCTCGGACGATCGCAAGCTAGCCACCGCGCAGGCCTTCGATCAGGCTGCGCGGCTGATGCGCGATGCCACTGCGGGCGACAACAAGATCATGTTCATCGGCAATGGTGGTTCGGCCGGCATCGCAAGCCACATGGCGATCGATTTCTCGAAAAATGGCGGCATGCGCGCGCTTGCCTTCAACGATAGCGCGGCGTTGACCTGCCTCGGCAACGACCTTGGCTACGACCAGGTGTTCGCCAAGCAGATCGGTCTTCACGGCCGCCGCGGTGATGTGCTGGTTGCGATATCGAGCTCGGGCCGTTCCGCCAACATTCTCGAGGCGGTGCGCGCGGCGCGGCGCGGCGGCTGCGCGGTTGTCACCTATTCCGGCTTTCAGGCGAACAATCCGCTGCGCACGCTGGGCGACGTCAATTTCTATATCGCTGACAACGAATATGGCTTCGTCGAGGTTGGCCATGTCGCCATGATTCACGCGCTGCTCGACCTGACCGTATCCGGCGTTTTGGCCGCAGGCGAAGCCCAAACGTTGCGTCCCGCGGCGGTCGGCTGAATGGCCGCTATCAAGGACGAAAGCCTGACCAAGATCGCGGCGCGCCTGCGCGGCGCGGTGGTCGAGATGTCGCACCGGGCGGGTACCCCGCATCTCGGCTCCTCGCTCTCCTGCATCGATATCCTGACCGCGCTCTATTGGGACGTGATGCAGATCGATCCGACCGATGCCGCGGCGGCGGATCGCGACCGTTTCATCCTGTCGAAGGGCCATGCTGCCACAGCGCTCTACAACACGCTGGAGGCGCGCGGGTTTTTCCCGGCAAGCGTGCTGGCGAGCTACAACGTCGATGGCGGCGCTCTCGCCGAACATCCCGGCCCCCATTGCGCGCCGGGCGTCGAGGCGGCGACCGGTTCCCTGGGCCACGGCCTGCCGATCGGGCTCGGCCATGCCTTGGCGGCCCGGATTCAAGGGCGGGAATATCGCGTCTTCGTGCTGTTGTCGGACGGTGAATGCAATGAGGGTTCGGTCTGGGAGGCGGCGATGTTCGCCGCCGCGCAGAAGCTGGACCGGGTCTGTGCCATCATCGATTACAACAAATGGCAAGCGACCGGCCGTTCCGACGAAACCCTGGCGCTGGCGCCGCTCAAGGAGAAGTGGGCAGCCTTCGGGTGGGACGCCCATGAAGTGGACGGTCATGATCTGGATGCGTTGACAGACTTGCTTCGGCGGGTACCGAACGGGTCTGGCAAGCCAGTGGCGATCGTCGCCCACACCGTCAAGGGCAGGGGCATCTCCTTCATGGAAGACGACAACAACTGGCATTATCGCATTCCCAAGGCGGAGGAGGTGATGGCCGCCAAGCGGGAACTAGGACTGGTGCCATGAGAAACGCCTTTGCCGATGAGCTGACCAAGCTGGCGGCGGCGGACCCGTCGGTCGTGCTGTTCTCGGGCGACATTGGCAATCGCATGTTCGAGGATTTCAAGGCCGCGGCACCGGGCCGGTTCTTCAATTGCGGTGTCGCCGAAGCCAATATGGTCGGGATGGCCGCCGGCCTCGCAATGAACGGGCTTCGCCCTGTGGTCTATACCATCACGCCGTTCCTGACCTACCGGGTCATCGAACAGATCCGGGTCGATCTCTGCTATCACCATGTCCCGGTCGTGCTGGTCGGCACCGGGTCGGGGCTGCGCTATGCCTCGCTCGGCGCGACGCATCACTCGCTCGAAGAAATGGCGATGCTGCGCACGCTGCCGGGCATGACCGTGCTGGCGCCGGCGGATGCGGGCGAGTTGCGCGCATGCCTCGATGACGCGCTGAAGCTCGACGGACCGGTCTATATGCGGATCGGTAAGAAGGGCGAGCCCAATCTCCACGCCGCGCGGCCCGTTTCGGCCATCGGCCATACGTTTCAATTGCGGGCCGGACCGGATCTCTGCCTCCTCGGCACTGGGGTGATGACGGCCGCCGCGATCGAGGCGGCCGATCTCTTGGCGGGTCACGGCATTGGCGCCAGCGTCTACAGCATGCCAACGATCAAACCACTCGACGGCGATTTTCTGGCCGAGGTGTTCGCGACCTATCCGCTGGTCGTGTCGGTTGAAGAGCATGGTCTCATCGGCGGGTTCGGCGCCGCGATCGCCGAATGGATGGCGGACCGGCTCGAACCGCCGAGGGCACGCCTTCTGCGTTGCGGTACGGCCGATCGTTTCATGCACGAGGCCGGCGAAATGGAGCATGCGCACACCTATTTCGGCATTTCCAGTCATCAGATCGCCGCTCGGATCGAGCAGCGTCTCGCGGCGCGGCCTCTCGAATTGATGAAGGAACGTATGTGAAAACGCTGGCTGCGCTGCTCGTCGAATTGGATCAGCCGCTTCAACTCGAGGAAATTGACATTCCGGCGCTGAAGCCGGGCCAGGTTCTGGTCGAGATCGCCTTCAGCGGGGTCTGCCATACCCAGATTCTGGAGGCCCGTGGCTATCGCGGGCCCGACCCTTATGTTCCGCATTGCCTGGGTCATGAGGGCAGCGGCACCGTCCTCGAAGCGGCGCCTGGCAGCCGATTCAAGGGTGGCGACAAGGTGATCCTCTCCTGGCTTAAAGGCTCCGGCGCAAACGTGCCGGGCAGCGTCTATCGTTGGAACGGGCGCGACGTCAATGCTGGCGCGGTCACGACTTTCCAACACCATGCCGTCGTCAGCGAAAATCGGTTGACGCCGTTGTTTGAGGGCTTGTCGCTGCAGCGCGCTATCATGCTGGGTTGCGCGCTGCCAACGGGGATGGGCGCGGTGTTCAACGTCGCCCGCCCTTCGGCTGGCCAGGCCCTTGCGGTGTTCGGCGCCGGCGGCATCGGGCAAAGCGCCATCGCTGCAGCGTCGCTTTCGGGATGCGTGCCAGTAATTGCGATTGATCCGCTGGAACCAAAACGCGCACTGGCGCGGGAACTGGGCGCGACCCATCTCATCGATCCGGCCGCCGGCGACGTGGTGGCCGAAATCCGCAAGATCGTGCCGGGCGGTGTCGATTTCGCCATCGAGGCGACCGGA
>JBOHLV010000247.1:0-1515 GCA_050729815.1 Allostellaceae bacterium
GTATCGCCCTGGGTGACGATAAGACGCCGTAGCGTCGAGCGCAGTTCCCCCGGCACCTGCTGCCACACCGGCTTGCCGAATTCGTCGCCGAAACCGATGCGGCGGTCCGGCTCCGCTTCGGCGAGGAAAATGCCCCAGCGATAATCCGGCATTTTGACGTGGCCGAAGGTGGCCCAGCCGGCACGATCGACCGACACCGCCGTGCGCAAATACGGCTCCGTTTCGAGGAAATCTGTCGGCCCCATCTCGCACCACCAATCGAGAAAGCGCGGCTGCCAATGTTCCAAGGCACGTTGCAGCGTCTTGTTGGCGCCGAGATCGACGTTATTCGGAATCCGTTCCTGATAATCGATGGCCATCAGACGCGCTCCCATTCGAATTTCGGCTTCGAGCCGGTGCCGAAGACCTTCAAGGCGCCATCGGCGCCGGTAGCATTCGACCGATTGAAGACCCAGTTCTGCCAGGCGGAAAGCCGGGCGAACACGCGCGTCGCCAGCGTCTCCGGCAGCGCAAAGCGCAGATTGGCCTCGAGACCGGAAAGGGCGTCGGGCGACAGGCTCGTACGTTCCTCGATGGCGAGGCGGATTTCATCGGCCCAGTCGAGCTCGTCCGGTGCGACGGTAACGAGACCCAGCGCGATCGCGCTCCCGGCATTGAGCGGAATCCGCGCCTGCTTCTCGATCTCGCCCACCGGCGCGGCGTCGCCGCAGAAGCGGTTCTGAAGCCGGGTGAGGCCGTTGACCATCGGATAGAGGCCGAAATTCGCAGCCGTCAGCATCACCCGCGGCGCGAGATTGTCGCCCTCGTCCGCCGCCAGCATGTAGCTGCGGTCTGCCGCCAGTGCCAGCTCGAACAGCGTACCGGCGAAGCAGGAGCCCTCGTCGATTATGGCGAACAGGCTGCGCGCCGAGACATCGAGCCGTGACAGGGTTCGCCGCAACAGACCGATGG
Organism: Allostellaceae bacterium; assembly: GCA_050729815.1. Taxonomy (GTDB): domain Bacteria; phylum Pseudomonadota; class Alphaproteobacteria; order ATCC43930; family CGMCC-115725; genus JAATGI01. The sequence continues at coordinate 952 of JBOHLV010000247.1, forward strand.
TCTCCCGCACCAGCCAATCGTCTCGATGCGCGAGGACGAATTCGTCGCTTGCCAGCACCGCGCCTGCTTCGCCGCGAGTCTTGAACAGGATGGTGCCGATGTCGCGTTCGTTGAAGCGCAGCATCAGGATCGCGTCGTCAAGCTCGCGCGCCATGGCGAGCGGCCACCAACCAGCCCCTTCATCGTCAACCGCCCCGACATGATCGGGCGCGGTGACGGTAAGCGTCGCGGTCCGCGCGCTACGATCCAACACGACATCGACAGAGAGATAGTGATAGCCCGCATCGTCGATGCGTCGGTCAAGCGGCGTGAGCGCCACTCCCTTCTCGCCGCGGGGTCGCGCCAACGCCCGCGCGCGTTCCGCCACCGCCGCCGTAAAGCGCTGTGGCGGGGCGATCGCATCGACCAGCTTCCATTCGCGGGCACGGTCGGCACGCACGCCTTCCGCCGTCGTGCAGAAGAGATCGGCAAGATCGCGCCGCACCCGGCGCTTATCGATAAGCCGAGTCAGCCCGCCGGTTCCCGGCAGCACGCCCAGGAGCGGTACTTCGGGGAGGCTTACCG
>JBOHLV010000248.1:0-5431 GCA_050729815.1 Allostellaceae bacterium
GCCGATTTTCCGCGATATTGGCTCAAATCGGGTTCCTTTATCCCGGCGGGCGCGCCGAATTGGCTTTGTTTTGGCTTTGTTTTTTGCCATCGAATCGTTGATTTTCCCCGATAAATTGGCTTCGTTCCGCGATATTTCTTTTCCTGTCACCCCGGCGAAAGCCCCATGACCGCTTTCGGTCAAGGGGACGAGCGCCCGAATATGGGCCAGCCCACGATACCCGATGGATTCCGACGGACAGTCATGAAGCGGTATTAACGTATTATACGGTAACTGTCAAGCCGTTAATATACCGTCTTAAATTGGCCTTTTTGGTATTTTTTGGCGACAAAATCGCATTTTGCGCGATGGATTGCGGCGCAAACCGTTACCGCCACGACGCAGGATTGCGCGATCGGGCCAATTTTTGCCCGAACGGCCCGCATGATATCAATGACCCGACTGGGTGCCTCCGCAACCACGGCGCCAAGCTCATCTGCGGCTACGGAACCTGAAACGAGCGTGACACCCCATCGCCTTCTTGTTGCACTGTCAACCTGAAACCTGAGCCACCAGGCGCCTTGTCAAATGAAAGCGCTTTGCCGGCGCGCAACAGTTCGATATTCATCGTCCGAGTTGTATCCAAAGTGCTTGTTGTGACGCGCGGAATGGGCGGATTGCGCTCGCTAGGATAGACAAACGCGGCAAGGTCTTCGATTTGCATCGCTGTATCGAAAGTCCAGTGGCATGGCTTATTCGCCTCAACCGATTCCCGCAAAACTTTCCTTCGCTTAACGATGGCATCGATAAAGTCATGCAGGAGGCGCGCGGTAACGAATAGAATACAAAAGAGCCAGCGCAAATCTCGACCGAATGACGTAGCTGCGATATCTCCTCGCTTGATATTCTTGTAGATTATCGGATCTGGTCCGATTGTACCGGGCCGCACGACGTTTTGAACGCTATATCCTGGGATTCGGATTACAGAGTTGTCGGCAAGAAAGATACCAAGCCGTGCTTGGTTGTGCTTCATGCGATTAACGCGCAGCGCTAGCGGGTCGCGAAACTCGCGCATCGCCGAGCGAAATTTCCTGTATTCGGCTGACTTATTCGCAATGGCGTCATTTTCGAAAAAGATCTGTGCGATCTTCTGGCAATCTTCAACGTGCTCGAACACGTCGTATAGGAGGCTCTGATGCGCGTCCAGCAGGGCACGAATAACGATTGGCACCTCAGGGCCTTGAAAATCAGAAAATGGTGAGAGGTCTTGCAATCCCTTTAACACCCCTGTGAAGCGCCGCTCGAACCGGCCGAAAGACACATTAAAAATGCCCAACCCTTCGCGGCTCCTGCGCGTCCCATGGTAGGTCGCGTTGCTGGGAACCGAGCGAAGTGTGGGAACACACTCTGGCCAGAACCCAGAGTTTTCCTGCAAGCTTATTCGCATTAGACGGGTCCAGTACCGCGTGAATCACTGAAGCTGCGTTGGGATAAATAGTGACGGGTATTGAGAAATTCGATGCGTCGCATGCACGCGGTTAACCGGGGGTGGCCCGCGACGATAGCTCAACGACACGAAAGTTTTACCTCACCTCTCAGTCGGGGCGTGGGATGGCGCGATAGGCGGCGTGCGCCAGATCGAGGTCCGCGCCATCGAGAAGCCTCAGGCCTTCATGACCGTCGGCGCCAAGGAGCGGAAATTGTTGGCGAGCCCTTAACGCTTCACCAGCCGCGGCAGTCGATTGGTGATGATCTCTTCCGCCTCGCGCACCATGTCATTGATGATTTCACCGGCCGGACGGACTGCATCGACAAGGCCGACGGATTCGCCGGCAAGCAGGCTCATTTCTTCAAAATCTCCGCTGAATTCCGGGGTCGGCGGTAGGCCGGTGAAGCGCTTCATCGGCATCGACTGGCCGAACACCGCGAGTTGGCCGATCACCGGATGGCCGCCCGGAGGTTCGGATTTGTAGGGCGGCGGCTCGTCGCGTCCCAGCCATTCGCGCACCAGCCGGTTCTTGAGGCCGCGCACCGTCGCGTCGGGAAAATCATGGCCGAAGATGTTGTGTCGCGCGGTGTCCCCGACCCCGGCGGCGACCAGCCGCTTTTGATATTCCCCATGGACGAAGGCTTCAGGCGTCGCGAGCAGCCGCGTCCCGATCGACACGCCGTCGGCCCCCAGCGCCAGCGCCGCGGCGAGGCCGCGGCCATCGGCGATGCCGCCCGACGCCAGGATCGGCAGCGCGCCATCCGCCGCGTCGATCACCGCTGGCAAAAGCGACAGGGTCGCGGCCACGGCGCGATTATGTCCCCCCGCCTCACTACCCTGCACGATCAGCGCGTCGGCCCCGGCGTCGATGGCAGCTCGCGCCTCGGCGACGCTGCCGACCTGAATCCAGATCCGTCCCTCGGCGCGACGAATACGTGCGGTCCATTCCGGCGGCACCTCGTCCCAGAAAAACACGAAGACCGGGACCCGGTTCTCGGCGCACAACTCGATATGCTCGATGTTGTTGAAACGGGGAATGATATTGACGCCGAATTTGTCGCAGCCGCCAGCGCGCAGCTCACGCAGCGCGCCGCGCAACAGTTCGACCGGCATGCCACTCGCGCCCAGCACCCCGAGGCCGCCCGCCGCGCACACCGCCTTGACGAGCGGCTGGGTCGAGACAAAGGCCATGCCAGCAGAGGCTATTGGGTGCCGAATGCCGTAAGTCTCGGTCAACCTGGTTTGGATCACGCGCCGCTCCCCTCTTGTTGTTGTTCGCTCAGGTCAAAAACTGTTCCTTCAGCACCCGCTCTTCGAGATTGTGCTCGGGATCGAACAGCATGGTGAGCGAGGTTTCGGCCGCCTCGCGCACCGTCACCGAAGCAATATCGCGGATTTCGGTGAAATCGGCGGCGGCGCTGACCGGGCGGCGCTCGATCTCCAGCACCTCGAACCGGACCCTGGCGGTATGCGGCAACAGCGCGCCGCGCCAGCGCCGGGGCCGGAACGCACTGATCGGCGTCAGCGCCAGGACATCGGCGCTCAAGGGAATGATCGGGCCGTGCGCCGAGAGGTTATAGGCGGTGCTGCCGACCGGGGTCGCGACCAGCACGCCATCGGCCATCAGCTCGTCGAGCCGCACCACGCCATCGATGGTGATCCTGAGCTTCGCCCCCTGGCGGCCCTGGCGCACCAGCGAGACCTCGTTGATGGCGATCGCGGTCTCGGTGCGACCGGCGCGATCGACCGTCTCCATCTCGAGCGGGTGAATCGCCACCGGCTCGACGAGGGCGATGCGCTCGGTGAGCCCGTCGGCGCTGTAATTGTTCATGAGGAACCCGACGCTCCCCCGATGCATGCCATAGAACGGCACGCCGCTGTCGCGAAACCGGTGCAGCGTCTCCAGCATGAAGCCGTCGCCGCCCAAGGCGATGATGATTTGGGCCTCTTCCGCCGGCACGGTGGCATAGCGGCGCTGAAGTTCGGCGAGCGCCGCCTGGGCCGCCGGTGCGTCGCTGGCGAAAATCGCGATCTTGGGAGGCCCGCTCATGACGGCAGGCACTATAGGCCGATGATCAGCCGCCCGTCACACTCATATGCCGACCGATGGAAGGGCGGTCGTGGCGGCGGTCGATGATGAAGTCGTGCCCCTTGGGCTTGCGGGCGATGGCGGCGCGGATCGAATCCTCGACCGGGCCATCGCTTTCGCCGACGCGCAGCGGCGCCCGGAGATCGGCCGCGTCCTCCTGGCCGAGGCACATAAAGAGCGTGCCGGTGCAGGTGAGCCGTACGCGATTGCAGCTCTCGCAGAAATTATGAGTGAGCGGCGTGATCATGCCGAGCCGGCCGCCGGTTTCGCGCACCGTGTAATAGCGTGCGGGGCCGCCGGTGCGGTGATCGCTGTCCTCAAGGGTCCAGCGCTGGCGCAGCCGCGAGCGCACCATGGAGAGTGGCAAATACTGCTCGACCCGGGTGCCGGAACCGACCTCACCCAGCGGCATCACCTCGATCAAGGTGAGGTCGAAACCCTCCTCCCCGCACCAGGCGAGCAGGCGATCTAGTTCATCTTCATTCACATCTTTCAACGCTACTGTATTGATTTTAATTTTTAATCCAGCATCCTTCGCGGCTTTAATTCCAGCCATCACCTGGTCGAACCGGCCCCAGCGCGTGATCGCCTTGAACTTGGACGGGTCGAGCGTATCGAGCGAGATGTTGATCCGCTTGACCCCGGCCGCGACCAGATCGCCAGCATATTTTTGAAGCTGACTGCCATTGGTGGTGAGGGTCAGCTCGTCGAGCGCGCCGGTCTCGAGATGCCGGCCAAGCGCCCGGAACAGCCACATGACATTGCGCCGGACGAGCGGCTCGCCGCCGGTGAGGCGCAGCTTTCGGACGCCCAAGCGGATGAAGGCGCCGGCGAGCCGGTCGAGTTCCTCAAGGGTAAGGATTTCCGCCTTGGGCAGGAAGGTCATGTCTTCCGCCATGCAATAGACACAGCGGAAATCGCAGCGGTCGGTTACCGACACGCGCAAATAGGAGATGGAACGGCCGAAGGGATCGATCATGGTGCCAGTTATATGGGTTCTAGCCGCCTCAATGTGAACTCGGATAGCATAGAACGCGAGCGATCCTGATCAATCGAAATAGATGGCCGAAACCAGCGCTGCCTTATCCGCGACCCTCGGTATCATCCTGGCGGGCGGCCGGGCGCGGCGCCTCGGCGGCCAGGACAAGTCCCTCTTGCCGCTCGGCGGGCGGCCGCTGCTCGCCCATGTCATCGACCGCGCCAAACCGCAGGTCGCGGCGCTCGCGCTCTCGGCCAATGGCGATCCCGCGCGCTTCGCCGATTTCGGCCTTCCGGTACTGGCCGATGCGGTTCCCGGATTCGCCGGGCCGCTCGCCGGTATTCTGGCGGCGCTCGATTGGGCGGCCGCGCGTCCCGGGATCGCATGCGTCGCCAGCTTCGCCTGCGACACGCCGTTCTTCCCGCGCGATCTGGTGGCGCGGCTCGCCGCGGCGCGCGGCCGGGAACATGCCGCGATCGCCTCGGCCGCCGCCGCGGGACGGGTCCATCCGGTATTCGCGCTATGGCCGGTGGAGCAGCGCGCGGCGCTGCGCCGGGCGCTCGAAGAGGAAGGCCTGCGCAAGGTCGATGCCTGGACCGCCCGCCACCCGTTCGCGCGGGTCGAATTTCCGGCGCTGCCGATCGACCCGTTCTTCAATATCAACACGTCCGCCGATCTCGCCCGCGCGGAAGCATTGCTCCCCGCCGGCAACTCGACCGATAATGCCCGACGACCAGGGACGGAGAGCGAATGAGCGGCGACCTCGATATGCACGTCCTCGAACTGATGACGGCGCGGCTGTGTCATGAGTTGGCCGGACCGCTGTCGGCGGTGGTAAACGGGGTCGAGCTGATGGGCGACGATGATCCCGATTTCGTCGCCGACGCGATCAAGC
>JBOHLV010000249.1:0-8949 GCA_050729815.1 Allostellaceae bacterium
GCGTCGAGGATGCGGGCCATTTGCGCGACATAGGTCGGATGCGACGATACCAGCACGGCGAGACGGCTCGCGATGGTGAAGCCCGAATCAAGCGCCTGCCCCGCTGTCGCGGCGGCGCGGGCCTCTGCCATCCGATCCGTCAACGCCAGCGCTGCGGCGAGATAGAAATATTGTGGCGGGCTGTTGCGGTTCGCCTCGACGGCCTTTTGCAAGGCGAGCGCGGCCTCCTGGTCGCGCCCGAGCAGGAGTTTGCCGAGGCCCGCGAGAAAATGCCAAACATAGGCCTCGGGATCGCGCGGGCTGATCCGGAACGCCTCGTCGATATGCGCCTGGGTTTCCTCGGCGCGGCCGGAAAGGTTCTTGGCATTGCCGATGCCGCCATGGGCCTCGGCGAAATTGCGGTCGAGCGCGATCGCATGCTCGAACTGCGCGATGCCGGCGGCCTGGCGGCCGGTCCAAAGATAGAGCAAGCCCAGCGCGAAATGTGCCGCGGCATGGTTCGGCGCGATGGCAAGAGCATCGATCGCCATCGCCTCGGCCATGCGCGCCAAGGTCGCGCGATCTTCCATGAAATGGCCGTCGTAATAGGCTTGGATAATCGCGGCGACAAAGATGCGGGCGAGCACCGCCCGCGCATCGGCCTGCTTCGGGTCGAGCGCCAGCGCCTGCTCGAAGAAGCCGCGTGCCTCCCGCAGGATCTCGGGATTTGAACCGCGATTCATCGCCGCCTTGCCGCGGAAATAGAGGTCCATCGCGTCGGGGTTGACGGCGCGCGCGGCGCGGCGTGCCTCGGCATTGGTCAGCTCCACCTCCATCGCCCGGGCGAGGCGAGCCACGATCTCGTCCTGCATCTCAAAGAGGTCGCCATAGTCGCGATCGAACCGCTCGGCCCAAAGATGCGCGCCGGTCTCGGTATCGATAAGCTGGACATTGACGCGCAGCCGGTTGCCGCCGCGCCGCACCGAACCTTCGAGCACATAGCGTACGCAGAGTTCGCGACCGACATCGCGGATGTTCGGTGACTTGCCTTTGTACGAAAAGGCTGTGTTGCGCGCGATCACGAAGGCGCCCGATTGCCGCGACAATTCGGTGGTCAAATCCTCGGTGACGCCATCGACGAAATATTCCTGCTCCGGGTCGCCGCCGATATTGGCGAATGGCAGCACGACGATGGAAAGACGGGGCGATTCTCCATTATTTCCACCCCGGCGAAAGCCGCGGTCCACGGTCGTCGAGGGCGCGGCGTCGGAAGAGTGGACCCCGGCTTGCGCCGGGGTGGCGTAACTTGGCGGAGAAATGGCGTACACCCGGACCGGCCGGGCGATGTTCTTCAAAGCGATCTCGCCGCGATCGATAAAGCTTTCCCCGATCTTGTCGCGGACCTGTTCGTAAGCGGCATGCGAAAGAGAAATGCCGCCCGGCTCGGCAATGCCTTCGAGCCGCGCCGCGATGTTGACGCCATCACCGAGGAGATCGCCATCCGCCTCGACCATCACATCGCCGAGATGGATGCCGACGCGGAATTCGATTCGCTTTTCCGCCACGAAATCCTCGTTGCGGCGCGTCATCGCCCGCTGCAACTCGATGGCGCAGCGCGCCGCATCGACGACGCTGGCGAATTCGACCAGAAGCCCGTCGCCGGTGGTCTTGACGATGCGGCCGTCATGGCGCACGACCGCGGGATCGATCAGCTCGGCGCGAAGCGCGCGCAGGCGGCGCATGGTGCCTTCCTCGTCCGCGCCCGTAAGCCGGCTGAACCCGGCCACGTCCGCGGCCAGGATGGCCGTCAGCCGGCGCCGCTCGTGATCCGACATGCCGCTCCTCGCCAATAGCGCCGCGATCTTAGGGGAACCGTCCCGCGGATGCCAGTTTGCGCGCGTCATGGGGGAAACTTGCGTAAGGATTGTTCTTCCCTCTAAGTAAAGACATCCCGCGCAGCGAGGCGATCGAACTTGGACGAAATCGGCGACGGCACGATAACCACCGATATCCCGGCCCGGCTCGATCGGCTCGACTGGTCGAATTTTCATCTTCTGGTCGTCGTCGCGCTCGGTATCACCTGGATTCTTGACGGGCTCGAGGTCACGATCGTCGGCGCGCTCGGCCCGATTTTGCGCAATCCGCACACGCTCGGCCTCACCGCCGCCCAGATCGGCGGCGCCGCCTCGGCCTATGTCATCGGCGCGGTGATGGGCGCGTTGCTGTTCGGCTGGCTCACCGACCGGCTCGGCCGCAAGCGCATGTTCTTCATCACCCTCGCGATCTATGTCGTCGGCGTGCTGCTGTCCGCCTTCAGTTGGAGCTTCTGGAGCTTCGCCGCGTTCCGGGCGCTCACCGGCTTCGGTATCGGCGGCGAGTATTCCGCGATCAATTCGGCGATCGACGAGCTGATGCCGGCACGGCTCCGGGGCCGCATCGACCTCATCATCAATGGCAGCTTCTGGATCGGTGCTGCGATCGGCTCCGGCGCCGTCAGCCTCGTCCTCAACAGCGGCTATTTCTCGCTCGATATCGGCTGGCGGCTGGGCTTCGGCATCGGCGCCGTGCTCGGCCTCTTCATCCTGTTTCTGCGCCGCTATGTGCCGGAAAGCCCGCGCTGGCTCCTGACCCATGGCCGCCATATCGAGGCCGAGCAAACCATGGCCGAGATCGAGCGCCGTGCCGGCAAGCCGCCGCCCGACGACGGGCTTGCCACCATAACCTTTCATCCCGAAGCGCGATTCGGCCTCGCGCCGGTGTTCGACGCCATGCTGCGGCGTCATCCCAAACGCTCGCTCCTGGTGTTCATCCTGATGGCCTCGCAGGCCTTTCTCTATAACGCCATGTTCTTCACCCTGGGCCTCATCCTGGCGCAGTTCTATCACGTCCCCGCCGACCAGATCGGCGGCTATATGCTGCCGATCGCGGCCGGCAATTTCTTCGGCCCGCTGCTGCTCGGGCATTTCTTCGACACGATCGGCCGGCGTGCCATGATCGCCGGGACCTATATCGTGGCGGGGCTTCTGCTCGCGGTGACGGCGTGGCTCTTCGCCGTCGGCTATCTCGATGCCGACACCCAGATCGCGGCCTGGAGCGTCATCTTCTTCTTCGCCTCCGCGGCAGCCAGCGCCGCCTATCTCTCGGCGGGTGAGCTGTTCCCGGTCGAAATCCGCGCCCTCGTCATCGCCATCTTCTATGCCGTCGGCACCGGCGTCGGCGGCGTCATCGGGCCGTGGTTCTTCGGCCATTTGATCGATACCGGCTCGCGCTGGAACCTCTTTGCCGGCTATATCGTCGCTTCGGTGCTGATGCTGGTGGCGGCGGTCGCGGAAATCGTCATCGGCGTCGATGCCGAGCAAAAATCCCTTGAAGCCATCGCCGGACCCCTGTCACTCCGACGCCAAGAATGAGCCTTGACGGCGCGCGCGAACCAAACTAGAACAAGCTCCCAGGTTGCGGTTTTGTTCCTTACCTCCGGCAACGGGAGCGATCATGCTGACACGCAAGCAATACGAGCTTCTCTCATTCATCAATGAGCGCCTCGGCCAAGACGGCATCTCACCCTCGTTCGAGGAAATGAAATCGGCCCTGGGGCTGCGGTCGAAATCGGGCATCCATCGCCTCATCACCGGACTCGAGGAGCGCGGCTTCATCCACCGCCTGCCCCACCGGGCGCGGGCGCTCGAAGTGGTGAAGCTGCCGGAACAGACCGCGATCCCGCCGGTGCGACCGAAAAGCGGCGAGCGCGGCGGCGGACGCTTCTCGCCCACCGTCATCCGCGGCGATTTCAAGGCGCCGCTGCCCGGGGCCGCACCCGCCGGCAATGGCGGCAGTGGCGAGGTGGTACAATTGCCGCTACTCGGCCGCATCGCCGCCGGCACCCCGATCGAGGCGCTGCGCGACAGTTCGAACCAACTCGGCGTCCCGGCCGCTATGATCGGCACGGGTGAGCATTATTCGCTCGAGGTCGCCGGTGACAGCATGGTCGATGCCGGTATTCTCGACGGCGACACCGTCATCGTCCAGCGCACCGACGCCGCCGACAACGGCGCCATTGTCGTCGCCCTCATCGACAATAACGAGGTGACGCTGAAACGGCTGCGCCGGCGCGGCGATTCGATCGCGCTCGAACCCGCGAACAAGGCCTATGAGACGCGGATCTTCGGCCCCGACCGGGTCAAGGTTCAAGGAAAGCTGGTGGGGCTGCTGCGGCGCTATTGAGCCGGGTGCTGGCGGCGTTGGCGCCCGCACCCAGGGCCGGCGGCCGCGCCAGTCCCTGACGTTCTCGATCCGGATGCGGCCCGGCGCGAGCCAGATCGCGGCGGCACCGCGGCGCTTCAACTCGACGCCGTCGATGAGGCGGGCGCCGGCGCAATAGGTCGCGTCGGCGGGACTGATCACGAGGTCGGTCGTGGCGCACGCACGACGGATCGCGGCACTGTCCGGCACGATGGCGATCACCTCGCCCTTGGTGCGATAGACACAGCCGCCGTGATGACAGCGGAGCCGGCCGCCGCGGCTCACCCCGTTGCGCGGCCAGGCGGGGCCGAGCGCGGCGGCCTCATGCTGGGTCCACATATCGAGGGTCCATGCATCGCCACCCGCTTGCGACGGCATGTAGCCGCCATCGGCGGCGCGCACCGCAACCAGCGCGTCCTCCTGCGAGACGAGGATGTCTGGCGGCACCACCAGGAGCAGGGTGGCGTAGCCGGCAAGGATCGGAATGAGGCCGAGTAGCCGCCAGCGCCGCTGCCATAGGCACAGCCAAACCCCGCCGAACGCCAGCAGCACGAGGCCGAAGGGCGGCATGCTCGGCACCTTCAGCACGGCATGTGGCAACGCGGCGACGTGATGGGCGATAAACGATACCGCCGCGATGCCCCAGCCCATCGGCACCAGCGCCAGCGCCTCGAGATGGAGCGGCATCAAGAGGCAGGAGACAATGCCCCACGGCATGATCCAGAAGCCGGTGATCGGCACCGCGACGATGTTGGCGGTGATCGAGAACAGCGGGAAGCGGTTGAAATGGTAGATGGTGAACGGCATCGTCGCCAGCGTCGCCACCACGGTGGTGAGGATGATGCCGAAGAGATAGAGCGCGAGGCGCCGGCCGCGACCTGCCGAGACGTAGGCACGCAAGAGCCGCGGCCGCGCCGCCTCATAGCAGGCGATGAGGCCCGCCACCGCCGCAAACGACATCTGGAAGCTGGGCCCGGTGGTGCTGTCGGGCGCCAGCAGCATGATCACGACCGCGGCCGTGGCAAGGGTGCGCGCCGATAAGGTGACGCGGTCGATGATCGTGCCGAGCAGCACCAGCGCGATCATGATGAAGGCGCGGCGGGACGACACCGTGGCGCCGGAGAGGAGCAGATAAGAGAAGGTGACGAGAAGCGCCGCCAGCGCCGCCCATTTCTTGGTGGAGAGGCGCAGCGCTACGAACGGGAACAGCGCCAGCAGCGCCCGCACCGCGAAGAACACGATGCCCGCCACCATCCCCATATGAAGGCCGGCGATCACCAGGATGTGGGCGAGGCCGGCATCGCGAAAGGCCTGGGCATCGGCGGGCGGGATGGCATGGGTCTCGCCGGCGATGAGCGCCGCCGCGATCGCCCCGGTCGCGCCCGGCAATACGGCATGAATCCGTGCTGTCACATTGGTGCGGATTGCCTCGATGAAGGTTTCCCACGGCGCCGGCCCGGTGCCCGCCGGCGACGCGATCACCTTCGCCCCGCCACGGGCATAGCCGACCGCGCCCAGCCGCTCGAACCAGGCGCGGCGCTCAAAATCATAACCGCCGGGCATCGCCGGACCGGGCGGCGGCATCAGCACGGCGTCTAGCGACAGCCATTCGCCGGGAATGAGCCGGTTGCCGCCCTGCCAGAGATGGATGCGGACCCGCGCCGGCAGCGCGGCGGGCGTGAGCCCCGCAATCATCCGCGGCGCGATGACGAGGCGGCTGCCCTGGCGCAGCGGATCGACCGAGATGAGCCGTCCCGCCACCCGGACCGGGCCGATCCGTCGCTGTAGTACCGGTGCCGCGACCCAAATGGTCTCGAACTGCGCCAGGCCGAAACCGAACGACAGGGCGATGAGCGCCGCCGCCGGCAACGCCATCGAGGCATAGCGGCATCGGGTAACGACGATAAGGGCGATGCCGCCCGCCAGGCCGGCCGGCGCGATCCACCAGGGCGGCTCGAAGCGGAGCCAGAAATAGGCGCCGATCCCGGCCCCGAGAAACACCGGCAGCCATAGCGGCCACCGTCCGCGCTCCGCCTTCAGATTGGCGATGAACCAGCCGCCAAGGGCCGCGGGCGCAAGCCGCCACCGTGCCGCCGCCGCGGCACCATCGCCCGCTTGCCATTCCGCTACCCCCGACGACGGCATGGCGAGACTCTACGCCAAGACGGGTTTGTGCTAAAGACCGCGCGACCATGAATGTCACCGTCCGCTTCGCCCCGTCGCCGACCGGCTTCCTCCATATCGGCGGTGCCCGCACCGCGCTCTTCAACTGGCTCTATGCGAGGCACACCGGCGGCCGCTTCCGGCTGCGCATCGAGGATACCGACCGGGCGCGCTCCACGGTGGCGGCAATCGAGGCGATCATCAACGGCCTGCGCTGGCTCGGACTTGATTGGGACGGCGATGTCGTCCACCAATCGGCGCGGGCCGAGCGTCATGCCGAGGTGGCGCGGGAATTGCTGGCAGGGGGCCATGCCTATTTCGCCTATGAGAGCTCGGAAGAACTCGCCGCGATGCGGGAGCAGGCAAAGGCCGAAGGCCGCTCGATCCGTTATGACGGCGTGTGGCGCGACCGCGACCCCCGCGACGCGCCGCCCGACATCCTGCCGGTCGTTCGGTTGAAGGCGCCGCGGGACGACGTCACCATCATCCGCGACCATGTCCAGGGCGAAGTGACCGTCGCCAACGCGCAGCTCGACGACCTCATCCTGCTGCGTGCCGACGGCACCCCGACCTATAATCTCTCGGTCGTGGTCGACGACCACGACATGGGCATCAGCCATGTCATTCGCGGCGATGATCATTTCACCAATGCCTTCCGCCAGACCCAGATCTACCGCGCCCTTGGCTGGACGGTGCCGGAATTCGCCCATGTGCCGCTGATCCACGGCCCCGACGGCGCCAAGCTGTCGAAGCGGCACGGCGCGCTCGGCGTCGAGGCCTATCGCGACATGGGCTATCTGCCGGAAGCGTTGCGCAACTATCTCCTGCGGCTCGGCTGGAGCCATGGCGACGACGAAATCATTTCGACCGACGAGGCGATCGCCTGGTTCGATCTCGATGGCTTGGGCAAGTCGCCGGCCCGGTTCGATTTCGCCAAGCTCGCCAACCTCAATGGCCATTACATAAGGCAAGCCGATGACGACCGGCTCCTGGAATTGATGGTGTCGCGGCTCGGCGAATTGGATGCGATCCAGCTTGAACGATTGATAAAGGCCATGGCTCAATTGAAACCTAGGTCTAAGACGGTCATTGAACTTATTGACAATGCAAGATTTTATGTTGCCAAGCGACCGATTCCGATCGCCAAGAAGGCGTCGCTTTCCCTTGCCGGTCGCTCCCGCACATTGTTGGCCAATCTGGTGGAGATCCTGGCATCCGTAGACTGGAGGAAAGCCAATCTGGAAACGACCATTCAGGAATTCGCTGACGCAAATAAGGCGGCTCTCGGTGATTTAACCCGCCCCTTGCGGGCGTCGCTGACCGGATCGGACCGCTCGCCTGAGATTTTTGCGATCATGGAAATACTCGGCCGTGAGGAGTGTCTCGGCCGCATCGCCGACGCGGTGGCGGCGACCGGGCCGCCGTAAAAAATCCGACATTTGATTCGAGGTCCCATCGGGCCTAGACTGTCGCTTGTTGCAGCGCAGCATCCCAGGATTGGATCGCATTTGAGGAGCCTCGTCATGAGCTTGGCCGAAACCAACCGTCCCAAGAAGGCCGCCGCCAGGGAAACCGCCACGATCATCGACAATTCGACCGGGCGCTCGGCCGAATTCCCATTGTTGTCGGGCACCGTCGGCCCAAAGGTGATCGACATCCGCAAGCTCTATGGTGAGCTTGGCTATTTCACCTACGACCCGGGCTATACCTCGACCGGGAGCTGCGAATCGCGAATCACCTATATCGACGGCGATGCCGGCGAGCTGCTCTATCGCGGCTATGCCATCGAGGAGCTGGCCGAGCACAGCGATTTCATGGAGGTGTCCTACCTCCTGATGAATGGCGAGCTGCCGACCGCGGAGCAGCGCACGAAATTCGTCCGCGACATCACCCACCACACCATGGTGCACGAGCAGATGTCGCGCTTCCTGTTCGGCTTCCGGCGCGACGCCCACCCGATGGCGGTGATGTGCGGTATGGTCGGCGCGCTCAGTGCCTTCTATCACGATTCGACCGACATCTCCGATCCGCGCCAGCGGATGGTGGCAAGCTATCGCCTCATCGCCAAGATGCCGACGATCGCGTCGATGGCGTTCAAATACACGACGGGCCAGCCGCTGGTCTATCCGCTCAATCGACTGAACTATGCCGAGAATTTTCTCAACATGATGTTTTCGGTGCCGTGCGAGGAGTACGTCATCAACCCGGTGCTGGCGAAGGCGATGGATCGGTTCTTCATCCTCCACGCCGACCATGAGCAGAACGCCTCGACCTCGACGGTGCGGCTCGCCGGCTCCTCGGGCGCAAATCCCTTCGCCTGCATCGCCGCGGGCATCGCCTGCCTCTGGGGCCCGGCCCATGGCGGCGCCAACGAGGCCGCGCTCAACATGCTCTACGGCATCGGCACCGTCGACAAGATCCCGGAGTTCATCAGGAAGGTGAAGGACAAGAACAGCGAAGTCCGCCTGATGGGTTTTGGCCACCGCGTCTACAAGAACTACGATCCGCGGGCGACGGTCATGCAGAAGGCTGCCAACGAGGTGCTGGAGCAGCTCCACGCCGACAACC
>JBOHLV010000250.1:0-2246 GCA_050729815.1 Allostellaceae bacterium
CATGGTGGAAAGGTGATGTTCGATGAAGCGAGCGAAGGGGTGCTTGGGCCAGCATGCTCCATGCGGTGACCTGGCCAGCCTTCTTGTCGATGACGGCCCGCCGGACGGCATTTGCTGCGTTTGCTCGAAACCGAGGACGCGCGGAAGAATGAACTCCGGCCGGCGACGAATAATTTCGGCAGCGCCTGTCGATTCGCTCCGCTACCATTCGACCGATTGTCGGTAGCAAATGCCAGCAACGGAGACAAACTATGCAGTACCTGCTGATGATCTACGCCGACGAGACCTATATGACGATGACCCCCGAACAGGGTAAGGCGATGGGCGAAGCCTATGCGAAATTTACGCAGGAGATCGTGCGCAGCGGCCATCTCAAGGGCGGAGACCGGTTGAAACCGCCGAACACCGCAACGACGATCCGGCGTGGCGATGGCAAGTCCCTGACGACCGACGGGCCGTTCGCCGAAACGCGCGAACAGCTCACCGGCTACTACATCATCGAGGCCCAGAACCTCGACGAAGCCATGGCCGTTGCCGGCCGCATCCCCTTCACCGCCGGGGCGGTCGAGGTGCGGCCCATCGACACCGTGGCGCGCATGTACTGAGCCGATGCAGCCGCTCCTCGCCCGGGGCGCCGTCGAGGCTGTCTATCGCAGCGAGGCGGATCGGGTGCTTGCCACGCTGATCCGCCTCGTCGGCGATTTCGACCTCGCCGAGGAGGGGGCGCAAGACGCCTACGCCGCCGCACTTGAGCACTGGCCGACCAGCGGCATCCCCAGCAATCCGCGGGCGTGGCTGGTCAACACCGGCAGGCACAAGGCCATCGACCGGCTGCGGCGGCGGATCGCGCTACGCGGCAAGCTCAAGCAGGTCGGCGTCGAGGCGCAGATCGAGCGGCAAATCGGTCCGCCGCTCGACGAGGCCGGCGCGGAAGAGATCGCCGACGATCGGCTTCGGCTGATTTTCGCCTGCTGTCATCCGGCGCTCGCCATGGAAGCGCGCGTGGCGCTGACGCTGCGCGTCGTCTGCGGCCTGCCGACACCGGCCATTGCGCGGGCATTCCTCACCAGCGAGGAGACGATGGCGCAGCGGCTGGTGCGCGCCAAGGCAAAAATCCGCGACGCCGGCATCCCCTATGAAGTGCCCGGCCGCGAGGTCCTCGCCGAGCGGCTCGCCGGCGTGCTTGCGGTGGTCTATCTCGTTTTCACCGAGGGCTATGCACCGAGCGCCGGTGAGGACGCGACGCGGCCGGAGCTGTGCGCCGAAGCAATCCGGCTCGCGCGGCTGATCGATACCCTCCTGGTGGACGAGGCGGAGGTCGCTGGCCTTCTCGCCCTGATGCTGCTGCACGCCGCCCGGCTCGGCGGCCGGAGCGACGGTGCCGGCGAATTGCTGCTGCTCGAGGAGCAGGACCGCGCCGGCTGGGACCGCGCGGCAATCGCCGAGGGAAAAGCGCTGGTCGAGCGGGCGCTGGCCCGGCCGGATCGCATCGGCCCCTATGGCGTCCAGGGCGCCATCGCTGCCCTCCACGCCGATGCCCCGAGCTTTGCGGAGACCGACTGGCCACAGATCGCCGGGCTCTACCAGGTGCTGCTGCGGCTTCAGCCCTCCCCGGTCGTCGAGCTCAATGCCGCGGCGGCGCTGTCGATGGTCGAGGGGCCGGCGCGCGCCTTGCAACTCGTCGACGCGTTGGCTGCCGGCGGCGAGCTCGATGGCTATTGGCCGTTCCACGCCGCCCGCGCCGACCTGCTGCGTCGGCTCGGCCGGCCAGAAGCGGCGCACGCCGCCTACGCCCGCGCGCTGCCGCTGATGCGGCTCGAAGCCGAGCGGCGCCTGCTCGAGCGGCGGATGCGATCGGGCCCCGCCTGAGGTCGCGCCGGCGACCTTGCCGTTATTGCCATAGGGCTGGTGCCATAGGGCCTGTCCCTTCGCAATGTCCGCCTTGGGTCGACCCGGCCGTTTGGCGTGCCTTTGCTCATTCGAAGGGCCGGTTTCCACCCGACCTCGCCTATCGTGACGGCGAGTACGGAGGTCGGCTCCGGGGCACGAAGAGCCGAATGGGTGGCCGGGCGGACAAGGAATGACATTTTCCGGAATCAGCGCTCGCTCGACTTATCGACCGCACGCGAAATCTGTAGCCGGCTTTGACAATCCGCGCTGTTCTCATTCGGTAATTGCTCAACCGGTGTCGAACAGCGGCCGGCGGGCGAGTGTGTCGGCGATGGCGAGGAAAGGGGAATTGTGCT